>CAISYZ010000047.1 GCA_903889895.1 uncultured Verrucomicrobia subdivision 3 bacterium | reverse complement strand
GGTGAATACCGCAGGAATGCGGGGAACCACCCTCAAGGAAGCGTCGCAGAATTGAAATCGAAAAATGACCGGACAGCGAGAATAGCCAGATTTTACCGAAATGAAATCGTTGTCAGCAAAACCTTAACCGGACAGTAGTGCAACGGGATGAAATTTGTCGTGCAGACGCTGGGCGAAGATATTTATTTGAACGAGGCGATTTCGCCTTTGTTTCCGGGGCAATACGCCAACTCGCGCCGGATTTCCTGCGACACTTATGGCGGAATTAGCGAAACGGAATACACGCTCAATGCGCTGACCTACGGCTGGTGGCTCGACAATGTTTATGACTTCAACGATCCCGACCACGTCGTGCTGGACGGTTATAGCGAAGGCGAGAATCGCGCGCGCGTGACCTCCGCCGTCATTACGGGACTGTTTCTTTCGGGTGATGATTTCAGCGAGGCGGGGAGCGCCACCGGCAAGGCGCGCGCCACATTATTTCTGACGAACAAGGACATTAACGTGCTGGCGAAAGCCGGAAAATCTTTTCGACCCGTGGAAGGCGACACCGGCAGCGCGGCAGCAAATTTTTTTACGGAGAGCGGCGGGAATAGATTTTATCTGGCGGCCTTGAACTATTCCAAAACCAACATCAATGTGGCGGTTGATTTCAGTCGGATTGGCTTGTCGCCCGGACAATCCTATCAGGTTAAAGAGCTTTGGAGCGGCGCGGTGTTCGACGCTTCCAACGCATTGAAATTGTCTCTGAAGCCAAGCGATGCGGCGGTCTATAAAATATCCGCCGCCGTCCAAAAATAGAATATCACGGCTAGAAACAAACAGGCTTATTTTTTGCCATTTTAACCAATTCCAAATGATAAAAAACTGCGCCGTTTCAATGAAAAACCTTCTGCCGGTATGCGTGCTGGGCATGGCTCTGATTACAAAATCCGCCTGCGCCGCCGATGCGCCGGAAATCCGCACACCAGCCGCGCAGCCGACACCGCGCATCAACGGCCCGGAAATCTTCGGTGTCCGGCCCGAACATCCATTTTTGTATCACATTCCCGCGACCGGAAATCGCCCGATGGAATTTTCTGCCGATTATTTGCCAGATGGTTTGAGGTTGGACGCTGCGACAGGAAATATCACCGGCAAGCTTCGCAAAACCGGTGAATACAAGGTTGTCTTTCACGTAAAAAACTCTCTCGGCGCGAGTGACAAGCCATTCAAGATTGTCGTGGGCGAAACTATCGCGCTGACGCCGCCAATGGGTTGGAACAGTTGGAATCATTACGCCGGTCGTGTGACCGGCGACATCATTCTTCAGAACGCGAAGGCGCTGGCGGATTCCGGACTCATCAATCACGGCTGGACTTACATGAACATTGATGACACCTGGCAGGGTGCGCGCGGCGGCGCGTTCAAGGCCATTCAGGGCAATGAAAAATTTCCTGATATGAAAAAACTGTGTGACGACGTTCATGCGCTCGGCTTGAAGATTGGAATTTATTCGACGCCGTGGACAACTTCCTACGCCACGCGCATCGGCGGCAGCGCGGAAAATCCCGCAGGCGCGTGGACGAAGCCGGCGGGAAAAAAAGTGGTGAACAAAAAAGTTTTGCCGTGGGCGATTGGGAAATATTCCTTCGCGACGAACGACGCCGCGCAGTGGGCCGCGTGGGGCATTGACTATTTGAAGTATGACTGGAACCCGATTAAATTTTCCGAAACGAAGGAAATGGGCGACGCGCTGCGCCACAGCGGACGCGACATAATTTTCAGTTTGTCGAACAATATGAACATTACGAATGGCGCGACCATCGGCAGGATTGCGAACTGCTGGCGCACGAGCGGCGACATCAAGGCGAACTGGACTTCCATGAGCAGCAAGGGTTTTGGCGAAGACAAGTGGGCGACCTACGCCAGCCCCGGTCATTGGAACGATCCGGATATGCTGGAAATTTCGACGAAGGAGAAAAATCAGCCCGGCCTCACGCCGGATGAGGAATACACGCACATCACGCTTTGGTGTTTGGTTTCCGCGCCGCTGCTGTTGGCCAACGATTTTTCGGAGCTGGATGCGTTCACGAAAAATCTTTTGGAAAATGACGAGGTGCTGGCGGTGAATCAGGACGCGCTCGGCCAACAGGCGAAAACCATCAGCACCGACGGCGACGCGCGGGTGCTGGCTAGGGATTTGGCCGACGGCTCGAAGGCGGTCGGGCTGTTCAACACCGGCACGAACGGCGCGATTTCGGTCACGGTTAAGTGGTCGGACTTGAAGATTTCCGGCGCGCACGTCGTCCGTGATTTGTGGCGGCAAAAAGATTTGGGCAGTTTCAAAATTGAATTCTCCCTGTCCGTCGCACCGCACAGCGCGGAGATGGTCAAAATAAAATGAGCGGCCATTGTCACGAGGTTTTATGAAACCAATCCAAATTATTTTGCATTTAAATTTGCGCCTGACGCTGGCGGCTGTGTTGCTGGCTGGAGCAAATTTGTTCGCGCAGGACACGACCAATGTTTCTGCTCCGTCATTATTCATGACGCCGGATAAAACTCCGCCCAGCCCAGAGCTACTGATGTGGCGGAAGGAATTTGGCGCGACGCACGAGCAGCGGATGCAATGGTGGCGCGCGGCGCGGTTCGGAATGTTTATCCACTGGGGTGTTTATTCCGTGCCTGCCGGCGTCTGGCACGGCACGAACATCACCAGCAGCGGCGGCGAATGGATCATGAACCGTGGCCGGATTCCTGTGGCTGATTATCAAGCGTTCACGAAGCAATTCAACCCGACGAATTTTAACGCGGAGCAGTGGGTGAAAATCGCGAAGGACGCAGGTATGAAATACATCGTCATCACGGCGAAGCATCATGACGGCTTCGCGATGTTTCATTCGCAGGCGAGCGCGTTCAACATCTATGACGCGACGCCGTGGCATCGCGATCCGCTCGCGGAACTCGCGGCAGCTTGCAAGCAGGCCGGCATCAAGCTGGGATTTTATTATTCGCAGGCGCAGGACTGGAATCATTCGGGCGGCGCGGCGGCGGGCAGCAAGACCGGGCAGCTGCTGATTGATAAACAAAATCATTGGGACGCCGCGCAGCAGGGGAGCATGGACGACTTCATTGACAAAGTGGATGTGCCGCAGATCAAGGAGCTGCTTTCCAATTATGGGCCGGTCGCGGAATTCTGGTTCGATACGCCGGTGGGCATGAACGCGGAGCGCGCGGAAAAAATCCTGCCGCTGCTGAAATTGCAGCCGGACACGGTCGTGAACAACCGGCTTGATTCAAAAAAATCCACCGGCGACTTCCAGACGCCGGAACAAAAAATTCCGCCGACGGGCATTCCGGGGAAAGATTGGGAGACGTGCATGACGATGAACCACACTTGGGGTTTCCGCGCATATGATCACGATTGGAAAAGCGCCGAGACGCTGGTGACAAACCTCGTCGACATCGCGAGCAAAGGCGGAAATTATCTGCTCAATGTCGGGCCGACGAGCGCAGGCGAAATTCCCGAACCCTCCGTCGAGCGGCTGCAAGCAGTCGGCGCGTGGATGAAAATAAACGGCGAGGCGATTTACGACACGACGGCGAGCCCGTTCGCGAAACAATTACCGTGGGGGCGTTGCACGAAGAAAGTCGCGGACGACGGCACGATACTTTGCTTGCACGTCTTCACAGGTTTTTGGCCCAAGGATGGGAAGTTGCTGGTTCCTGGGTTGCGGAACAAAAACACTTCGGCGGCTTTGCTTGCCGGTGGAAAAGAACTTCAAACTTCCGCGACGGCTGGGGGACTTGTCGTGGCGATTCCAGCGACTGCGCCGGACAAAATTTCAACGACCATCGTTTTGAAAATTAAAGGCGCACTCGAAATCCAGCAGCCTTGACTCAAATTAAAATGAAAGGAAATACACCGCACGCCATCATTGTCTGTGTTTTGTTGGCGGTTGCTACTGCGTCGCAAGGTTCGCCGGTGGCGACCAGTTTGCCGAGGGTTTTTTGTGCCGACCCGCAGGCGTTGGCCACGGCCAAAGTCCGTCTGGCTACAAATGACCCGGCGCTCGCACCGGCATTTCATTATCTGGTTTCAGAGGCAGACAAGATTTTGACCATGAAGCCGAAGACGGTGATGGATAAAAAAACAATTCCACCCAGCGGCGACAAGCATGATTTCATGAGCCAGGCGCCTTATTATTGGAGGGACACCAATGCGCCAAACGGACATTACCTTCATCGCGACGGCCAGCGGAATCCGGAGGCGGAAGCAAATTCGGATGCTGGGCCGCTGATGAAAACGTGTGCCGACGCCCAAACGCTGGCGCTGGCGTTTTATTTTACCGGTGACGAGAAATACGCCGCCAAGGCTACGGAGATTATTTGTGTCTGGTTTTTGAATCCGGCCACGCGCATGAATCCAAATCTAAATTACGGCCAGGGCATTCCCGGCGAAACCGAGGGGCGTCCGGAAGGACTTATCAGTGCGCGTGGAATGATGGGACTCATGGATGCCATCGGATTGCTGGCCGGTTCAAGCTCGTGGACGGTGACCGACCAGCAAGCGATGACCACATGGGGCGGGCAGTATTTTGAATGGCTGACGACGAACAAACTTGCGCTCCAAGAGAGCCGGGCGCCGAATAATCACGGCACGTTTTACGACGTCCAATACGTCGCGCTGGCGATGTTTCTGGACAAGACGAACGAGGCGCGAAACCTGTTGCTGAAAGACCGTGAACAGCGCATCGCCAGGCAGATTGAGCCAGACGGACGCCAGCCGCGCGAACTGGTCCGCACGCTGTCCTTTGACTACAGCCTGTTCAATTTGCGCGCGTTATTCGACTTGGCGAGCCTAGGTAAAAATGCCGGCGTAGACTTGTGGCATTATCAGACGGCCGACGGACGCAGCATCCTGAATGCACTGGTATTCACGGCGGCGTATTCTGACCCGGTCAAAATCTGGCCTTATAAGCAGATTGCCAAACCAAAAAATGAGGAATTGGACGAACTGCTGTTGCGTGCTTCCGCTGTTTATTCAGACAGCCGGCTTGATGAAGCTTTGAGACAATATCCCTTGGACGAACTGGCCATAAATCCAAACCAGCTTTTATACTCAACACTTCAAGCCAGAGCGGCTCGTCAATGACTGGATTTACGTGAAGACAAAAACCATCTTCAAGATGGTGGTGTCTTTTGAAGTCAGCTCGAATTTTCTTTGATGAAAACCTCTCGTTCTAATTGGTGCGTCTGATAGGATTCGAACCGTTTCAAGGTAACACAAATCGTTGCTCTTGAGGGGAGCAAGTTAAAGCGGCTCGAACCGCTCCGAAAGTGGGTTTTAGAGGCAAATGAGGCCCAAAATGGGGTGATTTCGGACGACTGGTTAAAAATGAAATCATTTTTGATTAAAAACAGCTCGAACCGCCTTTTACGCGCTCAAACCTTAACCGTTTCCTTTAAAAAACCCTTTGATTTATTGGCTGAAACCGTGGTTGCCGTCCGCAACTTGGCGGACGAAAACTCACGATGTTCGGAATGGTGGAGGCGGCGGGAATCGAAGCCTATCCCTTTTTTCGTGTTTTTGCGTATCCCCGCATAAACATTCGCGACTTTGCGTGTCACGCTTTTGGCTCTTATGCAAAGAAACGCATCAAAACGCACTTTTCCAGTCACGAATTGTCAGGATTTTGTTGCTCATACCCTGACTTTATAGATTGGTTATTCGTATTGCGTTATGCGATGCTGATCTCGTATGTAAAATTTTTTATACGTGTGGATCTGTGGTTCTTCACCAATAATGACATCCCTATTTTCCATAATAGCTTTAATTTACAAGGCTTTGAAGACATGGATTATCCCCAAGACCTTCTGTCTCTTTATTTCCCTTTTATTTAATTCAGTATCGTCTTTGAGGGTTTACTGTTTGACTTTCCAAGTCACCCGCTTGATACATCGTGACATGACAAAATCAAAAATTGGAGCTAATTATGCCTGATGGCCGACAACACCAAATGCACTCCGATGATTCCTCAATAGTAACTGCAACACAATCACGCGGTTGTTTTTGGTGCTATTGGCCATGGCTGATTATTTTAATTACGCTCACATTTGGCGCCCTTTGTTATTTGCGACACTGGCGACAATCGCCATCAAAGGCCCAATCAACCCCCGTTCGAGATCGCGCCAGTTCGGCAACTATTATGATCAGCACAGCCAAGGCGCAGACGGGCGACATCGGGATTTATGTCAACGCTCTGGGCGTGGTGACGCCGCTCTACACCGTGTCGGTGAAGAGCCGCGTGGATGGACAGCTCATGAAGGTGAATTATCAAGAAGGCCGGTTGGTTCATGCGGGTGATCCGCTGGTCGAAATTGATCCCGCGCCGTATCAGGCGACACTCGATCAAGCCGCCGCCAAAAAAAATCAGGACCAGGCAACGTTGAATCTGCAACAGGTCGAATTGAACCGTGAAGCCGCGCTTTTAGCCGCCAAAATCGACTCGCAGGACGTGTATGATCAGGTCGCAGCACAAGTGGCGGAACTTGAAGCTGCCGTGAAATCGGATGAGGCGGCGATTGAAAGCGCCAAGGTTCAACTGGCTTATTGCCACATCACCTCGCCGATTTCCGGGCGCGTCGGCTTGCGCCTAGTGGACGCCGGCAACATCGTTCACGCAAGCGACACCACGGCTCTGGTTGTCATTACGGAGTTGCAACCCATCAATGTTGTTTTCAATGTCGCGGAAGACGACCTCCCGAAAATTCAAGCGCGGTTAAAATCGGGGAATACGTTGGCCGTGGATGTCTTTGACCGCGAGCAGGTAAAAAAACTGGCGACGGGAACTTTGGCCAGCTTGGACAATCAAATTGATTCGACTACCGGCACGGTGAAATTGAAAGCAATGTTTACCAACGACGACGAGACGCTTTTTCCGAACCAGTTCGTCAACGCGCGGTTGCTCGTGGACACGATTGAGGACGCGACGCTGCTGCCGAACACAGTCATTCAGCGCAACGCCGACAGCGCATTCGTGTATCTGATCAAGCCGGATAAAACCGGCACGAACCAAACCGTCGCGATGCAAACCATCACGATTGACACCACCGATGGAAATGTTTCGTCGGTGCAGGGGATAGAGCCGGAGACGCTGGTGGCCGCCGATAATTTCAACAAGCTGACGGATGGCGCGAAGGTGGTGCTTCGACCCGCCAATGGTGGCGGCGCGGGCAAAGGCGGGTGGCAGAAAAGAAATTCACAGTGAGTCCGTCAAAGCCATTTATTTTGCGGCCGGTGGCGACGTCGTTGCTGATGATCGCCGTGCTGCTGACCGGCTTTATCGCTTACAAACAGCTCGCCGTTTCCGCGCTGCCGGAGGTGGATTATCCGACGATTCAAGTTGTCACGTTTTATCCCGGCGCAAGTCCCGATGTTTCCGCGTCCGCCATCACCGCGCCGCTCGAACGGCAGTTTGGCCAGTTGCCGGGACTCAACCAGATGACTTCGATCAGCTCCGGCGGCAGCTCCATCATCACGCTGCAATTCGCGCTCAATCTGAACATTGACGTGGCCGAACAGGAAGTGCAGGCGGCCATCAACGCGGCGCAAAGCTTTCTGCCCGCCGGCCTGCCGTCGCCACCGATTTACAGCAAATCAAATCCAGCCGACGCGCCGATTATGACGCTCGCGGTCACGTCAAAAACGTATCCGCTGTCGCAAGTCGAGGATTTCACCGACACGCGCCTCGCGCAAAAAATTTCGCAGATCACGGGCGTCGGGTTGGTGACCATCAGCGGCGGGCAAAAGCCGGCAGTTCGCATCCAGGCAAATCCTACCGCGCTTTCATCTTACGGCATCAGTCTGGAGAGTCTTCGCGCCGCCTTGCAGACCGCCAGCGTGAATCTGGCAAAAGGCAATTTCGACGGCACGCACCAAGCCTACGAAATCAATGCCAACGACCAGCTCTTGAGCAGCAAGGATTATCAGTCGCTCGTCGTCGCGTATCGGAACGGCGCGCCGGTGGTTTTGTCCGACGTGGCGAACGTGATTGACGATGTGGAAAACACCAAGCTCGCCGCGTGGGCCAATGCCACGCCGGCGGTGATCGTGAACATCCAGCGGCAACCGGGCGCAAACATCATTCAAGTGGTGGATCGTGTGAAACAACTGCTGCCGCAGCTCAAAGCAAATTTGCCGGCGTCCATGGACGTTTCCATCCTCACCGACCGCACGACGACAATCCGCGCGTCCGTGCGTGACGTGCAATTTTCGCTGATGCTCACCATTGCGCTGGTCGTGCTGGCGATCTTTTTGTTCCTGCGAAATGTTTATGCCACGATCATTCCCAGCGTTGCCGTGCCGCTCTCGCTCGTCGGCACGCTCGGCGTGATGTATCTGCTCGGTTACAGCCTCAACAATCTAACGCTGATGGCGCTGACGATTTCCACCGGCTTCGTCGTGGACGACGCCATCGTGATGATCGAAAATGTTTTTCGCTACATTGAACTGGGCGAAAAACCACTGCAAGCCGCGTTGAAAGGCGCGGAACAAATCGGCTTCACCATAATTTCACTGACGATTTCGCTGATCGCCGGGCTGATTCCGCTGCTGTTCATGGGCGACATCGTTGGCCGTTTGTTCCGGGAATTCGCCGTGACGTTGAGCGTGACGATTCTCGTATCCGCCTGCGTTTCCCTGTCGCTCACACCGATGATGTGCTCGCGCTTGCTCAAGGCGAAAGCGGACGAGAAAAAACACGGCCGTTTTTTTGAAGCGACCGAAGGCATTTATAATCGCATCATCAGTTTTTACGCGCGCACGCTGCAAACGATTTTGAAACACCAGACCGCGACGCTGTTCGTGGCTGTCGGCACGCTGGTGTTCACGATTTTGCTCTACGTGGTCGTGCCCAAAGGATTTTTCCCCGTGCAGGACACCGGCGTAATCCAGGGTATTTCCGACGCGGCGCAAAACATTTCGTTCACCGCCATGGCCGAGCGACAGCAGGCGCTCGCGCAGGTGATTTTGAAAGACCCGGCAGTGGACAGTTTGTCGTCGTTCATCGGCGTGGACGGCATCAACGCGACGCTCAATAGCGGACGCATTCTCATCAACCTCAAGCCGCTTGAAGATCGAAAAATCAGCGCGAGCGATGTCATCCGGCGCTTGCAGCCGGAGTTGGCGAAGGTCGAGGGCATCACGCTCAACATGCAGCCGGTGCAGGATTTGACGGTGGAAGACCGCGTGAGCCGCACGCAATATCAATACACGCTCGAAGACGCCAACGCCGACGAGTTGAACCAGTGGACGACGGCGCTGGTGGCGAAAATGCAGACGCTGCCGCAACTCCGCGACGTGGCGACCGACCAGCAGACGCACGGCGCGCAGGCGACGCTGGTGATTGACCGCGTGACGGCGTCGCGGCTCGGCATCACGCCGTCGGCGATTGACAACGCGCTCTACGACGCGTTCGGACAGCGGCAGATTTCCACGCTGTTCACGCAGCTCAACCAGTATCACGTCATTTTGGAGGCGCTGCCGGATTTTCAGCGCAATCCGTCGAAGCTGAATGACATTTACGTGCTCTCGACTTCCGGCGGCGCGGTGCCGTTGAGTGCGTTTTCGCATTTTGAATCCGGCGTCGCGCCGCTCGCAATCAATCATCAGGGACAATTCCCGGCAGTGACGATCTCGTTCAACCTCGCGCCCGGCGCAGCGCTCGGCGAAGCAACGAAAGCCATCGAAGCCGCGCAAAAAGAATTGAACATGCCGTTGAGCGTGCAGGCTTCGTTTCAAGGCACGGCGCAGGCGTTCATCGCGTCGCTCGCGAACGAGCCGTGGCTGATTCTCGCGGCGATCATCACGGTGTATATCATCCTCGGCGTGCTTTACGAAAGTTACATTCATCCGATCACGATTCTTTCGACGCTGCCATCAGCTGGTGCGGGTGCAATTCTCGCGCTGTTGGCCACGGGAACCGAACTCGGCGTGGTCGCGTTGATCGGCATTATTTTGCTCATTGGCATCGTGCAAAAGAACGCAATCATGATGATTGATTTTGCGCTCGATTTGGAACGAAAGGAAAATCGTCCGCCGCAAGAAGCCATTTATCAAGCCTGCCTGCTGCGCTTCCGGCCAATTTTAATGACGACGTTTGCCGCGCTGTTCGGCGGCCTGCCGCTGGCGTTTGGCAACGGCGTCGGCTCCGAATTGCGCAAGCCGCTCGGCATCGCCATCGTCGGCGGATTGATCGTGAGCCAGGTGCTGACGCTTTACACGACGCCGGTGATTTATTTGTGGTTTGGCCGGCTCGCCAAGAAATTTTCGCGTTCCGACGCGACGGTTAAAAACGAGGGAATTGTTCCCGCTGAAATTGAATGAACATTTCCGCGCCATTCATTCGCCGTCCGGTCGGCACGGCGCTGCTGACGGCGGCGATTGCGCTGGCTGGCGCGGTGGCGTATTTGCAACTGCCCGTCGCGCCGCTGCCGCAGGTGGATTTTCCGACCATCAGCGTCGGCGCGTCACTGCCGGGCGCGAGTCCGGAAATCATGGCGTCGTCCGTCGCCGCGCCGCTTGAGCGCCAGCTCGGCCACATTGCCGGCGTGAACGAAATGACTTCTTCGAGCACGCTCGGCTCAAGTTCGATCACGCTGCAATTCGATCTGAACCGCGACATCAACGGCGCAGCCCGCGATGTCCAAGCTGCGATCAATGCCGCTCGCGCGAATCTGCCGGCGAATTTGCCGAGCAATCCGACGTATCGCAAAGTGAATCCCGCCGACGCGCCGATTCTGA
This sequence comes from uncultured Verrucomicrobia subdivision 3 bacterium, assembly GCA_903889895.1. GTDB lineage: Bacteria > Verrucomicrobiota > Verrucomicrobiia > Limisphaerales > UBA11358 > UBA11358. The sequence continues at coordinate 538 of CAISYZ010000047.1, read as the reverse complement.
TTCTCGCGCTGACCTCGGACATTTACGACCGCGGCCAGCTTTACGACGCGGCCTCGACGATCATTCAGCAAAAGCTGCTGCAAATTGAGGGCGTCGGCTCGGTCAACATCGGCGGCGGCGCGCTGCCGGCGGTGCGCGTGGATGTGAATCCGACTTTGCTGAACAGCTTCGGCTTGAGCCTCGCCGATGTCAGCACAATGCTGGCGCAGCAAAACGCGAACCTCGCGAAAGGCCAGCTCGCCGATGGCCAGACGACGCTGGATATTCTCGCGAACGACCAGTTGCTCAAGGCCGACGATTACAAAAATTTGACCGTCGCATATCGCAACGGCGCGGCCATCCGGCTCGCCGACGTGGCCAATGTGCAGGACAGCGTGGAAAATGTCCGCGCGGCGGGCTATCTGAACGGCAAGCCGGCCATCCCGCTCATCATTCTGCGGCAACCCGGCGCGAACATCATTGACACCGTGGACCGGGTGAAAGCCGAGCTGCCATCGCTCAAAGCATCCATCCCGGCGGGAATTAAACTGGATGTGGT
>CAISYZ010000046.1 GCA_903889895.1 uncultured Verrucomicrobia subdivision 3 bacterium | reverse complement strand
GGTGAATACCGCAGGAATGCGGGGAACCACCCTCAAGGAAGCGTCGCAGAATTGAAATCGAAAAATGACCGGACAGCGAGAATAGCCAGATTTTACCGAAATGAAATCGTTGTCAGCAAAACCTTAACCGGACAGTAGTGGGAACAAATGAAGTTTTAAGTGGAAAAATTAATGATACCACTGGCTTGGCAAGTCCAAAAATCACTGACCTGACGATTGTTCAACTTACTTTTGACGACACATTTATCCCCGGTGGTGGGCAATTAAATTTTTCTCTTCAGGGGCTGGATATGGTTAAAATCAAGGACACATCTCTTATCACTGGGGGTTATACTGAGGCTTCATCGGATAATGTGAAGAATATTACAGGAGCTGGCCAAATAAATGGCATTGCGTTCATTCTTGCTGGATCAATGCAGGGCAGCCGCAGTGAAAAGCTGGCTGTTCCTTAAGCTGGTCATTTGGAATCATAAAAAAATTTGTGCAAGACCTGTTGGTGAATCTTGCCAAAGGCTGGTAGCTAAATTGCAGGATTCTGCATTGAGAGTATTAATCTGGCACATATATATTAGAAATTTGATAAGGTTAATTAAATAAATTAATTTAAGAGAGTGGAGATTGAAAGAAGTTCGTGCCAGATTCGAAGATTCATGCTTTTATATTTGGCCGATGAATGTTGATAATCCCGAAATCAGTCTTGTCATTCCATGCTTCAACGAGGAAGGCAATCTGCGTGAACTTGTGAAAGTCATCCGTTTAGCAGTTGAGCCGTTAAAAATTTCCTACGAAGTCGTCATCACCGACGATTGTAGCAAGGACAAGTCGTGGGAAATTTTAAAGGAACTTGCGAGGGAAGATTCCCACATCCGTGTGCAAAAATTTGCTTTCAACTGCGGCGAGAGTGCGGCGAGCTTTGCCGGCCTCAAAGCCGCTCGTGGAAAATATTTATTCACGCTGGATGCAGATTTGCAGAACGACCCAAATGATCTGCCAAAATTTTTGGAAGCTTTGAAGAACTATGATTGTGTCTGCGGCACTCGCGTGAAAGTGCGCGGCGAAGGAGATCATTTCATCCGCGTGGCGTCGTCACGCATCGCAAATGCTGTGCGGAACAAATTGTCTGGTGAGCAAATTTCCGATGCCGGCTGCACCTACCGTGCGTTCAAGCGCGAGTGCATTGAGAATCTAAAATTTTTTAAGGGCATGCACCGCTTTCTGCCGACGCTTTTTAAAATCGAAGGCCACACGGTCACGGAAATCGAGGTCAGCAACAATCCACGTTTTGCCGGCAAAAGCAATTATGGCGTGTGGAACCGGCTTTTTGCGTCATTTTACGATTTGCTCGCAGTGCGCTGGATGAAAAAGCGAATGTTCAAATACCGGGTCGCCGAGCAAATCAACTGATTTGGCGAAGCTGCTATCCTGACGAGTTGAAACAAACTCGAAAATCAGCAACGGCTTACGGACGATTGCCCAACTGGCTCATGGCAATTAAACAGCGCCCGTATAATTGTCCACCGGTTCTGCGCCAAGTGTTCCGGCAAGCTTCTTTAGATGTTCCGGCGAATCAATTTGCTCCAGCATTTTCCGGGCAGCCGTCAGACGGTCGGCAATGCGCAAGTTGTCCGCAACGTCAGTGTAATTGGGCCGGCGTAAAAAGCCGTTGAGATAATCCACATGCCGCCGCCAGAGTGCGCGGTCGACCTTCTGCTTCGCCTTCAGCCGCGCCGCATACCAGTCGCTCGTCAGCAGATTTTCACGCGAGAATAATTTCCGAAATTCGACATCTTCCAAACCTTTGCCGTCGCCTTCATCGTTCTGCATGATGTGCAGCAACGCCTTCAGCGGCGGGCACGCCTGCGCGATGCTGCCGTCGTCGAAATACATTTTTGCAACGCGTTTCTGCGTGGCGATGATGTTCTCCATGCCGTCCGCAAAAATTTCTTTGCTCTGCAACTCCGGCTTCAGCATCGCCTCGGTGAAGACCGCGTGCGGATGGTTGAACACCCGGCCGAAAAACGCGTGGACGAACCGCGCGTTGATGCGCCAGCCGAGCCGGCTCGCGAGGATTTTTTTGCCGTTGTGTTCGAAGTCCGCGCATTTTTCGAGGAGGCGGTTGGCGATCAGAAATTTTGGGTCGCGTTCCTCGGCGCTCATGCGCGACCAGACTTCCGGCACGATTAAACTCACGTCGTGATCCACGCGCAATTGTGGGCCGACGTAACCGGCGGCGGTGACAAATGCGTTGTGGCCGGTGACGATGAATGACACCAGTGCATTATTCAAATCCATGATTGGAGGCAGCGCATTGAACGGCCCTTTGGTCAGTGCGCCCTCGGAACCCGCGCCGGTGGTGGACGGCGATTTGCCGGTCATGCTGCAAATCACTTCCATGAAAAATTCTGGCAGTTCCATGTAATGCACCGGGTTGTAGCACGCCAGCGGACGGACGCCGCTGTCCGGCGGATTGTTGCGACGACCTGGCAACACTGCAGTTACTGGCGTGTGCAATGGTTGGCTCATCGGCACGCGGCGGCGCAGGCGTGCGGCGATTTCCGCAAGATAGGTTTCGCTTGCGCGAACGAGGTCGGGCCGCCTTTGCAGATAACGCGGATTTTTCGTCGGCTTGCCGTCCACGAGGCGCGGTTCGGCGGTGCAGACAAAATAATCGGGCCGGCCGGTTTCAGCAACTTCGCGGATGAACTTCTGCATCGGCTCGGTGAACTGGAAAAATCCCAGCGCGTCGGCGAGCATGGCCTTCGCATCGGCCGGCGTAAGCGCCTGGTAGTTGGAAAAGAAATTTTCCGTTTGCACGAAATCAATTTCGGCCTGTTTGTCGTAGCCGCGATGAATCGCGTCGTCGGGACGCTGAAACAATCGCTGTTCACAGTTTTGCGCGAACTTGAGCGACAGTTTTTTGTCCGTGCCTTCCGGCAGATTTTCCAGCAAGCCGGCGGGAACGACCGTTGAGGCGGTGATGTCATCCTCCATCTGGACTTTCACTGCCGGATGAAAATCCTTCCGCAGGCCGAACGTGCGCCACGCGCCTTCGTCGTCGAAGCCGACGCGTAGGCACGTCGTGACGAGCTTGCGGCCGTCGCATTTGAGCTCGTTGCCCGGCGTGCCGTTGATGATGTCCACGCTGAAATGCTCGCGCCAACGGCCGTTCCACTCCGGCTTGCAATAGCGTTTCACCACGAAGACAAGCTCCTTGACGTGCTGCGGCACGGAGTTGAGCCACGCGTTGTATTCCGGCGTGTAATCATGTTCGTCCGGGGTGAGCAGCTTGATGACCGAGCCAAGCGAGCGGTCGGATGAAAGCACGGAGCGCTTGTCCACGCGCGTCTTATCGGCGAAACGGTCGGAATAATCGCGGTTGATGAGCTTGGCCACACGGTCGAAATCCTCTTTCAAATCCGCAACGAACACCGGGCCGGTGAGAATCGCGTCGGTGATGGGCTTGGAAATTTCCGATTTGCCACCGCCGGAAACTGTGCAGGGCTTGTGGCAGAATGTGCCTTCGGCCACCGTGCCGACCAGCCGCCATTGACGGCCGTGGCCGGGCGGTTTTTCCATTTTGATTTTGTAGCCGGACGGACGGACGTAGGTTTTATCCGGCGACAAGCGGATATTTTGCTCGCCGGAAACCGGGTTCAGCCAGGAAATCGTCTGGCTGTGCAAATCAAATTTCGCCGACGCGGGCACGTAAACGATTTCCGGAAATTTTTTGTCCACCGCATAGCCTTCCGGCTTCACCTCCATGATGTCGGAAAACATTTTTGTCATTTCGACAAACGAGTGCGGCAGCCGCCGCGACAGAATGTCGCCGTCAAACGCCTCACCCAAATCGTAACTCGGAAACACCAGCGCGCCGCCCGCGTGTTCCTCTTCCGCAAGGCCGAACAAATTCGCAGCAAAGCTCAACTGCGTCTTCACCTCTTTTTTGCAATAGCCGAAATAGTTGTCGGCGATGATGGTGACGATGACGCCGGATTCGTCACGGCAGGTCAGCTTGAACGCGTTGCCGCCGTTGTAAAGCTCGTCCTCAGTTTTCCAGCACATCCCGTCACGGCGCTGGCGTTCGGTGGCCTGGTCGAAGTGTGGCAGGCCGACGGATTTTTTTGTCACCTTGATTAGATGCGGCGCCAGGATGACGCAGCCGGTGTGGCCGCTCCAATGTTCGCTGTCGAGCGCGGAATCATTCTCGGGCAGCAGCGGGTCGCCGCCGTTTTCAAAAATCGCCTCGACGAAATCAAGATTGCTGACGAGGTTGCCCGGCACGAAGAAACGCACTTCCATCGTTTTCATTTTCGTGAAGCCGGGAACTTCGGGACAAACGAGCGGGCGCAGTAACAGCGTAACAAAACATTCCGCCGGCTGCGGCTGTGTGGAAGTGAACGGCAGTTTTAAAAGTTCCGGCGGCGGCGTGAGCGCGAGCTGGAGGATTTTCGCGAACGTGATTTTCGGCACGCTGAGCTTGTCGTCGGGAATCGGCAAACCGCCTTCGGTGACGTGGAAAATTCCCGCCGTCGTGCGGCGGTCGCTTTTCGGATTGTGCAAAACGCCTTGTTTGACGCGGTAAGAATTGATGATGTCCGACGCAAAATCATCGCGATCCACCGGCAGCGAGAGCACGCGTGCGAGTCCGGCGCGGTCGAGGGTGAACGTGCGCGCGGGCAGTTTCGGCACCGGCACGTCCTGCAAATAATCGTAGAGAAATGTCTGGATGCGCTGGTCGGCAGGGCAGAGGTGCTGGCCGAGCAGGCGATCCTTCTCGCGCGATTGCGCGGCCATGGCGGCGGTGATTTCGGCGAACTCCGAGTTTCCCTGCATCGGCACCGGCGGGCAGCCGATGAGAGCGAGTTTCACATTGATGTGGGCAATAAGGTGCGCAGGCAGTTGGCTGTTCATGGCAAAACGGGTGTTTTCAGTCCGCTGGACCGAATCCTTTGCCACAAGCTTGCTGGCGGGAACGGCTTTGGCAACTTTTTTTTCGCGGACTCCGCACTTTTTTCAACGGCCACCGCTGGACTGGGCCGGATTTTTCAGCGGACCGGGCGCAGGAGACTTATTGCTAGCTTGGTTGTCACATTGTTGTTACAAGTGAAACCGGTGTGAGTCAAAAACAACCATCCCCAGTCATACCGACGATAATCCGCCTGGTGGCCTTTTTGACGTTTTGTTTTTCCGGCGGACTGCTGCTCAAAAAATCCCTGCTGCCCTACGATCAGGTCAATCTCTTCTGGCCGGTGGCCGGGCTGGCGTTGGCACTGACGATGCAGGCTGGCTGCCGTTTCTGGCCGGTGACTGCGTTTGGTGTGGGTCTGTTCCTGTATGTCGGCGGTGTGCCGCCGGGATATTTTATTGCCGCGACGGCAATGGGTAGCACCCTCGCCGCGCTGCTGTGCAGCTTTTTGTTCCGACGATTTTTTAAATTTGAAAACGCCTTCGAGCGTGTGCGCGGCGTGACCGCCTATGTTTTGGTGGCGGGCGGCCTCGTGGCGGTGCTCAATGCCACGCTCAATGTCACCGGGCTGGCGCTGGCGCAAAAAATTTCCTGGGGCCTGCTATTGCCGAACCTCCTGTTGTGGTGCATGCCCAATGCGCTGGCTTTGCTGGTGCTGGCGCCGGTTTTCATCGTGTGGTCTGCGCCTTCGCTCTGGCGCTTGGATTTGCGGCAAGCCCTTGAAGGGGCGCTGTGCGTGGTGGGGCTGGCGACGAGCACGCTGATTGCCATTGCGGTCTGGTTTTTTTACGGCATCCACAATTATCCGCTGGCGTATCTGCCGGTGCCGTTTTTGCTGTGGGGCACGTTCCGGTTCGGCCCGCGTGGCGCGGCCACCGGCACGCTGGTGGTGACGGCGCAGGTTTTTTACATTTTGTTCCAGAAGCACGGGCTGGCGGAAAATGATCCGGACACGCTCCAGTCCATCGGCAATTACATTTGTATTCTCGCGGTGGCCAACTTGCTGCTCGCCGCCGCCGTCGCCGGTCGCCGTCGCGCGGAAATCAACCTCGCGGAAAATGAAAAACGGCTGCGCACCGTGGTCACCGGCCAGTCGGAACTGATTTGCCGCTTTTTGCCGGAAGGCGAAATCACCTTTGTCAATCTGGCCTTCTGTGAATTTTACGGCCAGACCGAGGCGCAGTTGCTCGGCACAAATTTTTTCCAGAAGCTCACGCCGGTTGAAGCCACGGCACTGCGGGAAAAGCTGCTGACGATTTCGGAGGACGTGCCGGTCTGGACGTTTGACCGTCGCGCCAAGGCTGCCGATGACCGTATGGAGTGGCAGCAGTTCAACCTCCGCCGGTTCGCGCGCGACGGCGGCAACGGTTTTGAATATCAGGCCGTCATCCAGAACATCACCTCGCGCAAGCAGGCCGAACTGGCCGTGCAGGAGGCCAAGGCTTCGCTGGAGGCGATGAACTTCCAGCTTCGCAACGCCGCCAAGGAGGCCAACGCCGCCGCCGACCAGGCCAACCGCGCCAACGCGGCCAAGAGCGAATTTCTGGCGAACATGAGCCACGAGATCCGCACGCCATTGAGCGGCATTCTCGGCATGGTGGAGTTGCTGGCGCAGTCATCGCTGGATGCGCGGCAAAAAGGTTTCGCCAAGGCGGCCACCGAGAGCGCCAATGCCCTGCTCCACGTCATCAACGACGTGCTGGATTTTTCCAAGATCGAGGCCGGCAAGATGACCATCGCGCAGGAAAATTTTTCACTCCGCGAAATCGTGGACGGCGTGCTGGAAAACGCCTCGACGCGCGAGCCGGGGAAAAAAATCAACCTTGCCGCCGTCGTGCGCCGCGACGTGCCGCACCAGCTCACGGGCGATGCCATCCGGCTGCGCCAGGTCCTGCTGAATCTGGTGGGCAACGGCATCAAATTCACCGACCGCGGCGAAGTCATCGTCCGCATCCAGCCGCTGGTGCATGCGCGCGGCGAAATCCGGCTGCGGTTTGAAATCAGCGACACCGGCATCGGCCTGACGCCCGAGCAGACGCAGAAATTATTCCAGCCGTTCATGCAGGCGGACACTTCCTCATCACGGAAATTTGGCGGCACCGGCCTCGGCCTCGCCATCTCGCGCAAAATCATCGAGCTGATGGGCGGGCGCATCGGCGTGCACAGCGCGGCGGGTGTGGGATCGACGTTTTGGTTTGAACTGCCATTTGCCGTGCCGCCGCAGCCGGCGCTGGAACGTAGTTATCCCGGCCTCGTTTTTGCGCAGGTTTTTATCGCCGCGCCCAACGCCAGCCTGCGCGAATCACTGGCCGAACGGCTGCGCGGCTGGGGCATGGACTGCCGCGAAGTCGCCACCAGCGATGAATTGCGGCGCATCCTCCAGCACGAACTCCGCGCCTGCGTGATGCCGATTGTTCTTTGCGATGACGAAATGGTTGAGCAGGGTGGGGCCAAGCTGCGCCAACAATTCGCGGAAAGTAAGGACCATGTTCAATGCGTCTTGCTGGCCGGGCCGACTTCCGTGCTCGGTGGCGACCAGAATGACCTGGCCCAGTTCGCGTGTGTGTTGCTCAAGCCAGTGCGCGAACTGACCTTGTTCGATGCGTTTGTGGATTTGATTGCCGGCAACAAGCCGGAAACCTTGCGGCCGGTTCATCTGCCCGGCGACACCGAGATTTTCCGCCGCCCGCCCGCCATCAAGCGCACGCCGATTTCCAATTTGCGCATCCTGGCCGCCGAGGATCATCCGTTTAACCGCAAGCTCTGGCAGCTCATGCTCGACAGTTTTGGGGCCCGCGCCGACTGGGCGGAAAATGGCCGCGAAGCCGTCGAAAAATTTCAGGCCGGCAGTTACGACGCCGTTTTGATGGATTGCAACATGCCGGAACTTGACGGCCACGAGGCCACCGCCGCCATCCGGCACCTTGAGGTTGAGCGCAAACCGACTGCGCACGTCCGCATCATCGCCATCACCGCCAATGCTTTGGTTGGCGAACGCGAACGCTGTCTGGCCGCCGGCATGGATGATTATCTGGCCAAGCCATTCACCGCGCAGCAGCTTTATCAGGCCCTGCTCGTCGCCTGCCCGGAAAATCCGGCCGGCGGTGATAACTTCAATCCGGACAAGCTGGAGCAGCTTTGCAACGAGTTGGACCGCGCCGCCGTCTGCGAAATGGTGGGCGATTTTTTGAACGAGCTGCCGGACCGGCTCAAGGAAATCCACCGCTTGCACGCGGCCGCCCAGTGGCCGGAACTCAAGCGCGGCGCGCATTCGCTCAAGGGCTTATTTGCACTCTTCGGCTGTCTGCCGCTGTCGGAAATTTTTCAGGCCATCGAGCAGGCCGCCGGCGCGGAAGATGCGCCCCGCACGGCGGAGGTTTTGCAAAACCTCGATGCCGAGGCTGAAAAGGCGGCTGGCTGTCTCCGCGACTGGCAGAAAAACCAGCCGGCTAGCGCCTGAATCCGCGTTAGCGACCGGCTGTTTTCAGCGCGACCAGATAAGCGCACCACGCCTGAATGCCGTCGCCGGTGCGGGCGGAGAATTCAAAAATCTTCGCGCGCGGACTCGCTTGCCGGATGTTTTTCAACGCCAGTTCCCGGTCGAAATCCGCCGCCGTAGCCATGTCGGTTTTGGTCACCCCCACCACGTCGGCGGAATGGAACATCGGCGGATATTTCAACGGCTTGTCTTCGCCTTCCGTCACGGAATGCAGCACCACACGCACGGCTTCGCCCAAATCAAACGACGCGGGGCAGACGAGATTGCCGACGTTTTCGATGATGAGCAAATCCAGCGCGCGCAAATCGAGCTGCTTCACCGCCTCGGCCACCATGCCGGCTTCGAGATGGCAGAGCGTGCCGGTGGCGATTTGCACGACGGGCGCGCCGGTGGTGCGCAGCCGCGCGGCGTCGTTGTCCGTCGCAAGATCGCCCACGATGACGGCGCAGCGCAAGCGGCCTTTCAATTCGTTGAGGGTCTTTGTAAGCAAAGTTGTTTTGCCTGCGCCCGGCGAGGAGACGACGTTCAGCACCAACAAATTCAAGGCTTTGAATGCGCCACGATTTTGTTCCGCCGCGCGGTCGTTGGCGTTCAAGATGCCGGTGTTCAAATTCAAAATATGGTGCGCGTGGCCATGGTGGTGATGTTCGTGTCCGTGCGCGTGCGAAGGTCCGTGGTCGTGATGCGAATGCGTGATGACCGTGCCGTCCGGCAGCGTGTGGGTGTGGGCATCAATTTTCCGGTCGCCGACTTGGTAGGGACCGGGTTGGGAGCAGCCGCATTCTTGGCACATAATTTTTTATTTAAGAGATTTCCAGCGACGCCAGTTCCATTTGCTTGCCGCGCCGCAAATCGCCGCTGGGCTGGTGGCAGCGCGGACATTCGTATTTCAAATCCGCCGTTTCAAATTCCGCCGCGCAATCCGCGCACCAGCAGACGGCGGGCACTTCCTCGATTTCCAAAACGGCTTGTGCCGCAAGCGACTTGTCCTTCAGCGCATCAAACGCGAACTGTAGCGCCTCCGGCACCACGCCAGAAAGTTTGCCGACGCGTAGTTTCAGTCGGTGAATTTGCGTCGCGCCGGCCGCGCGCGTTTTTTGCGCGGCAGTTTCCAGCGCGGCTTCCATGATGCCGAATTCATGCATGGCAAATAATATTCTTTCTTATCGCTACTTGGCATTATGACGCAACCCCGCCGCGTCCGCCGCACAAAAATTGCCATTTTCCCCGCCTAAAAAATCCGGTTGAAGTTCGCCGGCCGTTCGGAAAACATCTGCCATGCTCTCACGCGTCTGTTCGGCGGCCGTCAACGGCATAGACGCCTATGCTGTCGAGGTTGAGGTCAACTGCGGCTACGGCGAGACGTTCATCGCGCTCGTCGGCCTGCCCGACGCGGCGGTCAAGGAATCCAAGGACCGCGTTTCCACCGCGCTCGCCAATTCCGGCTACAAATTTCCGATGGGCAAGACGACCATCAATCTCGCACCCGCCGACGTGAAAAAAGAAGGACCGAGCTTCGACCTGCCGATTGCGATTGGCATGTTGGCCGCGAGCGAACAAATCGAGACCGACCAGCTCGACAATTTTGTCATCGTCGGCGAACTCGCGTTGACCGGCGGCGTGCGGACGTGCAAAGGAGTTTTGCCGATTGCACTCAAGGCGAAGGCGGATGGAAAAACTGGCGTGCTCGTTCCCGCTGAAAATGCCGCCGAGGCCGCCGTGGTTGACGGATTGAACGTCATTCCCGTGCAAAATCTCCGCGAGGCCGCGCAGTTTCTCGAGGGCGAAATCCGCATCGCGCCGACAAAAGTGAATTTGGAAAAACTTTTCGCGCACGAACTCAACGAGGAAAATGATTTTTCCGAAGTCAAAGGCCAGGAGAACGTGAAGCGCGCGTTGGAAATCGCGGGGGCGGGAGGCCACAACGTCATAAATGTATATCAAATCCGCCTGTTTATGTCAACAGATCTTTTTTAGTGGGGAGAATGGTTGTAACGACAAATTCGCGACGCTGAAAATCCCGGTTGCTTTTGATGCGGGCTGGCGCAAAAATTCGCAATGCTCGCTCGTGTCTGCTCCGCTGCCTTGAACGGCATAGACGCCTACGCCGTTGAGGTTGAGGTTAATTGCGGCTATGGGGAAACTCTCGTTGTCATCGTAGGATTACC
>CAISYZ010000045.1 GCA_903889895.1 uncultured Verrucomicrobia subdivision 3 bacterium | reverse complement strand
TCAGCTTCTGTTCGCGTAACGCTGCGCGAGCCGTGTTCGCAAGCGATGAGGCGGCCTTGTTTGTCGAGCGTCAAGCCGTTGGAGTTATGGCTAGGTGTGCGGAAGGTTTCAAACTTGCCGTCTTGGAAGCGGATGATGCGGTTGGCCGGAATGTCGCTAAAGAGCAATTCGTTTTTCGCGGCGATCCAGACTGGGCCTTCGGTAAACTGGTAGTCGCCGGCAAGTTTCTCCAGCGGAGAATTGAAGTCAAGTGCGAAGGCAACGCTACCGGCGAGCATCGCGAAGATGATGAGTATGCCTTTCACGGCTCGCTTCTCATTGGTTGGGCGGTGGACGGTTATCGCGATTGCCGCCGCTGTTTCGGCCTCCGCCGCCGGGACCACGGTCGGGACGTTGCGATTCGGTCATGTTTTCAAGCCCGGTCTTGCCTTTCATCGCGGCGGGTAATTCGATGACACCTTTCGGTGTGAGGTCGCGGCCGGCAAGGCCGGAATAGTCGGGCGCGTAGCGGTGGACCTTGAAGACGGCGTTCCACAGATGGCCGCGCATATCTTTGCCGGGATTTTCGCCCTGCGCCAGAATACCGCCGCGAACCATCGGGTTGACGTATTGCCAGACCATCTCGCCGGTCGGGGTGATTTCGAATAGGTTGCCCACAATACCGGCGCAGATGAGCGTGTTGCCGTTGGGCAGGCGTTGCGCGCCGGAAATTTCCGACGAGAAAAAGTCGGCGCGATTTTTCGCTTCATAGTGCCAGACCGGTTTGGCCGGGCCGTAGGCTTTGCCGGGTTCGAGAAGGTAATGACCAGCGGCATCCATCGGCAGCACGATTTCTTCGATACTCGACCAACCGCGATCGTAGCCGTTGTTGAAAATCGTCATGTGTCCGGCGCCGGGACTGCCGTCGGGAATCCATTCCGCGTCGTGTTGCTGAATAAGTTGTTTGTCGCTCATCGTGCCGCGGCCGTAGGCGGCGGGATTGCCCCAACGATAAATGAGGTCGCCGCCTTTGCCTTGCTTGCCTCCGGCGTGGCCGGCAGCTTCTATCGCCGTGGTGCTGTGATCAATAATCCAAATTTCGTTGCAACCACGGGCGCTGAGCACGATCTGGTCGAGCTTCGCGTTGTAATCAAGTGAATTCATGTGATTCCAAAATGCAGGCGTGGCGCGGCCGTTGCAGGCGACATCCACCAGTTCGGGATGCGCAGCGGGTTCGCCGTAGCTGGGTTTGGATTGGTCGGAGTTTTGGATGAGATGATCCCAGACGTGCCACTCCCAAACAATCCTGCCGCCGTTCGGATAGACCGGCTCAATTTCGACGACAGCATCGGGCACGAGATATTCATCACGCATCTGACTTTCATTGAAACCAACAGCCATCGCCTGTTCGCGCGTTTTGCGTTCGACCATGAGTGCAAGCACGTGACCATTCGGCATCGGCTTTATGTCGTGGTGCAACTGGTATTCACGCGTGGCGTGGTTGAACCCCCAAATCAAATTGCCGTCCCAGTCGAATTCCTCAATGCGCCCGCCTTCGCCGCCGCCGGTGCCGCCCTGCACCCGGAGCATTCCAGCCCGCAACAAATGACCGTTGGGCAGCAGATAGGCGGTTTGTCCCGGCTCGTATTCGCTCTTCCATTGGTGAACATAACGGCCTTCGTTATCAAGCAGGTAGGTGACGGTGTTGTGCTTCGGCGCCATCAGCGTGTAACCGGGACAGGCGTTCGAGGTGTTGAGATACAGGCCGACAGTCTGACCGGGATTTGGCGAGGTCGGAATTTTGTTTTCCGGCATCTCGCGCCGCCCGCCACCGACTTCGCGGCCCGGACCTGATCCTCCCGGACGCGGCGGACGATTGTCCTGAGCGAAAGCCTGCAAAGTCAGACCACACGCCAGCAGGATGAACAAAGCGCTCGCGGTGGATCGGTGAAGTTTTTGACAGTTTGTTTTCATGGTCATTCTCCGTATTTCATTGATTCGATGGCGGTGGACGACGATCATTGTTCGGTTGGTTGGGATCGCTCGGCGGTCGTCGCTCTTGTCCGGGTTCCGGGTTGTCGCCGCCGTCTTGAACATTGCCGCTGCGCGTGTAGGTGACATCCAATTCCGCGCTCGCCAGAATTTTATCCTTCATCGCGGCGAGTAAAACATCACGACTGACCTCGGATGGAGAAACAGTGATCTGCGGCGGTGCCGAGAGCGCATAGACCATCAGGATGTAGGTCTTCGCGCCCGGTCCTTTCGAGTGAGGCGGCGCGTAACCACCGCGATTGTTGACGCTGTTGTTGCCGACCGTGCCGATGCTCTTCACGTTCTTCGGCAGGTTCGTCACATCGGTCGGGATGTTGTAGAGCACCCAATACCACTTCAACATGTCGGGCGCGTTGTGGTGCATGATGACCGCATAACTTTTGGTTTCGGGCGGCGCGCCGCTCCATTCGAGCGGCGGCGAAATGCTGTCGCCATCGCCGGTGTATTCCTTCGGCAAAACCCCGTCGTCCTTCACCGCCGAACTGCGCAGGACAAATGAACCGCTTGACTTGTGAATCGCCGTGCTCGATTCCGTGCGCTCGGCGCGCGGAGCATCGCTGCGTTCTGGGCGCTGTTGGTCGGGAGATGGCGACTGATTGGAATCGCGAGCTGGCCGGTTGCCGCGCGGACCGGGACGCCGGTTTTCGAGCGGTATCTGAATCGGTTTGATGAGCGGGCGCTGCTCGGCATCCACAGGACGGACGACGCGAAAACCGTAATGAAACCAAGGACCGTCGGGGTCGCTGCTCCCGGTGGCGGGATCGGGGCCGCGAAAATACGAAGGGACGTGATTGGAAATACGGGCACGCATGTAATCGCCGTTATACCAACTGCTGCCGCGCATGGAGTGATAAGGTTTGCCGTCGGGCAACTGGTTGCCTTGCGCGGGACCAACGGGATTATTGGTCGGGCTGAAGGCATAGTAATTGTGGGCATACCAGTCATTGCACCATTGCCAGACGTTGCCAGCCATGTCGTAAAGACCGAAGCCGTTCGCGCTGTCCGCCGTCTGGTATGACTCTGCCGCGCCCGGCCAGTTGAAATCGGCTTTGCGCTGCAACTTGCCGTTGAAAAAACCGACCGGCGTCGTCCACGGCATCGGGCCGGAGCGGAACGGATTGTCCGATTGCGGCACGTTGGCTTTCTTCGGATCGGAATCATTTCCCCACGGATAATTGCAATAAGGATTCGTCCGCCCGCCGCGCGCGGCATATTCCCATTCCGCCTCGGTCGGCAAACGGAAACCGCTCTTGTTGTAATCGCACTCCCACGTCGTCGGGTTGTAACACAGCGGAGAATTGTTCTGCGCGCTCAACCAGTTGCAATAAGCCGCCGCACCGTGCCACCGAACGCAGACCATCGGATGATCCTCCTTTTGGTCGAGCACGGTAAAACTTTTCCCGTCCCACCCAATCCGAGAATATTGCGAGGATCCGCGTGTGTCGCACAACAAATCCTGTCCGCCGACGAGATGCACGCCGCCATTGCGGACTTCGATGGATTTCTGTGCGAGCGCGGAGTTCAGAAATTCGCAATACTCGCGCGTCGTCACATCGTAGATGCCGATATAATACGCATCCAAAGACACCGGATGAATCGGCACTTCATGGCTCTCGTGTTTCTCATCGCGGTAACCGTAGTGATCGCCCATTTCGAACTTGCCAGCCGGGATAAGCGCCAAGTTTTCCGGCGGACCGGCTAACACATGAAAATTTGCCGCAGAGAATAAAATGCCTCCCAGCACTGCGCCAAAATGAATGTTCAATTTCATATTTCTAGCAGACACCACCGAGATTAAGCGTCTTCACAACTTTTCATTAAAATGTATTAATGTCAGTTGCGCACGAGGCGAACGTGGTTGTAGATGCGGATGACATCCCCCTGCGGGCCGCGACCATGTGGGAACATGGCGGGATTGCCGGCCTTTGGGTCGCTGCGCTGGGCACCGGTGCCGTGAACGTCAACATAGTGGTATTCACCAGAATTGGCATCCTGCGGACCGGCACCCGGCGGCCCGCCTTCGCCGGGACCAAAACCATCGCGTCGTTCAGGTGGTCCGCCCGCCATCGCCCGCGCCGACATCCAACCCGCCGCGCGACCAAAGGCTACATACATCGCCGCACCTCCGCCCATGAAACCGGCGTGCGTCGTCGCCGACCAGTAGAATGGATAGTCAACTTGTCGGGCCTCGTTGGTAAACGCGGTGCATTGGAAAAGCGGATCCATCGCAGGCGAATGCGTCGTTTCCGGCGAGCGCGTGTAGTCCACAAGACTTTGCAATTCCTTAATGCTGGGCAGCCGCCAATCATCGTGGCCAAGAAATTTTTCCGCGTTTTTCTTTTGCACCCAGGCCAGTGCTTCCTGCCAGTTCATGCCCTGGCCGCTGTCCGACTTTGACCACATCAATCCCGTCGCTCGGTCAGTGATGGTGCCATCATGGTTGTCCTGAAAGTCATTTTTCCCGTAGTCCGGATTGCCGCGCACGCACAACACGAAGAAAGTTTTTTCCATGCGGCCGCCCGGCATAAACAAGTCGTAACCCTTGATGCGGCCGTCGGCAAAGTTGACACCAAACAATTTGTCGAATCCGCGCGCCCCTTTGCCGACATACTTGGTGCTGGAGGCATACTGCGAATCAATCACGCGCTCGCCGGTGCGCGTGTCGCCATAGGCAAACTTGAAAAAGTTTGTGTCAATGAAAGGCGTCAGCTTTGAGGTGTCATTGCCGCCGGAGCCACTGGGGTCGGTGCCACGCGCGTCGAATAGCGAATACAATTCTTTAATTGTCGGTAGTCGCCAGTCATCGAACCCGCCAAATTTGGCGGCGTTGAGTTTGGCCGGGAGCGCCTGGGCTTGACTCAACGTCAGCTTGTCGTGCCGCGTGAGCACGCCATTGCCATCGGTGTCCGGACTGTGCTGCCAAGTCAGGCCGGTGATATTATCGTGGACCGTCAGGCCGTCGGCACCAAGCGTGTAACTGGAAGGATGGTTGTGAAACTGCGCGTCCTGGCCGTAAAAAGGCTGACCTGGTTTTGGTGGAAATATTTCGTTGCGGTTGTCGTAGCACTTCGATTGGCCGGTATCTACGACGGTATAGTTGGGAGCGGCACGAAGACTGGCGGCTGACAGCGCAGCCAACAGCACAGAAAAAACACTTTCAGTAAAGGCTTTCATGGTTTCACATTGGCAAAAATGACCTTAAGGGGACGTGAAGTCGTGAATTATCTTTGCATTGGCTGGATGTTATTGATTAGCGGCGAGCGTTGATCCGGTAAAACAAATTGGTCCCGGCAGCAGCGCCCGTATGCACAACGGAATTGGTGATGCTCGTGGGCGGCGTGTTGGTGAAGATGGCGGTCCATTGCGGAACTGAGAGCGACGGAGAACATTCCAGGTATTGCCACGCTTCAGAACCACCGATCCAGGTGAGGCGAACGTCATTCCCGAAAATTCCAAGATTGACGAAGGCAAGTTGGGAGGCCGAATTTGTCGGGTTAAGGTCGGCGGTGTAGTTTTGCAGCGTGGTGTTACCGTTCGAGTTGACGAGGCTCGCGACGGAGGCGAGCGTGGGGTCAAAGCCATATTTGATCGCCCAGCCATCGGGAATTCCGTTGTTGGCGGATGACCAAACATTCGGATCAAGGCCGTATTGATATTCCTGAATATCCGTCAGGCCGTTACCAGAATGGCTACTCGTCGCGGTTACGGCGGAGAGGGTGCCAAAATGTGCGCGCACCCAAATGTCCGGCAGGCCCAGACCAACCGTGTCGGTGGCCGCGCCGGTGTAGGTTTCGATTGTGCCGCGTGGCGTCAAATCCTTGCCGGCGAAACCGGAAAAATTTGTTGCGTAGCGGTGGACCTTGAAAACTTCAT
This sequence comes from uncultured Verrucomicrobia subdivision 3 bacterium, assembly GCA_903889895.1. Classification (GTDB taxonomy): domain Bacteria; phylum Verrucomicrobiota; class Verrucomicrobiia; order Limisphaerales; family UBA11358; genus UBA11358. The sequence continues at coordinate 877 of CAISYZ010000045.1, read as the reverse complement.
TTAGCGTTTCCAGCGGGAAATTCGTGTTGCTATTCGGGTCGAATGGAATCGTGATGCCTTGGGCCAACGGCATCGAGGTCACGGGGTTGATATATTTCCAGATGGTTTGTAGGTTACTCGTGACTTCAAACAGCGTGCCGCGAATGCCAAAAGTAATGAGCGTGTCGCCGTTCGGTTCACGCTCCACGCCGCCGATGTCCGCCCCGTAGAAATTGGTCGCGGGATTGTTGGTGTATTGCCAGAAATAACTTGTTGGCCCGAAATAGACGTTGCTCGCGCCGGTGTAAAAACCACTCGCGTTCACGGGTGGAACAATTTCATCAATCGAAGTGTAAGCTGGATTGGCGCGGTTGATGCCGTTGTCGTGAATCAAAATATGACCCGCACCGGGGTAGTTGGTCGGAATCCAAATGGCGCAATGCTGTTGCCAGAGCATTTCCTTGTGCGTCGCGTCGGTGAGGTTGTTGACGGCCGGATTGCCCCAGCGATAAAGCAAGTCGCCGCCCTTGCCGTAACGACCACCAGTGTGGCCGGCGGCTTGCGCGGTGGTCGTGCTGTGGTCAATCACCCAAATCTCGCACTGATTACGCGAGCTGATGAGGATTTGGTCAAGCTGCGGATTGTAATCAATGCCGTTGAAGTGATTCCAGAACTGCTGAAGCGGGCCGCTATTGGCGTTGATAAGCTCGACGTGATTGCTGACCACGCCGTAGTTGGCCTTGGTCGCGTCATATTGTTGAACGAGGTGATCCCAGACGTGCCACTGCCAGACAATCGTGCCGTTGGTCGTGCCGTCCTTCGCGGCGGGCTGCACTTCAATAATGGCGTCGGGCAGCAAGTAACCGCCGTTGGTAGTAACGCTAATTTGCGTTTGTGA
>CAISYZ010000044.1 GCA_903889895.1 uncultured Verrucomicrobia subdivision 3 bacterium | reverse complement strand
TTGAGCGCGGCAGTTTCGCGCGAGGTTGGCTTGGCGCTGTCGGGCGGGCTGGCAAATTCGCGCTGGGCATCGAAGTTGGCGACGGACGCCGGGAAACCTGGCTTCCTGGAAATTGCCGCCGGGAGGGAAAAAGAATTTTTGGCGGTGCGGAATGTTCGCGAGCTTTCCGGCATCGGCGAGAACCACGCGCGGGCGTTGGCCGCTTTGGGCGCGGTGACGTTCGGCGATGTCGCGCGGTTGCCTTCGATGTTGTTGCGGCAGCGGTTCGGCATTTTTGGGCAAAAGTTGTGGCTGTTTGCGAATGGCGAATGGAGCGAAAAACTTTTGGCCGAGGTGCGGACGCGCACGATGATTTCGCGGAACAAAACTTTTCCGTTTGATGTCCGCGATTATGAGCGGGTGCGACAATTCGGTTTGGCCGAGTTGAAAAAACTTTTGGCGCAGTTGCGCCGCGATCAACTTGCCCCGCGTGAATTGTCCGTTGCCGTCCGCTTCGCCGATTTTAGCGAGGTTGCCGCGCGGCATCGCTTTCGCGTGGCACAGGAGCGTGACGAGATCATTTGCGAAATTTTTGGCGCGAAGTTTGCCGAGTGCGTCGCCGGCCAGACGAAATTTGTCCGCCAGCTCCGCGTCGCGCTTTGGAATCTTTCGCCGCAACCGGCGCAGCGCACGTTTTGGGATTGACCGTCAGCGTATAGCCGCGCGCCTTTCAAATTCCGCCATTGATTCCGCCACCGTTGGAATTTTGGCGTCGCCTTCGTCCCACACCTCGCAGCCATCCCACCAAATCCAAATTTTGTAACTGCCGACCATTTTGATGCTGTAACACATCATTCCGTTGCGATCCGGCCAGACGTATTCCTTCAAATCCTCTGGCACGTCCAGCAGACCGGCTGGGTAGATGTCTATTCGTTCGATAAGCCGATGCAGCAGGGCGCGCACCGCCAGCCGCGCTTCCCGCGTTTTCGCACCCATCAAATCGTCCAAGATTTGCTGCTCTTCTTCAAAACTGTCAGCCGCGAAGCTTTCGCGCTTTTCCTTTTGCGTTTCCGCCTCCAATGCCTTCACCAGCCGCCGCGCCTTGGCTTCCCGCGCAGTTATCTGCTCCATCACCAGCGCCGACTCTTTGCCGCCTTCCAAAGCCTTGATCAGATTCGTCAGCGCCGTGTCATTTTCCTTCTTGTCGGCTTCCAGCAATGCCAACCATGACGATTCCGCCGCCGGTTTCGCCGGGATCGCGTCGCGTAAATCAATTCCTGAAAAGTGTTTCAGAAAGTGTTCTTCAAATTCCTGGTAGTGGATGGAGGTTCCCGACAGGGGACGCGGTCCTGGCTTCTCGCCTCTTTCGATTGCTTTCTGCCGTTCCAAATAAAGCGGATCAACCGTCGCGTAGTCGCTGGACAGATAGACGTAATTCTTTTCCTTGTTCGTCAGGAAAAATTTCATGTGGAAGTCCGGGTGGTATCCGTCATACAGCAGTCCGGTAAACAGGTTGTTGGCGTCCGATTGCGGCCCGGCATTGAACACTTTGATTTTCTTCGGCTGGATCGCCACCCACGTCGCCTCATCAATCACGGCTGGATAATAGTTTTTGATTATCTCGCCCGGCTGCTCTTTCCGTTGTTCCAGTTGCAGCTCCCCCAGCAGTGCGCGCGATTTGACCAGTTCCAAAATGTAATTGTCACGCCAACATTTTGCCCATGACCATGTCGGCACTTTTTCTGCGTCCAGCATCCGGGCAATCTCGCGTTTGCCTTTGCCGGCTTTCACCAGTTTGATAATCCGCTTTACGAGCTTGACCCGTTCCGGGATCGGTTCAAACCCGGTTTTGTCCTCTTTCAGCTTGAGCCATGACGGGCAATTCTTCGTCAACACTTCCTTGCCCGCGATGGCCAGCTTGCGCTTTTGCGCCCAATTCTGCCGCGTAAAATCACTCTTGCGCGTGCTCTCTTCATGCGCGCGTTGCATCACGGCGAATGAGCAAATTAAATTGGCAAAATCGTCAACCGTTTTTTTGGTGTGGATTTTCCCATCCTCCAGCGTAATGACATCCAGCCCCAACTCGATGATTTCGGCGAGCTTGTTGTAGGCGACGCGAGGGGGCAAACGTGAAAAACGATCCAAATTCTCCAGGATGAGCACCGTTTTTTGGGTTTCGATTTTGCCCGCCTTGAGCGCCGCAATCAGTTCGCCCATCTGCCCGCGTTTAATGTTATTCCCCGTCCACCCGGACACGCCCAAATCTTCGTAGCGCGTTTCGTTGAGGATCAGTTTGTTTTTCTTGCAGTATTCCTGCGTCCGCTCCAATTGGCGGCGGTGGGAATCCCCTCCGGCTGACGTCCCTTGCTTTGCGGAGGAGAACCGGATATAGCTAATTGCATGAGTTTTCGATTTCACTATCGTTTCGGCGTTCATAATAATGTGATTTACTTGTTTTGTAAATCACCCGCCCAATAGTGAAAATCTGTGGCTCAAAAAATCAATTTAAGAAAGCCGTCAGCGGACTCGTCGCACTCGCCGTTTCGGATTGCGCGCCGAGGCCGATTTCAAATGCGGCACGTCCGGCTTCCACGGCCAGTTTGAACGCGATGCCCATGCGGTTCGGTTCGTTCGCCACGGCAATGGCGGTGTTCACGAGCACGGCGTCCGCGCCGAGTTCCATCGCCTCCGCCGCGTGGCTCGGTGCGCCGATGCCGGCGTCCACGACCACTGGCACCGTGGCTTGTTCGATGATGATGCGGATTTGGTCGCGCGTCTGGATGCCGCGATTCGAGCCGATGGGCGAACCGAGCGGCATCACCGTCGCGCAGCCGATTTCCTGCAAATGTTTCGCCAGCACCGGATCGGCGTTGATGTAGGGCAGCACGGTGAAACCTTCCTTCACCAAAATCTCCGCTGCCTTGAACGTCTCAATCGGGTCGGGCAGCAGGTAGCGCGGGTCGGGATGGATTTCGAGCTTCACCCATTTCGGCAAACCGGCGGCGACGGCGAGGCGCGCGAGGCGGACGGCTTCCTC
>CAISYZ010000043.1 GCA_903889895.1 uncultured Verrucomicrobia subdivision 3 bacterium | reverse complement strand
CATCCACCAACACTCTTCTGCGAATCTCGGCCCAGTCATTCATATTGCGATACATGCTTCATTGTTAATGAAGATGCCGCACTTTTGAACCGCCGCGTCACACACATGACCCCGCCGCACTTTTCAGCCGCCGTTTACAGACTATCGATGGTGAATATTAAAATGCGGCAATGGTTTTGTCGTAACTTAATGAGAATGTCCCCCTTGTAACTAAATGGAAATGTCCCTCTTGGAGCAGGATGGCGGCTGCCATCCTGACGGACATGGAGTCATTGACAATGAGTCGGAACGAACGAAAGCGGATGACGAGCACGATCTACCCAGCTTTCCCTTTGCCCAATGCAATGGAAGATGGCGTCAAGATGGACAGTTGCCTGGACCCACAATACCCAAAAGTGGGGCTGGAGATGGCCGCACCTTGTTCCATCGCATCATGTCTGTCCATCAAGAGGGCAGCATGAAAAGTATTCTGCAAGATCCAGCCCAACGTCTGGCAAGCAAAAGAATTGATGGCGGCATTTGAATCTCCAACCTATACCTTGACTGGATTGAATACCAAGCTTGATGGCTTCATTGGTTTTCTTATTTGCCCAACGGCGGATGGCCTTTTTTATCCGGCATATACTCGTGCAATGCCGCGCGTTTGGCTTCCGGAACAAGTTCATCCCAAGCCATCAGCGGTTTGATTTCGGCCACCGGTTCGGACGTGTGGAAGCGCAGCGTGACGATCTGCTGCGGCTTCACCGGAAACTTGTAATCTGGCCCGCCGTGCAGTTTTTGCACGTGCCCGCCGGTCAAATCCGTCAACGCGGCGCTGGTGTGCGGCAAATTTAATTTCACCTCAGCCGTGCTCGATTGTCCGAACGCTTCTACCAACCTCAATTCGATGTCGGAACCGTCGCGGCGCATCGCCTCGACAATTACGTTGGCTGAAGTCTGCAAAAATGACTGCGCTTTCACTGGCTGACAATTCATCGCTACGGTAACAGGAGCGTTGTATTCCCAAGCTATCTGTGGGATACGCGTGTTTGTCCATTCCTGATCGTGGGCCACGAGTGCATATTCAAAGCTATGTCTGCCTTTGCCGCTCAACCAGGCGTTGGTGTAGCCGTAGTATTTGTCGGTCGCGTTGAGCAGGTAAATGATGGGCGTGTTCGTGTTGATTTCACGACCGGGCACACCGCGATCCAGCAGTGTGACGCCGCCTTTTCCGGGCGAGGTGTAATCGCTCCAGCCAATCGCCGGAACGATCCCGGAAATCGAGCCGTCATCACGCGAGAAACCAAACGGTATGCTGCGGCGGATTTCCGCCGGCATCTGGGCGAGGGGAAATTCCGTTACGACCACGGTATGATTGGGAATGTCGTTCAGCTCGGTTTCAAATTCGATGCGCGGAGAATCCTTGTAAAATCTTGTCACGCGCTTGAGCACTCCGCCGCCCAGAAAGTCACTGTTTGCTTTCACCGTAATGGCAATCGGGCCTTCAGTTGCAGTGAACATTGCCTTGAAATCGCTGGACGTGGCCAACCGTTGACGCTGCGGTCGCGGATCGGTAAAGTCGCCGGGTTCCCAATTGCCGGTGACATGATGCTTTTCAGCCACAATAACGTTGGCCGGGCCACCGAGCATTTCGCGGCCGGACGGCTTGGTTTTCAAACTCACCAACGCGCCGGTAATGGGATCCATTTTGGCGGAATAAAACCTGGTCTCAATGGTGGCCGGCAGTTCAATGGTCTTGGGCGCGGCAGCGGGAGTCGTTTTCAATGTTTCGCCAATGATGCCCGTCGCTGGAACTTCCAACTGGCAAAAGATGGTTCCGTCACCGGCGGCTTCGCACTGCGCGCCGGCCAGACTTGTGTTCGCCGGCAGCTTTAAGCGCAACGGGTCTTTGCGCTGCCAGTTCACCGGATTGAAAATGGAAACCGCCTGGCCGTCGCCGGCCAGTTTTTGCGCAGCAGCTTCGAGCGTGGCGGCGCTTTGTTTTTCAACCCATTCAAAACGATCTTGGGCGCACCACGAAGTCTCGTGCTCGAACACCATACCACCCGCGCTGCCCCAGAGTGTGTTGCGATCCATGTTCAAGAGCATTTGCAGCCAGGCGTGATAAAGCTGTTCAACCGGATACGCGAAGCCGCTATTGAGACTGGCGATGGTCGCCAGCATCTCGGCAGATTGGAGCGCGTGTTCATCGCGGCGATACCATTCTTTCACGCGTGGATTTTCAATCCAGAAGGAATCGAACGTATAACTCGTTCCCGTGCGGACGGTGGGCAATTCAATCTTGCCAGATTTCACGCTAGGCAGCAGTGCGTCCACATAAGGCGAGAGACTGGTGTAATGAATTTCGCAGTCGGGCCGGAACTTTTTCCATGACTCAAGGAACTCGGTTGGATTCTCGTGCCGCGCCGGTGCGAGGGCATAATCGCCCTGGCCACCGAGAATCAAAATCGGCGCGCCGGCTGGAGTCGAAGAAAGCTTGCTTGAAATCGCTTTTGCGACTTTCTGCAATTGGTTATCTGACAGTGGTTGCTGGGCAGCATAAGTTCCGCCGAGATCTTCGGAATAATGTCCCGGCACCAGCGTGAGGATGCGCGAGCCATCGGGCGACTCAGACCAGAAGACGGTCTTGCCGGAGCGATTGCAGCGCGTGTAAATCAGCGCGTCAAGGCCGAGCAAATCGCAGATCTGCGGCATCTGCGCGTGCGTGCCACAAACATCAATCGCCCAGCAATATCGCGGGCGCACGCCCATCACCTGCTGCTGCCAGCGCAAACCTTCAATGCCCATTTTCGCCAGCGCTTCGCCGCCGGAAAGATTGATGGTGGGTTCGAGAAAGAAAGCGTTCACCAGTTCCACCCGGCCTTCGGCGACGCGGTGTTTCAATTCGGCGAATCGTTCCGGCTGGAAATTTTGAATCGCGATCATGTTGTTGCACTCGGACAGGACGAAGCCGTAATTCGCATCGTCGCGCACGCGGTCGAGGTGGTTTAGATAGGAATTCGCGCAGTAATTCCGCTCGACAGACCAGTTTGCCAGCCAGCCGCAACTGGCCGGATGAAAATTAGGAACGACGAATGCCTGCGTGGGCAACTTGACGGGTTGAAGTTTGTGTTCGGCCGCTGTGCGGGCGAGATAGTTGGAATAATCATTTGCCGGAATGAACCGCAACCAGGCGAGATTCATGACGGCGAAACCGGGCTTCTTAGTCGGCTTGAGCGTGATCGTCTGAGAACCGGCGTTGGTAAGCTTGGAATCACCAAGTTTGACCACGGCATAGTCATACCATGAGCCGGTGTCTTCCGCGATGCGCGATGACAATTTCTGCCCACCAACCTCGATGTCAAACGTGGTGCCCGCCGTGCCGGGAGCGGCGGCATATTTCAGTTCGACGACGAAATCACCCGGCTTGTCCAACGTAAAAGCCCATGAAAGGTAGTCAGCAGAATCAGTCCAATATCCAATGGCTTCGGGCGCTTCGCTCATGAATTGAGCTGTCTTGCCATGAATTGTCGCCTCGCGCGCATCCAGTTGCAAAACGCCATCCGCCAGCGGTTGAACCGGCGTGTTAATTGGTTCAATGGCGAGTGCGGGACGACCCACTTCGAGTTTCACGACGGTGTCAATCGCGTCGAGCGAACCGGCGGGAATTTCCAGCGCCAGAGTGCCATCCTTCTGGGTGAACCTGGCTTCTGCCCCGTTGAGCCGCGTGGCGGATTTGATCGGCACCGGCAACGCGGGTAGTTTCACCCGGCCATTTTCTGATTTCATAATGTGCAGATAAATGGTGTTTCCCGTGCGCGTGCTGACGATGTCTTTGGTCGGTTTCCACGGCCCGCCGCGCGTGCCATAAATGCTTTCGCCATTTTTCTCAAGCCAAGCGCCGACCGCTTTGAGCAAGGTTGCCTGAGCCGGGTCAATCATCCCGTCGGGCCGCGGGCCGACGTTCAACAAAACATTGCCATCACCGCCCGCGCCACGAACGATCATTTGCAGACAGGCGGCCAATGGCTTAACTCCGTCTTGCGCTCCGCCCCAAGCCCAGGCGTCGTGCGCGGAAACCGTCATGCAGGATTCCCACGGACGATCCATCTGGAATTTACCGATGCGCTGTTCGGGTGTTTCGTAGTCGCCGCCGTCGCCGGTGCGGTTGTTAATGAGGATATCGGGCTGGAGCGAACGGACGAGTTTAATGGTATCCGCACCCCGTTTGCCATAATCAACACCCTTGTAATTTGGCACGTCGTTCCAGATGGTCAGGAGCGGGCCGTAATTTGTGACCAGCTCCGCAACCTGGCCTTGAAGATATTTTTCGTAGGCATCCAGGTCAGATTTTGCGCGCTTGACGGAGCCGCCGGGGCTGGTGGCCGGCCAGTTGGTGTTATACCAGTCGCATGTGGAATAATACGCGCCGAAGGCAAGGCCTTGTTTGCGGCACGCAATGGAAAGCTCCTTCACGACATCGCGGCCAAAAGGCGTGTGCATGATGTTGTAATCGGTCAGCTTCGTGTCCCAGAGACAAAAACCGTCGTGATGCTTCGTAGTAAGCACGATGTATTTCATGCCGGCGGCTTTCGCGATGCTCACCCATTCATCAGCATTGAAATTCGTTGGATTGAATTTCTGATAGAGGCTGTCGTAAATCTCGACAGGTGTTTGGTCGCCACGCGACCAGCCGATTTCATGCCCCGTCAGACTCACCGGCCCCCAGTGAATGAACATTCCAAAGCGCAACGCCTGCCAGCGGGCGACGGCAGCCGGATCCGCTTGGGGCCACGCGGAAGCAGAATTAGCGTCTATGGGTTCGGCCTGAAGAACTGCGGTTGACGCTATTACGGCATAGGCGAGCAGGCCCTGGCTAAACCAGTGATTGATTATGCGAGATAAGTTTAACATAAAACTTTCAGCGGGATTTCGTTGTGTGTCATTCCCATTTATTCAACACGATATAGCTGCAACTCCGCCACGCCCGGCGAACCTTTGTCGCATTCCATCGTCAAACGGAATTTTTGCGCAGTAACGGCCGTAATCGTTTTCTTTACGCCATGCCCGCCGGTTTTGCCTTCAGCAACCTTTTGCCAGCTGTCATGCAAAAAAGCTTCGAGCGTATATTTTTGATTCAAACGCGGCCAGACATCGGGTTCGTCCAAACCAAATGCCTCAATCGTGTCCGCCTTGCCAAGCTCGGCTTCAAGCCACGCCGATTTCACGTCCGCCGGAGCGCGCCAGCATTTCTCGCCGGTGCCGTCAAACGCGTTCGCGGGTTCGCTGCCGGGCAACCACGCGGAAGCCGTGGCCTTTGCGCCCACCGAGGGCAGCGGGGCGGTGACCGGTTCGCCTTCGATTTTGAGCGCGATGACTGAATCCGCCGGATCCGGCGCAACCGTGGGAACCACAATCGTCAGCTTTCCACCGGGCCGCGTCACGGAAAGTTTTTTGCCGCTGGCAAGCAAGGTTGCGGACTTTGCCGGACTGCTCAACGGAACGCAAAGTTTGCCGTCCTGGGGCCAGTCCAAAACATGGAGATACAACGTGCCACCTTTGCGCGTGGCGACACCCCAAGCCAAATATGGAAATGGTCCCCGGGTGGTTCCATAAATCGAGTCGCCATTGACCCGCAACCATTGGCCGATGTCGTGCAGACGCTCAATGCTCGTCGGCGGGAATTCGCCTTGCGAAGTCGGGCCGATGTTCAGCAGAAAATTCCCGCCCTTCGAGCAGATCTCCGCGAGTTTACGAATGAGTTCCGTGGAGGATTTCCAACGCTGATCATTGGCGTTGTAACCCCAGTGATCATTCATGGTCATGCACGTTTCCCAATCACCAGGATAACCCGTGACTGGCACGAACTGTTCCGGTGTGGCGGTGTCTCCCAGACCGCCGCCAAGCCGGTTGTTGGTGATCAGCCCCGGACGCAGCTTCGTCAGCGCCGCCAGCGGCGCGACACGTTGCGGTGTCATATACATCGGCGTGTCCCACCACAAAATGTCAATTGGGTAGCGCGTCAGAATTTCCTTCACCTGCGGCACGGCGACATTTTTCAAATAGTCATCATAACTGCCTTTGTGGGCATCGTCCCAGCCATCACCTTCCAGGTAACCGGCTTTTGCGCCGCCGGGATTATTCCAATCCTGCGATTGCGAATAGTAGAAACCGATCTTCAAGCCTTCCGCCTTCGCCGCGCTGACAAGCGGACCGAGCAAATCTTTTTTGTATGGCGTGGCGTCGGCGATATTCCATTTGCTCGCTTCGGAAGGATACATTGCAAAGCCTTCATGATGCTTCGCAGTGATGACGATGTAGCGCATCCCCGCGTCCTTCGCCATCTTCACCCATAACTCAGGATCATATTTTACCGGGTTGAATTGTCTGGCAAAGTTCTGATATTCGGAGACCGGAATTTTCGCCGAGTTCATGATCCACTCGCCATAACCGGTATTGTTACCATATTTGCCGGCCGGCACGGAATAAACACCCCAATGGAGAAACAATCCAAACTTTGCCGCGCGCCACCACGCCATCCGCGCGTCGCGCTGGGCGGGAGTTTCTTTAACGGTCTCCAAGTTTGTGGCGCTGGTATCAATCGTCACGCCTTCTGCGGGTGCCTGATTGGTTGAAGTTGCGGCGTGAGTTTGCACTAGATTTACCGCCAGCAAGGCGGCAAGGAATGATTGCTTCATAAAGTTTTGTGTTTATTTAAGGGCTTTTTTTCCGTCTCATGACTTCTAGGGCATTTGAATTTGATAGAACAACTGCGAATTTCCAGGCAAAGTGCCGTTGGTGGACATAAAAAAACCGGCAGCGTCAAAAGTGTTCGTGGCCAAGCGCGTCCAATTCGACAAAGGCAAGGCGATGTTTGTCGAGGCAAGCACATAATAATTGCTTGTCGCCATTCCGCCAGTGCCGGTGAAAATAAAATTTGTCGAGACCATCCGCAGCGTGGCGATGACCGGTTTGGCGACATTCAAATTGACCTGCCCGGCCACATTGGTTGACAGGACGAATTTGTAACCGGCAGGCATGGTGCCGAGGGCGAGGCTGCCGGAAAGTGTGCCGGTGTAAGTGAACAAGGTGTTTGTCCCAGCGGCCAGTCCGCCGAAGTTGGTCACATTCAATTTGCCGCCGAGCGCCAAATTGCCTTTCACGTTCACGCGGTCGCTGTTCGTGCCCAAGCCGAAACTGGAAATAGAGCCGACGTTGAGCGTGAGTGAATTGCTGATGGTCAGCACGCCGACCGGACTGCCCGGTGACAAAATGCCGCCGGCATAAATATTCACCGGGCTGATGATGAAGCCAGTGCCTCCAAGCGTGCCACCAGTGTTGACCGCCAATGCGCCCGATCCCGCGCCGCTGCCGGCGAAGTTATTGATCAGCAAAGTTCCGCCATTCACCGTGGTGCCGCCGGAGTAAGTGTTGTTGGTGCCGGTCAGCGTCAAGACATCGGTGCCAATCTTATTCAAAGCCGTGGCACCAGAGCCATCAGCAATGCGCCCGTCAAATGTCGAATCCTGATTCAATGCGCCGATGGAATAGGTCGTCAGATATGTGGCGGACGAAGCGCCGCTGATGGTCGTGGCGGGACCACCGAACAGCGCGCCGAGATTGATGGTGACGCCGCCATTGCGGTTGTAAAGGTTGGCGGTGCTGTTGCCGAGATTCCAGATCGCGTTGGCGCTGCCGGTGGTGCCGTAGAAACGACATTGCGCGCCGTTGCCAGGTGCCCACGCAATCGTGCCGGCAAATTGGCTCCAGTCGCCGCCCGGAGTGCATACGCCCGAACAGGTGATGTTCAAATTCAGCAGGCCGTTGCCCGTCAGCGGCGCAGCGGGTGAGACATTGCCGGAACCGCTGATCGTCCAGGTATTGCTGCCGGAATTGACAATCGGATTCGTGAACGCGATGGTGTTTTCATTCAGCGTGCCGCCGCCGGTGAGTTGAATGCTGTTGTTGCCGGCGGAGTATTGGTTATTGATCATCAGCGTGCCCCCCGGCCGCCGCCAATCCGCCGTTGAAAGTATTTATTCCAGACAAAGCGACAGTTCCCGGTCCGAGAATCGTGATGCCGTTGGTGCCGGAAATCGGCCCCGCCAAGATTAGTGCATTTACCGAGAGGTTGCTGACGTTCAAATCGCTGTTCAAAATCACCGGCGCGGAAATCGTGTCGCCTTTGCTGGCGGATAGTTCAACGAGCAATGCCTGGCCGGGCGTGTCATCAAATGTCAGTGCCCCGCCGTTGCCAGTGAGGTTGAACGCGCCGCCGGAGGCGCCGAGGCTCAAATCCCCGACCGTGATGGACTGGTTCAGATTGATCGTCTGGCCGGCGGCGATGGGCGAATTGACAATCGCCGTCGCCTGCGTGGAATTGGGAAAGGCCGTGCCGTTGCTCCAATTCGTGTTCACGTTCCAGCCTTGCGCGGAAGTCGTGATGGCGTTGACCCAATAAATCGGCGGCGGCCCGGCGAAGGGGGCCGCGCTGGCTTCTGGCGAATAAATACTATTGCCGCCGGTGCCCACCGCATAGACGACGTAAAAATAATTAGTGCCGTTCAGCAGACCCGTGTCGGTGTAAGTCGTGTTTGTCGTGGCCGCTACCACCACGGTTTCGTTGCCGCTGCTGGTGCCGCGCAGAATGACATAGTTCGTGGCGCCGATGACCGGACTCCACCGCAGTGAAATCTGCGCGTTGCCCGGATAAGCGTTCAGGCTGGCCGGTGCCGCCGGCGGCGTGCTGACAATGGTGGAATTGCCGGAAACCCCGCCGGCGTTCATCGCGATGACCGTGTAGGAATAAAGCGTGTTAGCACTCAGTCCACCGTCCGAATAGTTCGTTGTAGTCATGCTCAACACATAATTGGTCGGAAACGAAAACGGTCCGGCGGGACTGTTGCTGGCGCGGTAGAGAATATAGCCCACCGCGCCGCTCACCGGCGACCAGGTGACGTATGCCGATTGGTTGCTACTAGTGACAGTGGTGTTGATGCGGACATTCGCCGGCGGCGCGGCGGGCGGCGGTGGAACCGGCTTGGCCGTCACGGCAGATGAAGCGCCGCTGGTGCCGCCGGCGCTGGTGGCCGTCACAAAATAGCTGTAAGTGCAGCCCAAAGTTCCTGAAGCATCGGTGTAAGTGGTGTTGGTGGTCGTGTTGCTAAGAATAATATAAAAGGGAACATGGCCGAGCAAGTTAACCACCGTGCCACGCTGGATGGTGTAAAAGTTCGCGCCCGGCGAGGCGCTCCACGCAATTGTCACAGCGTTGTTGGTGCTGGTGACGGTCAGGCCCGCCGGTGTGGCGGGTGCCGTGCTCGACAGGCTTGATGAAGGCGTCACGCCACCGCTGGCCGGCGAATTCGTGCTGGTGCCGGTGGGGTTTGCCGACTGCACTTTGTAGTAATAAGTGGTGCTATTCGCAGCGCTGTTGTCAACGTAAGTGGCGTTCTGTGGGCCGCTACCGCAAACCGGACCAGTCACCCAGTTTGTAATGGAAACATAACCACTGCCGGAAGTAGTTGATCGAAGGATGTTATAGCTCGTTGCGCCGGGCGTGACCGGCCAGCTTAAAAGAACAGCGTTGTTGCCGGCATAAGCGGCGATTCCGGCCGGCGGCGGTGGCATATAGCCGGAGAGTTCCAGCCGGAGGTAGTCATACATAAAATGGTTGAAAAAACTGGCGCCGCCGGCCTGACGCAAAGTGATGATAATTGTGTTGGTTCCCGCGACGAGAGTCTTGCCGGGGAAATTGATGCGTTCGTCAGTGGCCGGACCATGATTGCCTTCGCGAACACTGGTATCACCGCCAACCGGCGGACCATAGCCGGTCGTGGGTAACGAACTCGGCGAAGCGGTCATCCCGGAAACACTCGCCAGATTCTGGCCGTTGACGGTGAGGATCACCGCGTCCGCGTCGTTGGCCGCCAAGGCGATATACAGCGAAGCGGTGGAGTTGGCGGCGGGAGCCGATGCCAGGTTAAAGGTGATGGTCGAACTGGTTGAAACGGAGTTTCCCGCGAAGTTCGGCTCTGACGATTGAACATAATTCCAATCGGTGCTCCACCGGCTCTGGCCGACGACGTAGTTCACACCGTTGGGAAAATCGAATGGATACTCGATGAATTTGTTCCAGATGGGACTCGGCGCGGTCGGGCTGGGGCCGACATCGCCAACATTGTAGTCATCGCCATGCCGGAACTTGTCCGACTTGCGGTTCGGAAAACCGATTTCGAAAACCGTCGGCCCCACGCGCGACGGCGTCCAAGTCACCGTCCCCAAATTATTCGTCGCTGCGCCCGTGACAGTCACGGCAAACGGCGTCGCCGACACATTGTATAAAATCGGCGGGCTTCCGCCCGTTTGATTTTGCGACATGAAAGTTCCCGCTGCGCCCGGCCCGAAGGCATACAAGGTGTAATTATTCGTGGCGACGACATTGGGGATCGTGAAATTTCCGTTGGCGTCCGTTTTGACCCAGAAATGCAGCGGTTTGGCCCATTGTTGAAAATCATAGTTGTTGACCACGGTGACGGGCTGACGGACAGCGCCCACCCATAAGTTCGAGGCGGATGCGTTGGGATTGCCGCTGTCGTTGATGACAATTTTTCCGGTGATGGTGCCGCGTTGCGATGCGGGCGCGTAAACTGGATTGCTGAACCAACTGTAAGGCCACGCGGAAACTTCCGCCGCCGCCTGAGCCTGCGCATCCGAAAAAAGCGCGCGGGAAGTCTGCACCGGATCGGTGAGGGAATTCGTGACGTTGTTGAAATAAATAAAATAGGGACCGGAAGCTCGCGACCAGATTTCACCACTGCCGTAAGTATTGTCCAACGGACAGGAATGGGTGCCGCCGATCATGTTCACCATCGGCGCGTCGGTCAGGTCTGCATTCAGCGGTCCGCCGGCGTCGTATTCGGAACTGGCCTTGATGTGCCAGATGCCGATGTTTTGCCCGACCACGCCGGCGGCGGCATCGCTCACGCTGCTCCAGCCCCAGACCCGCAACGAGATTAAATCCGCGAGGCCTTTGTATTTGTCATCGTAAATACCCTGCCGGATGCCGGTGGTCACCAGGGAATTTTCCCCCGTGGAATAGAACGCGGGCGTGTGCCCCTCGCCGAGGCCGATCTCCCAATCGCGCGCGGCGTCCACGCTCGCCCAGTTGAAGATAGGCGCCAAGTAAATGTTGTCGCGCATCTCGCCGGTGCCTTGCGGCCCGTCCTGCGCGCGATGGCTCCAGATCGGCGTCACATAAAAGCCCGGCGACCCGCGAAACATCGAATAACGAATGTCCACTGTCCCATTTGTGGCCGAATCTGCGAACAAATCCACCTCCGCATAATTGCCGCTGTTGGTCACCAGCGAATAGGTGAAAGCGCCGGAACTGAAGCCGCCAAATTCCCAGTAAAACACCCCTCCTCGCGGTCCTCCGGCGCACACCTGATTGGTCGTGAGGCTCCCGCTATTGTTGTAAATGTAGTAGATCTGGTGAATGCTTGCATCGGCCTTGGTGATGACGATGGAGAGGACGCCGTTGGCCATCGTCACCGTGCCGTCGCCGTTGTCCGTCACGGTCACATTCGGCCCCGTGCCGTTGCCGCCGCCGGGGATGTTGGCAAAAGCCGGCGTGTTGAGAACCACGCTGCACCACCACATCAGCAAGATGCCGGCGAAGGGAAATGTCTTTTTCATCATGGAACAGGAAACAATACTTTTTTTCTGCGATTTAGAATCTCGCAAATTCTTGTGACATACCGGTCACGCGTAAAAGTATTGTTTGGCATCCGCTGCCTGGAGAATGCTTTTCGCCACTTCGCCGGGGTCCAAAAACGCTGGTGACAACCTGCGCGCCGCCGTCACCCGGGCGGACTGGTATGCGGCGTAAGACCGGCCCCATCGAGTCGCTGAGATGTATGACAATCATTTTCGGTTAGAAATTATTGAGGTTTCTGTCCAAGTGAAGGTTTCACCCTTTTTCAAGACCGGAACACACTCTGCTCGGCCGCAGCGCAGCACACAAGATTTGCCCACCAGTGACTTGATAGTGGCCGAGGAAAGCTTTCCTTCCTTCCATGAAATATCCACCTCAAACCCGCCACGTGCGCGCAAGCCTTTGACAGTTCCATTGGGCCATGCCTTGGGCAGGGCGGGCAGAAGGTCGATAAAACCGCGATGTGATTGCACCAACATTTCGACGACCGCCGAGACGGCGGCGAAATTGCCGTCGATCTGAAACGGCGGGTGCGCGTCAAACATGTTGGGGAAAGTGCCACCGCCTTGCCCACCACCTTTTGGCGGGGTCAACTGGGTGATCAGCAGGTTGTAGGCTTCGTCGCCATCGCCCGCTCGTGCCCAGAGATTTTCCTTCCATGCAAGTGACCAACCGGGGCCGACGGTGCCGCGCTGGATCAACGACCTTTTCGCTGCCGCAAAAATCCTCGGATTGCCATCCGGGGTGAAGAGAGCGCCGGGAAAGAGTCCGTAAAGATGCGATAAATGCCGGTGGGTGTCTTTCGGGTTATCCAGATCGTCGAGCCATTCCTGAAGTTGGCCATACTTGCCCACCTGAAACGGCGCGAGGCGCTCCCGCGTAGCCAGAACACTTTTTCGGAAATCGGCATCCACGTCGAGGATCTCGCTGGCTTGCGCCGTTTGCGTGAAAAGATCACGCAGAATCTCCAAGTCCATCGTCGGCCCGGTGACCAGCCCGCCATGCTCGGGTGACGACGAGGGACAGGTTACGAGCCACTTGTGGCTCGGCTCCTCGATCAGTGTATCGAGGAAAAATTGCGAGGCGCCTTTCAGAATCGGATAGGACTCCTCGAGAAACTTGCGGTCACCTGAGAATTGATAGTGCTCCCACAAGTCCGTCGTCAGCCAAGCACCGCCCACCGGCCAGAACCCGACGGCGGAATCAATGGGAGCGGTGGCACGCCAAATGTCCGTGTTATGATGGCAGACCCAGCCCTTCGCATGATACATCACGGAAGCGGTCTTCTGGCCGGTCACGGAGATGTCGCGAATCAACTGAAACAGCGGCTCGGCACACTCCGAGAGATTCGCGGTCTCCACCGGCCAGTAGTTCTCTTCAGTGTTGATGTTAATCGTATATTTGCCTCCCCACGCGGCACTTAATGCGTCATTCCAGAGGCCCTGCAAGTTCGCCGGCTGCCCGCCCGGACGCGAGGAAGAGATCAACAGATAGCGGCCAAATTGAAAATAGAGCGCCGCCAGCGTCCGATCTTTGCCATCAAATATCCGGATGCGTTCGTCGGTCGGCAACATCGCACCGGGCCCAGCCTCCAGATCAAGCGACACCCGGCGGAAAAGCGACTGATAGTCTTCCAAATGGCGGGCCAGGAGTTGCGCGTAATTTTTGGCCGATGCCGCATCGAGATCGTGGGCGGCCCGCACATCTGCATCTGCGCTCACGTCTTTGTAGTTTACGAAGCTTGTGCCGCAGGCAATGAGCAAGGTCACCGCGTCCGCCTTCGTTATAGTCAGGGTGTTCCCACCGGCAGTCACCGAGCCGCCTTCGTTTTGCGCCCGCAACAACGATTTAAACCTGATTGCGCCGGGTTTGCCGTCAAATGGCCCGCCATGGCCCGCCAGAGTCAATAAATTTTTTTTCATCGAAATCTTCGCGTCAGAGAACGGCGTAACCATGCTGGCTGTGAAATTGATGCTGGCCGGCTTGTCCGCAGTAAGTCGAACAACTACGACTTGATCTGGCGCACTGGCGAAGACTGCCCGAGTGTATGTGACGCCGCCTCGTTTGAAGGTCGTCGTCGCCACCGCTTGGTCGAGATCAAGCGAGCGGCGATAATCGGTCACTGGCAATGCGCTTTGAGGATAATCCAGTAAGAGGCTCCCCAAAGTCTGGTAGGTCGTCTGATGTGCGGGCAGGCCCATGGCCGACTTTTCGATCAGGTCCGCCGCCGCCTTCGGCTGGCCAACAAAGATTAGTGCACGCGCCGCCTTGATGGCTTCCAGAGCCTCAGGATTGGCCGGATCATACGGAGCGCCGGTCCAAATAGTATCTTCATTTAGTTGGATTCGCTCCCGATCCACGCCACCGAAGACCGTCCCACCGAGGCGGCCATTTCCAAACGGAAGCGATTCCAGCCATTCACGCGCCGGGCGCGGATACCAGAGCGTCAGCGCATTCGCCGGATTGCTGACGTCAGCCTTGATGTCCGGCGGCACCACGAGCGCGACGTTGCCCGAGACGGGTTCGATCTTATGGCCGCCATCCGGCTTTAGCTGCCATGCTTCGGTTAGACCGGATACCTTGCCTTGCGTGGAGGCCAGTTGTGCCACATCGTCTGGTTTTAAAGCACGTTTATAGACCGCTAAATAACTGATGGAACCGAGAAAGTGGTGCTCCCCCTTTTGATCAGCACCAACGCGCAAAGGTGCTTGGGAGCCGATTGTTACGATTCTAAGCTTTGGATCATCCAGCAAACTGGCTGCCTGCAATCCATTCAGATAAAGCGCCATGACTTTTTCCCGCGAATTAAAGGTGGCGACGACATGAGTCGGTTTGTCGGTAGCAAGTTTGGCTCTGGTTTGGATCGGTTTCGGTGCGCTGGTGATCAGCCGCAAGGAACCACCCGCTCCTATTTCGAGCTGCAAACCTTGCTTGGTGCCGGGACCCAGCTTATCCACAATGACCGCGCCTTCAGGACAGTTTGGGTCAGGTTGCAGCCAAAGCTCGACACTTAAGTTCTCCGAAAGATTCATGTCGGTGAAGTCCGCCTCATAAATCGGAGACGTGGCGTTGAATGACAGGCCCTGGCCCGGTGCCGCGACAGGAGCCATGACAGCAATGAACGCAAAAACCAATGCAACGAGGCGATTCAGGACGCTGGCAGAGGAAAATTTCATTTAGAATGGTTGGCAGTGTTTTTATGCACGGTTGCCCAGTTTGTCGAAATGCCTTGTTTAATCATCAAAGTATCAGGGCATTTGCAGCAGATAGAACCGATTACGATTTGTAGCAACGACCGCGTTGGTAAAAGCAAACCGTCCGGTGCTGTCAAAAATGTTGGTATTCAGTCTCGTCCAACTGGTCAGCGGCAAAGCAATATTGGACGAGGTCAGCACATAATAATTGCTGCTCGCAATTCCGCCGCTGCCGGTGAAAACTAGATTGGTCGAGACCATTGCGGTGGTGGTGATGACCGGCTTGAACGCCAGCAAATTCACCTGCCCGGGAACATTCGTGGCGAGGAGATATTTGAAACCCGGAGGCATCACCCCCATCGCAAGGCTGCCGGAAAGCGCGCCGGTGTAAATGAACAAGGTATTCGTCCCGGCAGCTAGCCCACCAAAGTTTGTCACATTCAACGTGCCACCAAGCGCGAGGTTGCCTTTCACCATCACGCGGTCGCTGTTGGTGCCCAGACCGAAACTGGAAAAGGAACCCGCTGCCAGCGTTAGGTTGTTACTGACGGTCAACGTGCCAGACGTCGCGTTGTTGGTGCCTGGCGAAATCGTGCCGCCCGTCAGAACCGATACCGAGCCGTTGATGACGCCGATGCCGGCCAAGGTGCCGCCGGCGACGGTGACGGTGTTGGTGGGTAGCGAACCGTTGACCTGCAAGATGCCGTTGCTGATAGTCGTGCTGCCGGAATAAGTGTTCATGCCGGTGAGCGTGAGTGTTCCGGTGCCGACTTTGATAATCATCGAAACGCCTGTGCCGTCGGTGATTTGGCCGTTGAAAACAGAATCGAGATTGTTTCCGCCAATAATGTTCGTGGTCGGATTGGCATAAGCGGACGCACCGGTAAGAAGTGTTCCGGTGCCGCCAGCCAGCGCGCCGAGTTGCACCGTCAGACTGCCGTTGCGGTTGAAAAGTTTTCCTGTGTTGGTGCCGAGGTCGAAGGTCGCACCGGCACTTCCGCTGCTGCCGCCGTATATCCGCATCTGGGGATTCACGCCGGTGAAGAAAATAGTGCCACTAAAGCCGTTCCAGTCGCCCGCCGGCGTGAACTGGCCGGAGGCAATGGGACTCAACAGCAGCCGTCCGCTGCCAGTCAGCGTCGAACTCGGCGCGGCGTTGACGCCGCCGCTGATGATCCAAGTGTTCGTGCCGGAACATGAAATCGGATTGGCAAAGCTGGCGCTAGCCTCGTTCAAAGTGCCGCCGTTCAGGTAAACCGTGCCGCTGCCGCCAGCGCTGGGACTGTTCGTGACGACCACCGTGCCGCCATTGATGAAAAGGCCGCCGCTAAATGAATTGGTGCCGGCGAGGATCAGTGTGCCGGAGTTGGTTTTAGTCAGCGTGAAATTACCGACGAGCGAGCCGTTGCCGCCGAAGGTGTAATTTTTCGTCGAATTAACCAACAGAGAATTCGGCGAGAGCTGGCCGACGATGTTCACCGGCAAACTGTTCGAACCGCTGTCATCGAAAATCACGTTGTCGTCGCCGTTGAAGGGTTGAAGCGCCGTGCCGTTGAACCAGTCGTTAGTCAGGTAAAGGTTCCAGACATTGGCCGCCGCGTCGCCCCGCCAAACCAGATTCGTCGGCGGCGAAAGCGGAGTGATGAGCACACCGACAGAGTTCGTCATGATGGTGCTATCCGTTGCTTTGACGGTGAATGTGAAACTGCCGAGACCGGTGAAATTGGTGGCTGGCGCAAAACGCGCCCAGCGATTGCTCACCAGCGTAATCGTGCCGTTGGTCGGATTGAAAAGCGTGTAAGTCGGCGACTGGTTGGTGAACGCCATCGTCAGCGGATACAAATCGTAATCCGGTGCCGTGAGATTTTTATATGTTTTCGTGTGCGGCGCAGCCATCCAGTTCAAATAATTTTCAAGCAGCGTGTAGCCGTTGGTGGCGACGACATTGTTATCGGCCACTTGATAATTGGAGCCGGTCGCCAGTTCCCATTCGTCCGGCATGCCGTCTTGGTCGGTGTCCGTCGAACCCGAACTATTGGGAAGAGTCATGGAACCCAACTGCGCTTCATTCGTGTAATACTGGCCTTGCGTGCCGAGCGACAGAAGATGACTGACAAGCTGGTTGTCCACCGAATCGCGCGCCAGCGAGCAGCCGGCCTGCGATCCAACTTTGTAATACGCCAGCGTCGGCGAATCCATCGTTACGGAAACCGGCGGAAAACAAAACGCCGTGGCGGAAACGATGGGATTGAAATTGCCGTTGGTGGTCAACTGGCTGCCGTTAAGCACGCCGTTATTGTCCGTATCCACCAGATTGTTGGTGAAATAGACGTAGCCATTGCCGCGGCTGGGACCAATGAAGAGACCCGGGTTGCCAGGGCTGTTCGGGCCGGCGATGTGGTAGTTGCCAATGAGATCAAGCTGCGGCAGGCTGCTGCTGCCGTATATTCCCAGCGAGGGATTGTAAACCACGTCGTTGATGATCTGCCCGTTCTGGTCGTCAATCTTGGGATCCCGCGCGCCGTCATCAATCCAGAGCGTGTGGTGAACCGTGACGTTGGGCGAGTTCCAAATCAGCGCGCCCATTTGGTTGTTCAAACCCGCGCCGACAATGCAATTTTGAACCGTCACATTTTGCGACCAACCTTGAACCGCCAGCGTCTGCCAGTCGCCCAGTTCGATGGAACAATGATCCACAATGGCGTTGTTAAGCGTCATCAAGGCCAGCGACCAACTGGTCGGCCCCGCGTTCACGCCCTGGCGGAAACGGACATGGCGGATGATGACATTATTGGTGTTTTGGAAATAAACCGAGTTGCTGTAGATGCAAATGCCCTGCACCGGTGCGGTCTGGCCGGCGATGGTGAGATTGCCGATGCCATAGCAGCGCGACTGCAACACAATGGTGCCGCCGACATCAAAAACGATGGTGCGATTCGGCTGGCTGATGGCGTCGCGAAACGAACCCGGCCCGGAATCCGCCAGATTCGTGACGTGATAAACTGTCCCGCCGCGCCCGCCGCTCGCCAGCGCGCCATAACCTTCCGCGCCGGGAAAGGCGGGAAGCTGCGCCAACGCCGGGGTCACGTCGCGAACCTGAATGGCGTTGATCTGCGCGGCATTGTTTCCCGACGGCAGCACGCCGGTCAGCATGAACGTCTGGTTCACCGCGTCCGCAATGAACAGGCCGGTGGTGAATTGGCCGAGGCCGCCCTGCGCCTGCGTGTGGTTGTAGGCAAGCGTCACCGAATTGCCGGCGGCATTGGTGGCAATTTCCGTGCGGTTGGTTGTGTTTCCAGAACGACTGTCGTTGGCCCACAGTTGCACCGCGTAAGTCCGGCCGGGCGTCAGATTGTTCAGCGTCACGGTCAGCGAGGCATTGTTATTCGCGTAGGTTCCGCCTTGCAGCACCGCCTGATAATTCGTGCTTAAGCCCGACCACGGCGCGCTGGTGCCGCCGGCAAAAATGTTCGGCAGGCTGCCAGCGGAGCCGCTCACGGTGACATTGCCGGAAAAACCTCCGGCAAACGGCACCGTGTTGACCGTGGCCGCCGTGCCCGAACCGGCATAGGCGTAAACCAGGTTGCCATTGGTGGAAACATCCGCGTCACCGGCAATGTTGGTCGCCGCGAGCCAGTTGATGATGCCAATGCCGGGAAGAATTCCGATGCCCGGCGTGGTGTCGCGGACCTGAATGGCATTGATCTGCGACGAATCATTTCCCGCCGGCAGCACGCCATCCAGCACAAAAGATTGGATCAATGCATCCGCCGTGAACGTGCCGATGGTGTATTGGCCGACGCCGCCTTGCGCCTGCGTATTGTTGTAGGCGAGGGTCACCGAATTGCCGCCCGCGCTGCTGACATTTTCCGTGCGGCCGGCCGTGGCGCCGGAGCGGCTGTCATTCACCCACAGTTGCACCGAGTAATTGTGACCGGGCGTAAGGCACTTCAGCGTGACGGTCAAAGTAGCATTGGTGCCGGTATAGATTCCGCCTTGCAACGCGGTCTGGTAATTCGCGCTCAAGTTGGACCACGGCGCGCTCGCGCCGCCGCCATAACTGTTGGGCGTGCTGGTCAGCACACCCGAGATGGTGACGGCGGGGGCGAAACCGGCGGCAAACGCGACGCTGTTAACCGTGATCGGCGTGCCCGCGCCGGTGCAGGCATACACCAGCGTGCCAATGGTGGAAACATCCGTGTCGGCGGCGATGGTGGCAGGGGCGCTCCAAGTCATGCTGGCGGCGGAAGCAGCCGGCAACACTAGAACCAGTGCCAATGCGGCAAGTAAAATGTTGCGAAGAGATTGAATAATCATGTTCATTTAGAATGTAGCTTCCTTCTTTTAATTCGCCAGCTTCACGCTGACGGAAGTGCCGGAATAGCGCACTTCTTTGTCCACCGTTTCGGTCGCTTCGATTCCTGCACCATGCCTTGGTCGAACCATCACCACTCGAAAGATGCGTTCGTTCAACATGCCGGGAAATTGTCCTTCGCGGTCACCGATCGTCAGCGTTTTGGCTTGGTCACTCCACAGCAGCGGTATTCTTGCGCAAATGCCCTTCTCGTAATTATAATTCACACCTTCATCTTCGTATAAAGTGAACATTCCGTCCGCTCCGGGATAAATGCGCAGTTCGACCGGTTCGTCAGCTTTCTCGGTCGTATATTCTTTAGTCGGGCCGAGCGGAATGATCGAACCGGCGCGCACATGCAGCGGAATTTGTCCAACCGGCGCGGCGGAATTCACCCTTTTCCCGCCCGGCAATTTTTCGCCAGTCCAGAAATCAATCCAGCCGCCGTCATTTTTCGGCAGATAAACCTCCCAATTCATGGCTCCGGCAGCCAGCACCGGCGAAACCAGAAAGGCCGGGCCGAACAGATATTCATACTTCTGGTCGAGAGCCGTTGGGTCGCTGGGAAAATCCATTACGAGCGGTCGCATGAGCGTTGAACCGTCGAACGTCACACGCGCTGCCTGACTATAGATGTAAGGCAGCAGCCGGTATCGCAAATCCAGGTAACGATGCGCCTGTTGCTCTACGTTGGTCCCAAAACGCCAGAACTCGGTGTCCGTCCGGTAGCCATGCACCCGCTGGAGCGGACAGAATGTTGCATATTCAAACCAGCGGATGAAACATTCTTGGTATCCGGCATCAGTGTATTGCCCCTTGCCCGGACGAAAAAAGCCGCCACAGTCGGTTGTCCAATATGGCAACCCGGCAGCCATGTAATTCAGGCCGGCGGGAATCTGGCGGCGCAGCGTTTCCCAGTCGCTGCCGATGTCGCCCGACCACGTTGCCGCCGCGTAACGCTGTTCACCCGAAAACGCGCTGCGGGTCAGGATGAAAACGCGCTTGTCGGGTGCATCCTGACGCTGGCCCTCGTAAACTGTCTTTGTGACGAATAGCGGATAGGTGTCGCGCACTTTGTCACCGGGACCGAGAAATGTCTGGCGACCAGCCACATCGTCATTCTCGGGTTCCGTCGCATCCAGCCACCACCCATCAATGCCGAGCGAAAGCAATCCCTTGCTGAAGTTGCTCCAGTAAAGAGATGCGGCGGCGGGATTGAAGAAATCCACCCATTGCGTGCCGGGGATGAAATAGTTCCCGGCGACAAACTGTTTGCCAACCTCGGAGTTCGTGCCGATTTTCGACCAAACCGAAACCATGAGACGCGCGCCCATTCCATGAAGCTCGCGGACCATCGCGGCGGGATCGGGATAAGACTTCTCGTCGAACCGCATCGCGTTCCAACCATATTTGCCCCAGTATTGCCAGTCTTGGACGATCATATCCATTGGCAAACCGCGCCGGCGAAATTCGGAAGTGGTATCAAGGATCTCCTGCTTTGAATTGAAACGCTCACGGCAATGGATGTAACCATAGGCCCACTTCGGCATCAGGGGTGCTGGGCCCGTCAGCTTGCGGTAAGCACCTATAACCTCGTCCGCGTTGCCGGCGAAAACGACGTAATCAATGGCATCAGCCACCGGCGAACGCAAAACTGTTTCATCCTGCGCGAGACGAAAGAAAATTGCCGGCTGGTCGTTGTTCTCGCCGTTGACTTTGACGGAGTGTTCGCCGGCGGCAAGGTCCATGTGCCAACTGGTCGTCGGCGGCAGCCAATGATTGATTAAGTCAATCACGGGTTTTCCGTCCACCACGACATGCCAGCGGCGTGCCATCTTCTGGCCGATGTCGAGCATGAAGGCGTAACGGCCCGCCTGCGCTACGAAGAATTGTCCGGTGAATTCGCCCGGTTTGCGCGTCTCCTTTTTTGCGCCCTCGGTGGTGGTGACTTCAACCACTGTCGTCTTGCCCCCGGCTTCGCCGGCAGTCAGATTGACTCTTTCATCGGCGGGATTCAGTTCTGTTAGACCGTAATTGTGCCAGAGCAATCCATAGCCCTTGCTCGACAGCCAAAACGGAACCGCAATTTGGGTATTGACCTGTGTCAGGCGCCGTGGCAGATCGCGAATGTTCAATTGTCCGTCCTGAAACTGGCCGGAACCGTAAAGATGCTCGTCCGGAGGCGACACAAAGGAATCCTGCACCAACAAAATCGGTTCGCCCTGAATTGTGGACGGTTTCAACCATCGCCCGGTGGGATTTTCCGCGAGCAGCAGTTTGCCGGCGGCGTCCTCAAAGCGGAGCGCCCCGGTTTGCCGGTCCACCACCACTTTCATTTTGGCGGTGGAGAGGGTGATGGCGTGACCGGATTGGCTCACATCAAATTTCGGCGCGGGAACTTTTTCCGTCAGCACCAGGCTCGGCGGCACCGGCCCGTTGGTTTGCGTGAGGTGAATGCGGACAGCGTTGTCGGCGAGCGGGCAGAGCACCAGCCATTGGTTTGGCAGCGCGATGTCTATTTCGTTGTTGCGCTGTGCCGCGAGCTTTATATCTGCCTGCCCAGCCACAGCGCTCAAACATGCGAGCATGGCAAGCATTAAGCCGAAGGGAGTGCAACAGAATATTCGCGATAGGAAATGCCTGCCCGCATTCTTGTCAGCCTTATTTCGGCTGATTTTCATTTGGAACGGATTCAATTCAGTCTTAATTTTCATGTTGATTGGCAGGCTTGTTTGGATCAGAAAATCACTTAAATTCCCCCTTCCAGAACTGTCTGGTAATTGGAGTCCAATCCCGACCACGGCGCGCTCGTGACATCGGCGAAGCTGCTGCCATCGCTGCCCGCCAAACCGCTCACGCTGACATTGCTCGAGAAACTGCCGGCGAATGGCACGGTGTTGACGGTGGCCGCCGCCACTGAATCACCAGAGGCATAAACGAGACTACCATTGGTCGAGACATCCGCGTCGTTGGCAAAGGTCATGGACGTGTTCCAAGTGAAGCTCGCGGCTCTAACCGGAAAAATAAAACCGCCGGACCCCATCAACAAACACGCCGCAAAGAAGGCGCTTTTAAGCTGAATCATGAACATTATTTTATTATTGCATTAAAACGCTTCCCGTCATATCCGACAAATCTCAGAGGCAGCTTGAGTTTAACCACCGCCGTCAACTCGTTTCTTGCAGCTTTTCAAGATTGCCGGCCAACAGTGCTTTCGCGAAGACAAACGACTAGCACAGCAGTTTTGTCATGGAAGCGTCGCCGCCATCCCAAAACCTTGCCATGAGTTTGAGACTTTTGCGATTGGAGCATTTACGGCTTCACCAACCGGTAAAATACCGCGCCGTTGTTGGGATCAATGACCATGTTTGTTGAAGTTACGGAGGCCGTGCCGTAATTGGTAACCCAGTTATTCGCCAGGCCTGTGGTCAAGGCATTGGTTTGCTCCTCCAGCAACCAGCCCAAGTGGTCCGCCGGCCAGGACAAGGTTAAACTATTTCCCGACACGGTAACTGTAATATTGGTTGGATTGGTCGCGATCGGCGAAGCGCCCTGCAAAACCAAAATGGATCCGTCCACGGCCAGATTGGTCTGGTAGGTGTATTGAATCGTGTTCAGCGCATTGGATACCGGGAGGCTGATGGCGGTGAAGCCCGTGCCGACAATGGCTTTGTTGAACAGTTGGAACTTGTTACTGGTCAGCAAATCGGAGCCGAGGTTGGTAACAATGAGCGTGCCGCCATTCACGGTAATGGTGCCCGCGGCGGAGATCTCATCGGCGGTCTGCGAGTTGGTGCGGTTCAATTTGAAATAAGCCGTGCTGCCCGGTTCCAAATCCACGTTTCCGGTCACATTCAAATTGCCGATGACGTTGGCGTTGTTCCCCAAGCGGATGGTTGCGCCATTGGCGGCGGTCAACAGGCTGCCGTTGATCGTGCCGTTGGCAGTCAGGCTCTGGCTGATTGAATTGCCCAGGTTTAATGTCGCGTCGGAGCGCGCCGAAACGTCGAGCACTGCATTGGAACTCACAGTAATTGCCGGACTGCTGTCGAGCGAAGTGCCGCTATTGTTGACGCTGCCAATCGCCAGCACGCCGGCGTTGACAATCGTGTTGCCAGTGTAACTCAGCGTTCCGTCCAGCGTCAACGTGCCCGAGCCCACCTTGGTGATGGCGCCGTTGCCAGTGACACTGCCTTGGATGTCGCTGACGCCGCCCAGCACGCCGATTTGATAGGTCAGCGTGCCGCCATAGGCCGAACCGCCGAGCGTGGCGTTGTTATGCACATTTAGCACTCCAAATTGTGCAGTGCTTCCGCCGGATCCACATTGCCCGACCATGGTGACGGAATCTAGATTCACAGTGCAGTTCTGGAACTGGCCATCCGTGAGGCCACCGTTGATAAAGAGATTCACATAAGCACTGGCCACCACTCCAGTCATGTTGAGCGTGCCGGAAAAATTGACGCAAGCAGCCGGCTCATCGCCATAAGAATTGCTATGGTTGCCTGCTTGTGTCGCGGTCACATTCACGTCCAAAGTTCCACTTCCGTAAAGGGCCGGCATCACATTTAGGGGCTGCAAATCCAGCACGCCGGTCTTGCTGGCCGGCACCGTCAGGCTGTTGCCGCTGAAGTTAACATTGTTGACAGCGTTGCTCAAAGTGCCGCCCAGCAATGTGACCCCGCCGTTGCCCACACTGGACGGTCCGCCGACCGCCAGCGTGCCGTTGCTGACGACCGTGCCGCCGCTGTAGGTGTTGTTGCCGGTCAAGGCCTGAAGGCCGGGACCGGTCACCACCACCGCGATTCGGCTGCTGTTGGTATTGTCCGCGATGGAGCCGGCGTAACCCGAACTCTCGCCTGCAAGGGTGGCGACGGTCAAAACATTGGTGCCTGACGCCGCGCTGTTCGTGATAGTTCCCAAGAACGTGCTGGTCAGGCCGGAAAGGGCGTTGAGCCTCTGGTTAAACCCATTCAAATCCACCGTGCCCGCCGCACTGATACCGCCATCGAGCACCAGCCAGCCGGTGGAATTAGTCACTGTGCCGGCGCTGGGAATGATGTTGTTCGCGCCCAATACCAATTTGCCGTTTCTGACCCAAGTATTGTCGAGATACGTGTTGTTGGTGCCGGCCAGTGTGACGGTTGCCTGGCCGTCCAAACTCAACGCGCCGAGTCCGGTGACGCCATTGGTGAGCAGCAAGGCTCCAGACAGGTTGAACCCGACCGTGCCGTTATTGGTGATGGTAATGATGCTCTTCGGGACGGTCGTCGCGCCGCCACTGCCAAATTCCAGCGTGCCGGTGTTGGTGATGAGCGTTGCGCCGGTATAGCTGGCATTGCCGGTGATTATTGTTTTTCCAGTCCCACTCAAGGTCAGGCTGCCGGTGCCGGTGATGGAAGTGACGCTGTTGGTGTCGGGCTGATTAAATACGAGCGCCGAGTTGTTGGTCACGGGACCGGAACCGAGCGACGTGCCGGGTGTGGTTCCGTCACCTACTTGGACGGTCCCGCTGTTGATCACCGTCGGGCCGCTGTAATCATTATAGTTGTTCACCGTCAGCGTGCTGGAGTAACTGCTGACAACCAACTGCGCTGTGCCGCTGATTTTGCCCGGCCCCGTGAGCTCATAAGGCTGTGTGCCGTTCACATTCACCGCGGACGGTTGCAACGAACCAGTCACATTGTCTAGATAGACCGGCGAGTTGGCCGCGCCGAAGTCATTGAAGGTGACGGTGTCGCCGTTGACAAAGACACCCAGGGCATGGGTGGCCGTATTGGTCCAGTTGGCCGTGTTATTTACGTCCCAGTAGTTGTTCACCGCGCCTTCTGCCGTGCTGGCCCAAACAAGGCTCTGGTTGCCAGCAGAACTGACCTGCAACGAAATCGTGCCGCTCCCATTGTCCACCAGCGAGAAGCTCTGGCTGCCAGCCGTGGTGGGCATCAGGCGCAGATTAGCGACAGTGCCGCTGGCGATGTAATCATAAGTGATCAACGGATAATTGCCATTCGTCAGCCCACCGTTGATGTTCAAAGCCACCGTGCCACCATTGAGCAGGCTCAAGCCGCCATAGACAACCAACAAGTCGCAGCCGTTGGTGCTGACATCCATCAAATCAGTGCCGCCATTGTAAACCAAGCCGCCCAAGCAGGTGAACGTGCCGTAATTGCCAGCCCCGGCAACGCCCGGGGCGAGCGTGCTGCCAGCTTCCAAGTCCACCACGCCGCTGATCGTGCCAATGCCGGCCAGTGTGGCGCCGGAGTAATTGGTGGTGGGGGTTGTGCTCAAGGAGCCGTCCACTTCCAGCGTGCCATTGCTGATGATGGTTGGGCCGGTATAGAGGTTGGCGTTCGTAAGGGTTAGCGAGCCGGCACCGACTTTGACCAGCTTCAGCAGGCCATAGCTGCCGTCTTCGAGGACACCGCCAAAAGTGGTGCTGGTGCCCAAATAACCGACGTAGGCCGGTATGAAGCCGCTGCCCGCAGTGATTGCCCCTTGGATCACGGAACCGCCCTCGCCGGTGAGCGCGCCGAAATAATAGGTCGTGGCGCCGCCGTTGCGGCAATAAACGCTGCCGTTGGTGCCGAAGTTCCAGGTCGAGTTGGTGCTGCCAAACGTCGGTGTGTTGTAAGTGCGCACCGCACCGCTCAAGTTGACCGTGCCGGAGAAACCGCTCATGTAGGAAAACGGACTAAATACACCGGACGTGATGTCAAGATTGACCGTGCCGCTGCCGATCAGGGTCAGCGTGGGATAATAGCTGCCGCCAGAGTAAATCATGGTGCTGGTGGCGGAGGGCGTGTTGCTGATGGCGTTGGCGATGTAGTCCCCATTTTGATACAAGGTGCCGCCATTGAGCGTGACTTGGCCGGTGCCAAGATTACCCGAACCGGAAATTGTCAACCCACCGCTATTGATCACCGTGCCACCGGTGTAACTGTTGGCGGCGGTGATGGTCACTGAATTGGTGCCGTTCATCGTCAATGCAGTCGTGCCAGAAATCGCGCCGGGTCCGGAGATTGTGTAGGTATTTACATTATTGCTGAAAGTCACCGAGCCGGGATTGACCACCAATGGGATGGCAACCGTGCCACCGGCGGAAGTGTCCTCAAACAGCACCTGGTCCGGAATCAAGTCCTGATAGGCCACGAGATTGCCCGTTTGGTCCACCCAGTTGGTGTCCGTCTGGTTCCAATTGCCGGTGCCACCAGCCCAAACGAGCGGTTCGGCCGAAATGACTGTGTTGGTGACGACCAGGTAAATCCTCTTGGTGACTGCCAAGTCATTGCTGAGGTAACAACCGCTCATGACACGGGTCGGAACGGCCGGAAGCGTGCCGGACTGCGAGCCATAACTGACCACCGGATAAATTCCCGGCGTCAGCGACGAACCATGGATGATGAAATTCAGTGTGTTGGTCGTGGCAAGATTGCCGAGCACCACCAGCGGTGCCGCCGTGGTGCTGGGCGCAAAGCCGTTGAAATTGATGTCAATGTAACTCGCGTTGGTGGCAATCACGTTGGTCGTCGTCCATTGCCCGCCCGCAGTCTGAAGCCGGACACCCAGACTCGCGCCGGCTTCGACCACACACGAAGTGGTGTTGGAAATGGAACCGCCGGTTACGCCCAACAGTTCGCCGGCACTGACATCGGTCTTGCCGGTGTAAGTGTTGGTGCCGGCCAGCGTCAGCACACCGGTGCCGGTCTTGGTCAGCGCGCCGGTGCCGGAAATTGTGCTGATGGCTCCGCTCAAAGTGATGTTATGCGCCGCGCCAGAACTGTCCGCCGCCTGGATGGTCGCAGAACCGTTCAAGTAGATTGGCAGGGTCGAACTCCAGTTGGCAACCGCCCCTAGCGTGCCGGAATTCAAGCAGATATAAGGAGTGTAACTCGCGATGGTGTTGCTTTTTGCAATACCACCGGCGCCGACATACAATGTGCCGCCAGCGAGAGTCAGGTAACCGCCACCGCCCGCCGTGTCTGTCGCCGCACCAAAACCAATTTTTTGGAACGTCGTGGTGCCGCCGGTCAGATAAAGAACAGCGTAGTTGGCATTGGCTCCATTATTCGGAGCGAGTTGCAGACCGATGGCGGTGTCCGTGGAAGTAAATGTGCCCCCATTGACTTGAAAACCGGAACTGCGACTGGCAGCGTTCCAAGTGGTCTTGCCCAGCTGAAATAACCCTGATAGCGTCACCGTGCCGCCATCCTGTCGTCCGTATGCCCCCGAATTTCCTTGTCCAATGTATAGTGTGCCAAGTGACACGGCGTTTGCACTGGAACCCACATAAAAACCGCTAGTCGTGCCAATTGTGCTCGGCACGCCGGTGGCACCAATGGTAAGTGCGTTGTTTCGGCCAATGCTCACACTGGAAGCGGTGCAGTTGCCACCCGTGACCAAAAATCCTTCACCACCTCCGCCACTAGAGGCACTCACGCTGTTCAGGATCAAAGACCCAGCCCCCGCTTTTGTTAGAACCAGACCATACCCGTTCAATGAGCCATTGGTCAGGGTTATGCCCGGCCCGACATTCCATGTTTGACTGGCCCCAATCGTCAGGGTGCATTTGGCGTAAACATTGGTATTTGCCGCAGACATGTCAATGCCGGAAGATCCCAAGGTCAAAGTGCCGCCGCTGGCGATGGTCACCGGGCCGGCCAGGCTGTTGCTGAAAATCAATCCGCCCAACGTGATATTGGTGCTTTGCAGCGACAGGCCCGCCAGTGTTGCCGCCTGAGGCGTTGCGCCGAAACAGCCGATGTCCGTCGTCGCCACCGTGCCGCCGGTGCCGCTGCCGCCGCTCCAGTTCACGGAGTTGGTCACCAGCGAAGTCGTGTCCAGTTTGGTGGCGTTGGCCGCGTGCAGGCCGAAACTGGCCAGCGAAAGGGCCCCGGTGATGGCGGCAGCCTTCAAGGATTGGCCGCCAAATTTCACAATGCGGTTGATGGTTTTTTTGGTTTTCATGGATGATTTTAGTTTAGAAGGGGGTTGATGTTCGCCGCCACGGAACTGCCGCTGGGCACGCCGTTGCTACAACTGGCGATGTCAGTCCAGTTTCCGCCGGCGGAATTCGTCCATGTGCTCTGGGCGTGCGCGGGTAATCCAACCCCCGCCAGCGCAAAGATCAGCAGCCAGAGGCTGCGAACCGCGCCAGGTGAAATAAATTCCAAAACGGATCGGAAGCAAGTCGTTGTTTTCACAATAATTACAATCTTTCGGCTAGTTTTGCTGCTTCAATAATCGGCGAATTAAATGAGTGTATCAGGTTTCCGACCACTGGCCATACATAGGAACCTATGTATGCTTCGACGTTCCAAGCACCCTGCTGCTTTACCGACATAATTGGCCGGTAGCTGTATCTGCCTTCTTGTGTTTTAATTGTTTCGTTGCAAAATCGCCACATATCCGCCGGCTGGCAGCAGCCGCAGATTCAAAATATCTTTCGCATCCACGGTCTTTTGGGTTTCCATCACTGCCTCGTAATTCGTGCCGTCAGGCTGATCCGCAAAACCACGCAAACTCCATTTCTTCCGACCCAGAAAGTTCAACGACACGTCCAGCGTCGCGGCATCGTCGCCGTTCATCGCGGCCAGATACCAGCGGTCGCCCGCACGCCGCGCGATGACGATAGATTTGCACACGTCAGCGTTCAGCACCACGGTTTCATCCCAAACCGTCGGCAAACCGCGAAAAAATTCCACGCCGGACTGGCCACGATAATTTGCCGGGCTGTCGCACAGCACCAGCAGTGGACTTGGATAAATCACCGTCATCGCCAACTGGCGCGCACGCGATCCCATCACCTCGGCCGGATAAGTCGTTTTGAAAGCTTCCGGCTTGCGATTCACAAATCCGCCCGGCGTAAAATCCATCGGCCCCAGCAACCCGCGCGTGAACGGGAGCGTGATGGTGTGCAGCGGTGTGCATTTGTCGCCGCGGAGCTTGTTGTATTCGTTGCCCAGCACGCCTTCCTGCGTGATGAAATTCGGATACGTCCGCGCCAGTCCCGTGGATTTGTAAGCGCCATGAAAATCAACCATCAACCGGTGTTGCGCGGCAACTTTCAAAGCGTCTTCATACCACTTCACTGTTTCCTGGCTGTCGCTGTTCATGAAATCCACCTTCACGCCGGCGGCACCCCAGCGTTCCATCGTGGAAAAAACCTTTTCAAAGCCCGTCTGCGTCAAATCCTTCGAGTGCATCCAGACGAACAGGCGCACACCGCGCGCTTTGGCGTGGGCGAAGACCTCCGGCACGTTCATGTGCGGTTCGGGCACGGTGGGATCTTTCTTATACCAGTTCCAGTCCATCAACTGATACGGCCAGCCCATCTCGGCGGCAAAATCAATGTATTCCTTTTCCGAAATCGTATCGCCTCGGGCCTTGACGCCGGTGAACTGCGGCAGATTGGTATTCACGCCTGTCCACCACGGATCCCACGCGCACACGCCGGCCTTGACCCATGGCACGTCGCCGAGCCGGTTCGGCGTGGCAAGATTCGCGATGAGGTCGGAATTGATCAGAGCCGCCGCCGTGCGTCCGATCATTAGCACCCGCCACGGACTCACGCGCGGCACGTCCGAGACGACGAGTCCGTTTTTATCCTTTCGCGGCGCAAGTTTGACGCCGACATTTTCCGATCCGGTGCCGGTGGTGAACATACCCGCCCAGTCCAGCAAATCCGCTTCTGCAACGGCGACATACGCGGCGGGCGTTTCCACCAGCAATGGCAAGGTGTTTTGTTTGCCGGACGGAATCGTGCTCAACCGGGCTTCGGGATAATGATTTTCCGCGCAGCTAGATTCTTCGCCGAACCAGCAACGACAATCCTTTGCAAAATGAAATTCCGTCAACTCGTTCGTCAAAACAAAATGCCCCAGACCGGAAGTTTCGGGCAAATCGTAGCGAAACGCCACGCCGTCGTCATAGGCTCGCACGATGAGTCCAAAGGTGCGCGTTTGTTCCTGCAAGGTCAGACGCAGTTCCTTCCAGTGATCGCGAACCACGCTGCGCTTGCCAAAATGATTGTCCCACGTTCCATTGTGGCTGGCGGTTTTCGTTTTCGTGATGCTGCCCGTTGGTCCGAGCCGGGTGCCGTCTTGAAATTCAAGTCCGAGCCGGGATTCAGTCAACACCGGCTTGGAATCCACTTCCACCCGATAATGCAAGCCCGCGTTGTCAGAGACCACCACCGCCAGCCTGCCGTCTGGCGAAGTGAGTCGCTGCTCACCTGCGCAGGCCACAACCATCAGACCGCACGAAAGCCAGCCGACTATCGCCGAGGTCACTCCGCTACACTTCACATCTTTAGTATTCATTGTTTCATCTTGGTTTCAGTTCGTTTTACTGTCAGAAGTTTGACGGGGCCAAGCAACCCTGACGGTAACAGTTCGTCGTTGGAGCGATACGGATTCCATGTCGCCCAAGTCAGACGCTTTTCCAGCGGCAGCCCGGCATCGGCGATGAGCCGGTTGCCCCAAAGATTCACAACGCGGATTTCCAGCGAATTTTTCCCGGCACGCAACGCGCTGGTCACATCGAGCGCATAAGGCTCCTTCCAAACGACGCCCAAATCACGGTCATTTAATTTCACGGCGGCCAGCACCGACACTTTGCCGAGGTCCAGAATGAAACGCTCGCCGGATTGCATCGGCGCAAAATCAAATTCGTTTGAATAAATCGCCGCGCCGGAATAATGACGAACACCAAAATCAGGATGCTCCGTCCACGACATCAAATTGGTGAAGACGACTTGCTCCGGTGCGCCCCAGCCGGGTGTGAAGCGGACTCTCCACGGGCCGGTCAATTCCAATTTTGTCGGCAATTCACCAATAAGATTGGTTTCCGCAGTTCCGTCTGGCGAAACCGTTTCTGAATTGCGAAACACGATGAAGGTTGAAGCGTTTGCCTCCAGCGCCAGCGGCACTTCGGTGCGCCCGCCGGTCTCGCGGGTGCCCGAAATTTTTGACATTGCGCCCGTGTCCGCATCCCAGCGCTCGGCGGATTTGCCGGCAACCCGAAACGCGATGTTGATTTTCGCCGCGCGCGGCTGGTGGTTTGCCACAAAATAAATATCGGCGGCGGAGGTTCGGCGATGGGCGCAAAGAAAATTTGTCACGCGGTCGCCGCCGATAATTTCCCAGTCGCGCGGCGTATCAAGCGCAGTCAAAACTGCCGACGGTGTCATGCCCCAAAACATCCGGCCCGCGCCAGTCTGCTTTTCGCCTTTTGATGACAACGGGTTTGCGCCCCACAACTCGTCCGCGATTATTTTCACTTCAGCGTCACCGCTTTCTCCATCCGCCAGAGAAGGCGATCCGGCTGGCTTTACCGGCCCTAGAACATTTGCACCGGCATCAACGAGTTCTCGAAGTTTCTGGGTGGCAGCAAGTGTCATTTTGGTTCCACCCGCCAAGATCAGCAGCCGGTAGCTCATGCCATCGGGCAGAACGATTCGGCCATCCTTCACGCTCGCGCGATTGACCAAAACCTCATCACCGCAAACATCGTAATCGTAGCCGGCGGGCGGCACAGGCCGCATCCGGGCGGTGGCGATTTTCAGCGGCGTGTCATTGCCCAGATGATAGAGAATGTCCGCGACCGGATGCCCCTCGCGCATGAGTTGCGACGAGCGCGCCAGCGAAATCCAAAAATCCTGGCTGTCCTCCCACCAAGTGTTGTGCCGCTGGTAAGGCACATAAAACCGATCCTGCGTGACTCCCGGCAGACGGTCGTCCCACGGCTGATGCACATACGCCAGCACCACAAAACGGTTGATGCCCAGCGACAGCGCCGCATCGGCGAAAGGTTTCATCATGCCCGGATAAGCGTCCGCACGGCTGCCGGTGAACGCTTCGGCGGCGGCGACGGGAAGGCCATAAACGTGCGCCGCGCTGGCGGTTTCCTTGCAGTCAATGTTGCCGTCCGGCTGGCTCATCCAAAATTCACCCATCGGAATGTCCGCGCGGCCTTTCGCCTGGATGTTGTCGCTCGGCAGGCACGTCGCGATGCCGGGCGCCTCGGCCATCGAAGTCATGCCTTCCGCGTGGCAAAACTTTTGGAACGTGCCGAAATACTCGTCGCTCATCAAATCGGCGATGGTGCGGCGGACATCGAAAAGAAATTTGTCCGACCGCTCGCGGTTGCCGACGACACGGCCCATCATCGCCGGCAAATATTTTCGCGCCGAGTAACCGCGCCGTTTTTCAAACTGCGCTTCGAAATCACCGGTCCAGTTCTGCGAACCATGCTCGGCACTGTCAATGTTGACGCCCGCCAGTTTCGCGCCCGGCACGCGCCGGACTTCACGCAGAATCACTCCAACGTAGTTTGAAAATTGCACGGCGGTCGCCGCCGCGCTCAACTTGTCACATTCCAGCCCCAGGTTCTCCGGGCGACCGTGTTTGGTTCGTGCGCCGGTCGGCGTATGACCGAGACGCAAAATGGTCCAACGTCCCGGTGGCGCGTTCCAATTCAGTTTGCCATCCGCGCCGAGGTAGGTCGTGAGGTCGAGAATTTTGTCCGGATCAATCACTTCGTCGCCGCGATAATCCGGCGTGCGGTCGGAATCGGAAAAATCTACGACATTGCCGGACTTGCTTTCCCACTGGTCAATCCGTGCCTCGCCTTGCAAAGCGACACCGCCGATGGCCAATCCATCGCCCGGAACATCCAGCTTCAGCCGAAAGAAGCGTGCCGTCGTCGCTGGAAAGGCAACCGTGTGTTGGGTCCACAAGTCGTGTTGCGTGCCGAATGCCGGCAATGTGCAAACCGTTCGCCAGTCAGTTCCATCATCGCTGGCCTCCAAAGTGCCCAGCGGCGGAATCGGCTTCATTCCTTGTCCGAGAAAATCATCTGCCCACGACGACGGCACCTGCGTGGCGATGACCAATGCTTTCAAACCGGACCGCGAGGAATACGTCAGGCTGCGAGCCGTGAACGGCTGTCCGTAGTCGAGTTGAACTAAAACCGGTTGTATGTTCGGTGACGGAGAAATCCTGGCTTTTGATTTGCCGTCCGTGCTAAACAGAGCTTTCAAATCTATATCGGTGGGCAGGCTTGTAATTTTTGGTTTTGGCAAAAGTTTTTGTTTGCCGCCCGCCGGAGTCGGATATGCCAGCACGGCCACGTCGCGATAATAATCCAACACCACCGGCGGTTTCGGCAGCGCGACGGAAATCTCGCGTCCGCCTTCAACGACCGTTTCACTCGCGACCAGCCGCTGTATTCCGAGCGCCGGTGTGATCCACGGGCCGCCGGCGACATAGCCGTCACTGACATTCACTTCGAGTTTCAAGCCCAGCCGCGCGCATTCGGCGGCGGCGAAGCGTAACCGCGCCAGCCATTCCGGTGAGAGGCTTTTCAACGCATCGGGCTGGTCGCTGAACACCTGCTCATAAATCACAACGCCGCCGAAACCGACCCGCTTGAGCGCTTCCAAATCCTGGGTGATACCGTGATCCGTCGTGACCGATTCGCCCCAATACCACCAGATACCCGGCCGCGCCTCGATGGGCGGATTTGTAAAATCAGCCTCATGCAGTCCGGCCGCAAGCCCGCTGTATCCGATGCTCGCAAGGAGCAAAGCCACAAACAATCGCACCCCCCATCCGGCCAGCAGCGGTGGGCTTATCGTTCTCGAAAACCGGTTGATCAGGTTGCGGTGCATATCAAAGACATCAGACTGAAGATTTCCATTATTTTGAAACCTGCAAAGCAGGATTGAATTCCTTAACTTCTCCCCGGCGAGTAGAA
The DNA here is from genome assembly GCA_903889895.1 of uncultured Verrucomicrobia subdivision 3 bacterium. Classification (GTDB taxonomy): domain Bacteria; phylum Verrucomicrobiota; class Verrucomicrobiia; order Limisphaerales; family UBA11358; genus UBA11358. Next base: position 12,680 of record CAISYZ010000043.1, on the reverse strand, counting down.
ACATTCACCACCTTTTCGCCCAAACGCAAAGTCATTCGATTGCCGAGCATTGATTTGATTTTGGCCAGTTTCAGAGATCCGTCTTCCCAATTAATTTCCAGTTCAAATCCGCCTCGCGCCCGGAGACCGGAGACATGCCCGCTGTTCCAACTTTTCGGCAGCGCGGGAAGCAATTCAATTTCATAAACGCCATTCGTGTTGCAAACCTGACTCTGCAGCAGCATCTCGTTGATCGCCGCCGTCTGGCCTAGATTGCCGTCAATCTGGAATTCGCAGTGCCCCAAAAAACTAGCCAGCAGGTTCGGATTTACGCTGCGCGCCAGGTGCGCGTCCAGGATCGCCAGCGCGGTGTCGCCATCATGAAGCCGTGCGTAGGCGTTGGCTTGGAACGCGCCCTGCCAACTGCTCACCTCACCCTTCTTCCACCATTGTCCCTGGTCAAAAATCTTCCTCAACGCCGCCGCCGTTTCCGGCGTGGCGCGCGGGGTGATTTGCGCGCTGCAAATGAGTCCCCAACTTGACAAGACCTGACAATCCGCCGTGCGCTGCCAGTCCTGCAGCCATTCCTGCAATTCGCCGGTGGTGGGGCTGATTTGCAGCGGTGGCAGCCGCGGCAGGGTTTTCTCGATTTGCGCCCGCAGGTCGGCGTCCCGGCCCAGAATCCGGCTGGCCTGCACACAATTCAAAAACAACTGGCGCACCATCTCCATGCTGCCGGTTGGCCCCAGGCACACGCAACCGGTCTCGCCATCGGGCTTGCGAAAGGCGTTCTCAAAGTTTGTGTCCGGGCCGGTGACCAGCCAACCGTGGGAAGGTTCCTCCATCAAGTCATCCAGAAAGAAACGCGCCGCCCCCTTGAGTGTGGGCCAGATGGAGCGCAGGTAATCTGTATCGCCCGAAAAGGCGTAATGTTCCCAGAGGTTTTGGCACAACCAGGCACCACCCACTTGGAAGATGCTCCAGCGCGCGCTCCCGCTGACCGGCCCGGCCTGCCGCCAGAGGTCGGTGTTGTGATGCGCGACCCAGCCCCGCACGCCGTAGAGGTTCTTCGCGATGTTCGTTCCATCCACGCTCAACTGTTTGGTGAGATCCACCAGTGGCAGGTGGCACTCGCCGAGATTGGCCGCCTCAACCGGCCAGTAATTTATCTCCGCGTTACAATTCAAAGTCCAGTTCGCCGACCAGGATGGTTGCATTTTTTGACTCCAGATGCCCTGCAAATTCGCCGGCTGCGTTCCCGGCCGTGACGACGCGATCAGCAGATATCGTCCGAACTGGTAATATAATGCCGCCAGCGCCGGGTCCTTGCCGGGCTGATACGTCTTCACCCTCTGGTCGGTCGGCAGGCTCTCGGCGGCGGAGTGGCCGAGGTCCAGAGTCACGCGGTTGAAGAGGCTTTGATAATCGGCGACATGCGCCTCGCGCAGAGCCGGATAAGCCTTGCCAGCCAGTCGCGCCAGACAACGGTCGCAGAGTTTGGCCGGGTCCTTGCCATCGCGGCTCGGACTTTTCCACGGCCCATTGTAACTGGTGGCGGCGGCGAACAGTAGCGTGACACTGTCACACCCTTCCGCTGTGATCCCACGGTCGGTGATGGTGGCGCGGCCGCCTTGATTGACCGGCATCAACCGGGCTTCGAAGCGCATTCCCTTGCCATCCGGCGCGTCGTCCCAAACCACATTGGTGCCGGCATAATGCGGATCCACATGCGCCGGGCAGCGGCCGATCATGCTGAAATATCCGTTATCGGGCTTCGTAAGATGATGCAATTGCGAGTCCAGCGACGCAGTGAAGGAAGTTTTTCCAGGATGGTCGCTGGTCAGCCGCACAATGATGGCCTGCGCCGGATGGGAGGCGAACACTTCGCGGGTGTAGCGAATGCCATCGCAAACAAACTGCACGCGAGTGATGCCTTGCTCAAGGTCCAGTTCGCGCCGATATTCCGTCACGTCGCCGCTGACCGGAAAGTCTATCTTCAAATCGCCGAGCGGCTGATAACTTTGATTATATTTCCCGTTCATGTCGCGCTCGACCAAGCGCTGGGCTTCCTTGTCATTGCCCTCAAGAAGCAAGCGACGGATTTCCGGCAGCGATTTTAGGCCATTGGTATTGATGTTCTCGTAAGGTTCGCCCGACCAGAGCGTGTCTTCGTTGAGATCAATCCGCTCCTGCCGCACGCCGCCCCAGACCGCGCCGCCGAGCCGGCCGTTGCCGATGAACAACGATTCGCGCCAGTTTGCTGCGGGCTGGCGATACCACAGACGCAGGTCAGACACTCCTGCTGCTTGCGCATAAACAGCCGCGCTTAACGCTAATGGCAATAATCTCAAAATTAACTTCATATTGATTTTGCAATTGATCGGCAAATCACTTGTTGACCTGGTCTTTTTGCAGATCGCGGTCCAGCGCCGCGCCGTCAAACGGAACGACGATGACCTTGCTGCCGTGGGTGTCGTTCCCGAGTTCCTGGTCCTTGGGAACATCCAGGACCGCGAAGGTAAAAGCCGTCACATGACCGTTCTCGAGCAGGACGCCGGGCCGCTCCATTTTTTCCCAATGGTTGACTGTGCCATCGGTGTAGCGCACAAAGTCCTTGGTGGGATCATAAGCCAAGCCACGGAATTTCCAGTTGTGGATGCCGTCCACGGAAGTCAGGTGGTAGGCTTTGCGGTCGCGCCAGCCATTGACCACGATGTGATACAGGCCGCCGCTGTGCCAGACAACCGGATCCTCGAGATTGCGCAGCGGCAAGCCCGCAACCTTCGGATAGATGCTCGGCCCTTGAATGGTGTAGGGACCCAAAATGCCGTTCTGGCTAAGCCAAATGGCACCGGAACGCGCCACGATCATGAATTGTCCATCCGGTCGCACCATGACACTCATGTTGCTCCTTCGGCTCAACCCGCTGAATTCGTTGGTGGCAACCTGGATCGAGCCCAGGAATTCCCACGGCCCGTCCAGTGACTTGGAAACGAAAACATCGCCCGGACGGGTATCGCTTACCACGACCGCATACCGGCCATCCGGCAAAGTCAACGCCGTCACGTTGTGGCCTCTGCCGCCGTGGTCGTTGGGCCAACAGAGTCCCTGATCCCGATACGGACCAAGGAGATTGTCGCTGACGGCTTGGACGGCGACCGATCTTGACCAACCCCGAAAGCTTTTGGCCTGATCCCAACGACTGGCGAACATGTGATATTTGCCATCCGTGCCTTTGATGATTTGCCCGTCCCAGTAATTCCATTGTTTCATGGACTGATCCTCGAGGCCGTTGCTCGGGTCGCGCGGAAAGACGCCGGGCGCACCCCAGACATTGGAAGCCAACGTGCCAACGATCGGCGTGGGCAGAAAATAGTCAATCAAGGTTTTTTCGCCCACCACCGCGGTCTGGCCGACCAGGGCGAGGATGCCAAATAACAGGATGGTCAAAGTGTTGCCAGCCCGGTTAGTCACTGCGGCAAGCTGCTTGAAACATAAATTGTTGATGCGGCATAGCCGGTCGCGGCTGCGACCAGCGGGCTCAAGCAAGAGTGCGAACTTGGAGTAGGGTTTCATAATGATTTGTTCAGTTGATCAATTCGGAAATACATTTTCATCGGTAAAGCGGGTTGACGATCACTTGACCGGCACGCGACGCGGGCTGGATGTGCCAGGATTTCAAGATGCCATTTTGGACCCTGCCTTCGAGGATGCCGCCTTCGGAAACGTGCAGCTTGAAATCCGCATCCCAGGTTTTTGGCCAGGCGGGCAGCAGATAGATTTTCCCGCGGCCTTCCTGCACCAGCATTCTCTGCAACGCTGTGCTGCCCGAACCGTTGCTGTCAAGGTCTGGCACATAGTCAGGAAACTCGCGGCCAAACATCGGGAACCGCATGACGTCGCTGTAGGTGCGGAAGCGATGTTCCAACCCCGCCTTGGCCTCGTCGGCCATGCCGGCGCAGGCATAGTCAATCTCATCCTGTGCCCAACAGCGCCCGCCATTGGCGTCCTTGACTGTCCGCACGGGCATGGTGTCGCGCACGATCTGGGCATTGCCCCGCGCCACGCCATACAAATTGAACGGAAAGACGGGATACAGCTCGCCGTTTTCGTCGTTGTGCTGGTCCGCGTATTGTTCCGCCGGCGCGAGCACGCGCCTGCCGTCCACCTCGCGGGTCGGCACGGCGGGAATCTCGGCGCGAAATTTCGTCCAGTTCTCGCGGTCGGCCTTGGGCAAATCACCCAGCGCCAGCAAGCCGTCGAGAAACGCCCGCAGGCCGGCGATGTCCGGCGCGGGATTGACCGCCGTCCACCAGGTTTCAATTACCTGGCTCGGCTTGAGCAACAATTTGCCGGCGGCATCGCGCGGAAAATGCAGTTGGTAGAACAAAAGGCTTTCGCGGGCCATCGGCAGCAGCACTTCATCCCGGAATTTCTGGTCGCCGGTGAACCGCACATATTCCAGCATCATCCACGGCAGTTCGAGCGTGGAGAGAAAATGGTAGTTGTGATACCAGCCCGGCACCTTCTCGTCCGGCTTGGGCGGTTTGTTTTTGGTGACTTTGGAATCGTCAATTTCCGCGCCCGTCAACTGGACGTTTTCGCGGTAATACGCCCCACCGGGGCCAAACCACGCCCGCGTGATGGCCTCGCGAAGGTCCAGCACCGATGAATAATAGTGAAAGAACGGCTGCATCAGGTCATAATCGCCCGAGGCCAGTAGCGGCCAGTAAAGCAATCGCTGATTCTGCCAGGTGAACCGGTTTCCCCACAGCCGCTCGTCCGGCCCGAAATCCTGGTCCAAACGCCAGGCTGCGTTCTTCAAGTGGAGCGGGACGTTGAAGATTCCGCCGTTGAACTGCACCTGACAACCACCTCGGCTCTGACAGGCCATCAGGTAACGCTGGACATTGTAACTTTGCGCCACGACAAATCCGCCGTCCGGCTCGCTACGCCAACCCGGTTTTTCCGGCTCCGTGGCCACTTCACGTTGCGCCGCCGGCAAAGTCTTGTCGGAGGCAACAATCCAACTGCGATTCCAAAAGGCGTCCCACCACGCGCAATGCCGGCGCCAATCCGTTCGCGCGTCATCACGGTGCGCTAGCTTTTTCAACTCCGCCAGCCATGTGTCCGGTTTCGGCGTCCGCAGCGTGAGCGAGTGAACGCGAAGATCAAAGACCCGGCCGGCGCCGCTCAATTTTCCATCCATCATTTTGAGTTGCGAACATTCCAATAGAGAGCCAAATGTGTTGAACTTGAACGGATCGGTGTGCGTGGCCGCCAGTTGCGAAATGTCATAGTATTTCAGGTCCGAGGCAAAACAACTGCGGTCGCCATTGGTGTGATACCAGATCAGATTGTCCTTGTTGGTGACCGTGACATCCAGGATGCCGTCCGGCCGATGCCAAAAAACCGGTTCGGCTGTCACGGTGATTGGATTGGTTGCGTTGATCTGAACGTGATAAACGGGGCAGTTTGCGTCCACCCAAGTTTTGATTTGCACATCGCCCGCCTCAATTTGAACGCAGCCATGAACCAGATCCAGCGTCTGCCGGAACGGCTGACCGTTCGCGAATGGATTGGGCCTGAGCGCGACGCGCAACCAGCCGGTCTTGCAAATGTTGCCCTGCCAGTCGAAGGCATCCGACTTGCTCAACAGCAGATACAAATCGCCGTTGGAAACGGCATAGACATTGGCGGCGAGGTCGCCGTTGCCAATGGGCATGGAACCGGCGGCGTTCTGGCTGGGCGAATTCCAAACCACGTCATAACGGGAAACCAATTGCGCGCCATTGGACTCCGCGTGCGCCAAAGATGCCAAAGCACCCGCTAGAATAAAAACGCCGAGATGAACCTGTCTTGAAACAATGGCAGTCAGAAACAGTGAAATGAACGAGGTGTATTTCATTGCGGTAGTTTGATCATTTGGGTTTGATTGAAAAATTAGCGAATTCCGCACCGGACCAGTCGCAGCCCAATCCCACCTGACCGTGCGAATGTGTCGAGTCGCGCACCGTGGCGCGGGTTTTTTCATTGCTCCGGACAGAGATTTCATCACCCATCATAGCAAGTTCAAGGTGGTGCCAGGAGTTTGCTGCGAAATCAGCATGGCCTTGACGTTGGTGGATTTCATGAAATCAAAGCGACTGGTCATGGTTTGCCGAAAAGTGGAAACCATCCATGAGGCAGACTGCGATCTTACCTGCGAAATGACATTGTCTGTAATCGTAAAACTTAGAATCATGACATTGCGAAGATCGGTTTACTTCTGGTGAGCCCTCCACGGGGGAATGGCGACACCCCAGTTGGTGTTGGGCTTGGGGCCAAGCCAGATTTCAAGTTTTCCCCCGGCGGCGAACTGGCTTTGATAAATCCAGCAATTGTCGAGCGGCTGGCCATTGAGTTTGGCCGATTGGATATAGCAGTTGGCCGGGGAGTTATCGTAGGTTTGAATGACAAATTGCTTACCAGAATAGAAATTCGTGTCGAGTTGGAACGTCACCGTGTCGAAAAGCGGGCTGGTAATTTCATACATGGGCGGATTCTCGCAGCCGCCACGCACCGAGAATAAGCCGGTCGCCATGAGCGCACTCACAGCCCCCATCATGCCTTGATCCTCGTCGCCGTGCGCATAGCCGCCGGAGGCATCGGTTCCGCCATAGGCCAATTCATGCACCCGCCGGACCCAATACTGCGAGAGCCAGGGACGCCCGGCATGGTTGAAGAGATGTGCCTCCGCCATGCACGGTTCGTTGGCATAATTCACAGTGCCTTCGGAACCAAACTGTCCTTCGCTGAAGGCAAACTGCCTGGGTTCAGCCTGCACAAAGTCGTTTTGCAACCGCTCGGCAAACCGGTCAAAGCCGCCCATCCGCACGGCCATGCCGGGCACATCCTGAACATTGAAAAACGAATATTGCTCCGCATTGGCCTCGGCATAACCACGGTTCCGACCAACGAGCGGATTAAAGTCTGCCCAGCGTCCGTCGCGGTGACGCGGACGGATATATTGGCCGTCCCAGAGATTCGTCCAGTTCTCCGAGCGTCGCATGAACTCGGCGGAGTCGTTGGTGTGGCCAAGCTTGAGCGCCAGTTGCGCCAGCGCCCAGTCCGGGAAGGCGTATTCGCAGGTCAGCGAGGCCGAACGACTTTGATCAATGATTTCGGCATCGCTGGAAACGTAGCCCAACGAGAGATATTCATTCAAGCCGTCCATCCAGCCATGCCCGCCGACGCGCGGCGAGGTGTGCATTTCTTTAAGCACCGCATAGGCCCGCTCGGCGTCAAAGCCCGTCATCCCCATTTGCACGGCTCGTGCGATCAAGGGCGTCCGCTGGCACCCCATCATGACCCAGCTTTGAGCGCCGTTCACATTGCCCCAAGGGATGCGGTGGTTGGGATCATTTTCATACCACAGCAGCGAGTCCTGCACCCATTCCTGAAGGATTTTCGGACAGGCCATGCCCCACCACAGATTGAGTTGCCATTGCGACAGCCAAAGTGAATCGGTGTTGAACACCCGATGCTGCGACCTTCCGTTTTCCATGGGAAGCCGGCGGATTCGCCCGCTCATGCGGTCAACATACGCGCCGTCCGCATCATTCAGGGTTTGCCGGCCGAACAGTGCGTGCCATGCGTCCGTGTAGAACTTGATCCGCTGACTCTCGGTTCCGCCCCGGACCGTCACCCGGTTGAGCCATTGGTTCCACTCTGCTCGTGATTCATCCCGGATGGCTTCGAAGCTCCGGCCGCCAATTTCGGCATCCAGATTATTCCTCGCCCCGGTTGCACTACAGAAGGACAGCCCAATCTTCATCGTCAGCACCTCACCTCGCCGCACCGAGAAGCGGGGCCAGATAACCAGCGGATGGCCGCTGGCGGAATTCACCATGCCCAGGTCTTTTCCTTGCCATCCGTTCAACGAATCAAATGGTTTGCTGAATCGCGCGACGAAGAAAACCTTTCCGACATCATCGCTTTCCCCCTCGTAACCGGCGTGCAGATGAACCCAGCCTTCGATCTCGGCGTCACCGACGCGGGTCACTTTCGCGTCGGTTTGATCGGCTTCTGGCAGCTTTGAAGCGAGGTCGAAGATGATGTTAGCCTGACCGGAGCGGGCGAAGGTCCAACGGTGAAAACCCGCGCGCACCGTCGAGGTGATTTCCGCCGTGATGCCGTAGCGGTCCAGCAGAACCTTGTGGTAGCCGGCCGTCATGATTTCTTGGGAATGCTGGAAGGCGGAAACCCAGCCGTCCGGTCCTTTCGCAGCTTCGACACCATCCAAAGTTGGCATAACTAAGATTCCCGCCAAACCCCAGCCGTGCAGATGCGCGAACCCATAGACGTTGGTCTTTGAATACACATAGCCGCTGTTTCCGAACCGGGTCTTGATCTCGGTGTCTGGCACAATGCCGACCAAGCCAAAGGGGCGGCAAGCGCTGACCACCTGAAACCATCGCCCGTTGTCAGAACCAATCCAAGGGCGAACGTAGTCCACCGGGGAAAGGGAACGGTCGGCCTCGTGGCTAGTGCCGGCACTGCGGCCGGCCGCAGCGGCGAAAATTGGAAGCCCAAAGGCCAGCCACAAGCCGAGCCTTTCCTTCCACCCCTGTCCAATTATCCTGCAGTTGATTCTCATTTCAAATTATCATTTTTAAACATTCACCATTGGTAAAGCCAGACGTAGGTGGTATAGCGGGCTGCCGGCGGGTCGTGGAAAACTTTGTCGCCGATTTTCTCGCCACACCGAGAGGTCAGGCGCAGGCCATTTTGGAAAAACACCGGATCATCCTCGTGAAAACGATAGGCGGAAAATTCGTTTTCATCCTTGTCGAAGTGGGTCAAACCGGCCACCGGCGTCGCATAGCGGCCCTTGTTGAAATAGTAGGTGCCGAGAAAATAATCCTCCAAACCGGATGACAAAAACAACGGCTCTTTCGCGCCGCCGATGTAAGCACGCATACAGGCTTCCATGAAACTAAAGTCCTTCCACCGCTGCTTTTCATCCTCCAAGTGACGCAGTCCTTTCGCGGCCATCGTCACTTGATAAAGCGCGCCATCGCCCTTCACATCGCACAGCGAAAATTCTTCGAGCGGCTGGGCGGTGTGATTTTCCAGTTTGTAAAGTTTCAACCGCGCCTGGTCCGGCAGGCGCACGCCGCCCAGTTCCACCGGCAGGTTCTCCGTGCCGCGAATGATCCACCAACACAGCGGACTTCCCGAGGTGTCGGGAGCAAGCTGGCCGGTGACGCGAATGCTTTTGCCAAACGGAATCCGGTAGGTGTTGTAAACGCTGTTCGGCGCACCCGCCTTGCCGATGCGGGCGACACCCCACGGCGCAAACTCGTCGCCAAAACCGATGCCGTGTCCGAGGTAAAGCTCCATGTCAATCGAGGCATTGGTCTCGCCGTCCACATAAATGCGGATGCGGGTCTGGGCAACCCCCTGGAACGCGCCACCGAACCACATGTGCGTCAGGCAGCCTTTGCCTTCGTGCCGAAACAGCTCCGCCTCGCTGTCCCGGCGAAGCGGCGTGACTTCCTTGCCCATCGTTCCAAAAGTTTTGAGCGCCTGGTCTGCCTTCACAACCGGCAGTTGGGCGGACACGGGCAGCGTGGCCAGCAAATAGGCAGCAAAGACAACAAAATATTTATGTTTCATAAAACAGGAAATTCAGCGGTTGATGGCCAAGTCGCTTGGCATTAACGATTGTTCAGCGCCCGCCATAGACTCTGAATCCATCCACGATACAAAACGCGCCGTTGGTGGCAATGTTGGTGACACGAACGGTGTGGCGGCCAGACGACAAAGCCATTCTCCGAAAAACCGGAATCCGATACAGCCGAGGCATCGGGTCTTGATAGAGTTGGATGCGGCCCTGCGAAACGCCGTCCAGTGCCACTTCGATTTCGCCCATGTCGTGAAATTTTTCGGACAACACTTCGATCCCGACGCCCTTGAAAGTAAATTCGCAGTAACTGCCGGTGTTGGTGGTGACATGCGCGTCGTTGTTCCAATCGCCGACGTTGCGATTCGTCTGGTAAAACCAGCCGTCGGAATACTTCGCGTCGGTGTCGTTGAATGTCTCGCGGAGCTTGGGCTGCGGGTGCGGATAAAATGTGACCGGGCAGGAGTTGTTTTTGTAGAGACTGTCCGGCTTGTCCTCCCAGGTTGAGCCGGAGAAAAGCAGGATGGCCGTAACGCTGCCGTCCAGGTTGTTGGTGATGAATTTCGGGCTGAACGTCGGGCCATACCAGCGATGGATGCGCTTCGGGCCGGGATCGCCGATGAACTCCATCGCTGATTTTCCGCCGATGCGCGACCACGGTCCCCACGGATGCGGTGCCTGCCAGAACTCGAACATCACGTCGGGCGGGTAATACCACGAAGTGAACCTGCCGATATCATGCCACAACGGCGCGACGTAGGTTTTGAGCGACGGCAGCCAAATCGGGCTGCCCATCGTGCAGAGATTCGTCCCGTCCGGCAAACCGGGCACGCGCGTGGACTGGTCAAGATTTTCCGTCCAACCGCCGCCGCAAAAATATTCCCAGTCGGTGGCGTTCAGATTCCCGATTTTGTCGCGTGCCACGCGGCCGAGGCGGAACCGCGAGCCACTGTCCCAATAACCGTCGTTGGACATGGCATAAACAAATTTGTCCCGATCATCCTGAACAGTGTTGCCGCCATTCTGGCCGTATTTGAAGAAAAATGCGGTGCTGTATAATTTGTTCGTCCACATCGGCGCGTCGTAATTTTCTTTTTCGCCTCGCGTCCAGGTTTTCCCTTTGTCGGTGGACTTGATGAGGCTCATGTTGTTCACAGTCTGGCGCATGAACGGATCGCGCGCCGCGCCGCCATAGGCGCGCTGCTTGCCATACCAGTTCTCGGCGATGAACGCGTAGAACACGCCGTCAATGCACTCCGCGCCGGTGGTCTTCCAGTTCGCGCCGTTCGCAAACGATTGGTCGGCCTTGCCGTATTCGTCCATCGAATTGACAATCTCGCCGGCAAGTTGATTCCATGCCGGGCCGGTGAGTCTGTTGAAATTGAAATTGCGATATTGCGTTCCATAGCCGCGCGAGTCGCAAGCGAAGGAATACAAGTTGTCGTCGTCCGCCCACAAGTAATCCCAGGAGTCGCCGTTGGATTTCACATCGTGATGGATTTGCGAAACGTCCACAAAAACATCAGCGATGGCTTGACCCCGGTTTGTGCCTGAACTTTTGTCTGTCCGGCATCCGGCCACAAGCAATTCGCAAAGCAAGAAGGCGACGGCAATTGAGATAGGTTTTGTTGTCATAGGCGTCAGGCAATTTTAGATAAAAGCGCTGTATTAATAATTCCAAAAAGCAGCATGGGTTTAAGTGGCATTTAAGGCGATGAGTTAGTAATAACCATTGATTGCGGCAACATATCAGCCAGCGATGGATTTCCCGGCATGGTAACGTCGCCAACCAGAGTGACCACACTACGTGGCGGAATAACGAACGAATTATTAATGTCAACTTCTTCACCAACGGCCAGATTTTTCTGTGCGTCGGTGGTATAAGACGCAAAGCGTCTCGGTATTCCTTCAGTTTGAGGGCCGGATATTGAGGCGGCCCGGACATTTTGGGCAGTGGCGGCCAGATTGATAAAAACGATAACCAGCCGGCCGGACTGTGGTTCGCGATACGCCGAGGCCAGCAGACCTTCGATGTCTTGTGGACCGCGCAGTTCCACGCGCACCATGCCGGGCCGAATGAAGCGGCTGAAATTGCCGAGCGTCCAAAGCAGTTTTGATTCGTAAATCGTTTCCGCATCGCCGGGCTTTTTGTAGTCCGTGTAAATCAGTCCGCTCTTGAAATCCTCGTTCGCCACAGCGTTCCACCATTGCCAGGAAGACGCATTCACCAGTGTGAGATCGCAATGAATAATCCGCGCCATCCGCAGCGCCGCATCCATGCCGAGGTCGCGGCCGGATTCCATGATGCAGTATTCGCTCTGCCAGATTTTCCATCCGGAATACTTTGCAAACTCACGACCAAGCTGTTGCCGGTGCTGGGTCAACTGGCTGGCAACATCGTCCGACCAATAGCTATGGTAGGTAATAATGCCGCTGAAACAGGCGGACAGCGCTGGGCTGCCACAGATAAAATGTAGATAATCTCCGTAGTCCGCCTTCCACTTATCACGCGCCGGTTGGTCGAGGGAATACATGTCCGGGATGGAACCGGATTCGGGACCGAGGATTTTTGTCCGCAGGCCAGCTTGATCCAACTGCCGTTTCAGCGCGCCAAATATCTTTTTCAAATCGTCGTTAGCAGCGCGGCAGCCTTCCTGGGAATGCTGCCAGTCCCATTGCGGCTCGTTGACAGGGTAAATGTAATTGAAGTTTATCCGCTCGGCCGGGTTGGAGTTATCGCGAAAGTGCAGCAATATGTCGGCGAGATATTTGGCAAAGTCATTCTCCGCGCCAGGCTTCAGGTTGGTGGTCGAGTTGGTGTCTGAACCGAGATTGCTCAAGCCATTGCGCGTAAGCCGCAGTGGCGGACTGTAAACCGTGGCGGCAAACTGCTGGTGTAAACGGCGGCTGAAAAGTGCGGCGGGGTCATGTGTGTGACGCGGCGGTTCAAAAGTGCGGCATCTTCATTAACAATGAAGCATGTATCGCAATATGAATGACTGGGCCGAGATTCGCAGAAGAGTGTTGGTGGATG
>CAISYZ010000042.1 GCA_903889895.1 uncultured Verrucomicrobia subdivision 3 bacterium | reverse complement strand
GGGTGAGAACAGAAACAACAGGCGGGACAGGCAGGGGCTAGCATCAAAAAAAAGCTTATGAAAACAAATATTAAAGGTGAGAACATTTCAACGGCGAACTCGACGAAGCTATCATCAAAGGTCAAGCTGCCACCGTTGCCGAGCAAATATTATTCGGCCTGGTGCTACACGGACGGGCAATTCTTCTGGAGCTACACGAAAGATGAAGAGTCGGTTTTACTGATCTCAAGACGGCATATTTCAAGGGAAGCTGCAGAGTGGGATATGACGTGCCACGTGCGGAAGACTTGGAAAGGGGTGCCAATTGTCTGGCACCAGGGGAACCGCGAAGACGTAATTAACGCGCTGGGTTTCATGGCCAGCGAGATGCCGGCATGCGAACCGCAAGCAAAGCCAAAGTTTGTCCGTGAATTCGTGATTCGGATCGAAGGCGAGCCGGATAAACAACCGGTGGGATGGGGGACGAAAGAAATGATGGAAAAACATTTGAACAGTCTTCACGCGGTCGGTTTTTTCGCGGATGAAGTTGAACGCTACTACCAAACGAACCTGAGCAACCGCACGGTTTCAATCAAAGAGTTATGAGGATCACCCTACGCTTGAACGAGGAGGAGGCCGCGCAGCTCGTGGCCATGACCACCAGCGAGAACGCCAGCGCAGAAAACAAGTCGGAATTTTTCCGGATGTTGCTGGCCCGAGAATGGAACCGGCGCAAAGGCATTGGTAAACCGAAGGCCGAACAGTTTCAAACGGCTTTCGGTGTCGGTAGGCCGGTCGGGCGGACAATTCAAGAATGGATGTTGGCCAGGCATAAACGGTCGGCCAGTTAATGCCGGCATTAAACGTCGGACAGTTCTGCTGCAGGAGAAGTGTCTGACACATTTAGCCAGGCAAAACGCCTATGGGTTTTCCCCGTAGGCGTTTTGCATTACTTGACGGCCCCCGGGAGACATCCGCTGCATGGAGCTGATGCCATTGAGCCGGGGAGGAACGGACGAGCCCTGGCCGTGAATTGCCGGCAATATGATTGCTTCATTCACCGGTCGGCTGGCCGTGGCGTAGGGCTGGCGATATTCGTTGTCCGGTTCCGGTTGATACTCTGGCCGCTGAGTCTGATAACGCTCCCGGTGTGGTTTTATGGCATAGACTACGGCATTAATCGTGACGGTGTGCTTTGTCACTTGGGTAACGTCAGGCTCTTCCCATTCAGATCCATCCGACAGGAAAACTTTTGGGTGTCCGAACAGGAGCGTGTAGCCGACACAGTAGAGATCCTGGCCGTCGTCGTCCTGGGGCTGGTAGGTCACAGGCCGCTTGTGAGTGGCGGGTGGCTTTTCTTCCGTTGGAGCTCCGTTTGTGTCAGACAGTTTCATTTCTGGCGCAGTTTGTTTGGCGGGGAGGGTCTTGGCAGGGGGTGAATTATGCGGATTCATGTAACGGACGGTAAGTATTGGAAGGTAATGCAGGAGGGCCCACACAATCAGCGGAAGGCCGATAACGAACCAGAGCCAGTGAAATCCTTTTTTGCGCGAGTTGGTGTCAGCGCCGGTCCGACCGTGGATGCCGACGCCGCGGGCGGTGTCGTAGCAGCTCGCGAGGCCGGACACGTCCAATTTGAACGTTCCGGTTTCCATCGCTTTCGAGTTGTCAGTTGCCGGCTGCGCATAGGTTGAACGGATAAACATGGCCGGCAGTCGGAACAAACCAGCACGTTGTTTGCTCAAATTGCGGAGGTATGTAAAGTCCTGGGCAACCGACCGGAATTGCTTGTCCACGTTGCCAATCGCCTGAGTGATGCAAATTACGTCGTCACCAAGCTTGCGGTGCTGTGAAAGGTAGTAGAGCACTTCATGGCCAGTTTCCGCCCAGGCGCGGGCGTTGAAAGCAATGTGCACCTCATCGAGCACGTAAAGGACGCCACCGTCTTTTACCTGGCTAAAGTCAGGACGCTTGCCGGCCTTCCATTCCTGGTTGGATACGGATTCGAGCCGGACGTCATCAGGACGATACGTGAAGAATTTCGGCAGATCGTCCTCGTCCAGCAAAATGATACGGCTAGATATATGGCGGAGTTGTTCGCCAGTGAAACGCTCCTCAAAGAGCTTCGGGTAATTCTGCTGCAGATATTCGTTGAGGCGAGGGAGCAGCAGGGGAACGTTGGTAATGATGCAACGATTGGATCGGACCAGCTCCTCGACTATCAGCTTGACCGAGTAAAGCGTTTTGCCGCCACCGGGTTTGCCCGAAATAAAATGGATGCTCATTTAGTCAACGCAAAAGAGGATGCGAAGGAAGGCGACGAGCTCCGCCTCGATGAGCAAGTCAATGCGGCGAAGAATTACCCGGCGACGGATGGAGTCAATCGCGGATTGCATGCTGCAGTGGTCAGTGCGGTGTTTGCCGATGATTACATGGACTTGGGTCATAGGTCGGAGGTTTGGTTGAACAGTGAACGGATGAACGTGAAACAAAAGCAGGTAGCGACGATGCCGGACCCGAGGCCGAAGCCGTCGTCAAAGGCGGTGACGTTGGCAGCGTCGGTAACAATACTGGTTAGAAGATAGGACAAATCAGCCAGGGCAAACGGTGGCGTTGGTGGAATGTCCTGGGAGAGCTTGAAGAAGCAGTCGTGTTGAACAATGGCGTTGGTAAAGCCGTCGGTCCACTGGGGAGGACCGGAAGGATTGAAGTAAATGTCCTCTGGCTGGAAATAGCCCGTAATTTGAACTTGGTAATTGGTGACGGTGAAGTTGTCGTAGAGGCCCGGATAAATGACAGGAGGCGGGGGAGGATCCCCAGGGAGGACGAATTGAGGTTGTGAAACGATAGTCAAATACTGCTCGGAAAATTCGTTGTAGTTGCCGTCAGAATTTACGGAGGGGGAGTTGATCCAGTCGACCAAGACCCAGTTTGTTTGCATCAGGTCGGCAATGGCCCATAGTTTCAAAGGATAACCCGGGACGGCGTTGGACCAGCCGAGGAGCATATTTCCACCGTCATCAAATGACGGGGTGGTTACTGTCAGACAGTTTGCCTGCAGGGGGAGCAGGAGAAGGAGCAGGTTAAATATCTTCATGGCCATCGGAAACGATGCTACGAAGGATGGTGAAGCCGAACAGGACGCCAACAATCGCGGCGCCGAGGTAAAGGCCGGAACTGAAAGCATCAGCGATGGCTGGATCAGCGAAAACACCGTAGACGGCGTTGGCAATGTCGTTGGTGGTCATGCGCGGCGGATACAGCGATAGATGATGAACGGGATTAAGAACCCGCAGGTGAAGGAGATAATTTCTAGGACGGTCATAGTTTTATCGGCCAAAGAGCCAGCGGGAAGCGGCAGAGGCTAAGAGCGTCACCTTTGCCATTGTGAAGTAGAGGAGGATACGAGCAGTAACTAGCCGGATTGCCAATGTGACCGGGAAAAATGAGAATAGCAGGTGGACACCAGCAGCCCCGGCAGTAGTTGAGCTTGCAGTGGAGAAAACGGTCGAGATTGCAGAGTATATGCCAATGAATTCAGACAAGGGGGCGATTATGGCAGTGACGGCAACCACCCAGATGGCTAATAAGACTGCCGGGATAATCACAGCGACAAGGATGCCGACGAAGTTCCCGCCGAACATGCCACCAAGCCAGGCAAAGTTTATTCCGGCGAACACATCCATGTTAGGGACACCGCCAGTTTCAACAGTGGCAAGGAATTGAACCAGCTTGACGTAGGTCGTGGCAATTGTGAGAAGGTAAGCGGCGACCAAGATGAAATCCCATATACCGATTGAGAAATTTACGACGGTGGGAAAATTGTCAACAGGGTCAAGGTCGATCTGTTGACCGCAAAAGTTCATTTCCCAAATCGTGGTGTGTCCTGGGTCTCCACCAACGTCCGGTGGACTGGAAAAGCCGGATATAGTCGAGGATAAGGTTGAGAGTGCGCTGGAAAAGACGGATGAGGCCGCTGCAGTGGCAGCGTCGGAGTTGGTAGCACTAGAAGGGACTTCATTGAGAATTCTCGCTTCCAGGGCGGGTTCAGAGTTGGAATTCGACCCGGAGAACATGTTGGTGAAATTCTGAAATGTTGATTCAGTCAGGTAGTTGGTCAGTCCTGAAGTGTTGGTGCTTTGATTGGTTGAGTTGTAGACCAGTGATGCAATCAGATTGGAAATTCCGCGTTGTGTGGATTCGGTTGCAAAATTTGAGATTGAAAGTGACAGGTTTGTCGGCATCGAGACGGAGACGTTATTTGTCGGAAACTCGTGAGGCAGGTTCGTAATGGCAGAAATTAAAACGGGGATTTGGTCATTATTGGTTTGCTGGTAAAGCAAGGTTATCACTTGCCCAAGTTCGTTTGTGACCGTAGTAAGCTGGTTATTTATGCTGTTATTTAAGATGTTTTCGCCGCTCAGAATGTTGTTTAGGTCCTGGTGTGTTTGGTCAAAACCCTTTTCCAGTGTTGATTCAGAGGCCGAGCCGGAAGGAGATCCCCAAACGATAGCATTCGTGTTTGGAGTAACGGAATCATTATTGCCGGTGCCAAAGGAAATTGTCCCACCGCCCAAGTTTGTAATTGATCCGCCTGAATTGTCAGTCGGCGTGTAATCACCGCCCGAGCCTGTGCCGCCAGTTGAAGCGCCGCCAGATCCGTTGGTAAAAGTGAGATTGCCATTGCCATCGGTTGAGATGCCAGTGCCGACCGGATACACAGTGCCGTTGTAAGTGAAGTTTTGCGGGGTCGGCGATATCTCAATATTTGGAGTTGTCCAACAGGCAGAGGCACCCGGGGAAAGGGTTTCAGACTGCACAACGGAGCCGTTGTATGTCCAGGTAGCAGTAGCTTTGACAGAAAGGTTATTCTGAAGACAAAACGTGAAATTAGTATATACCGCAGCACTGTTGCTGGTGGTTATAGAGCAGTCAGAAGGATTAACATCAAACACCCCTGAGAAATTCTGCCAGCCGCTTTGATAGTCTTGGCTTCCAATGACTAAATCAGTGACGTAATAAGTGCCTATTTGTGGACCGCCGCCAGCGAGAGGCCCAACAGACGCGACGTAGGCAGTGCCAGTATCGGCAGCGCCCATAGTAGTGTTATTGAACGTGATTGTCTCATAAGAATGAGGCTGAATGTCCAAATCCATACCTTGAATAGGACCCCACAAGTCAGTTGTTAAATAGAGGGTAGGACAAGTCCCGCCGTTGCCAGTTGTTTTGTATTCATTCGTGGAGGTATTTACGAAGGTGAAGGTTGCAGTGCCGACATTCTCTTCAATGAAGTCCTGAGCAGTCAGGGAGAGACAAACGAGGAAAAGGAATAGTGTCAGACATTTTTTCATTTAGCGGAAAATTGACCACTGTTGCCAGTAGTAATTGGTTTCAGGTGTATTGACCAGTTGCAGGCCGTTTGAAGAAGTTTCCCAATGGCTGGTCCATTTGACATACATCGGGTTAGTTACCATGAAGGTTGAAACGACTTGGCCGTCCAGGTAGTAGGTAACGCGGTGAGGACGGAACTGGGATTGACGGATACCAAAGAGGAGGCAAGCGACAGCGAGAAGGCAAAGGGCCAACTGAACAATGATTGATTTC
The DNA here is from genome assembly GCA_903889895.1 of uncultured Verrucomicrobia subdivision 3 bacterium. GTDB lineage: Bacteria > Verrucomicrobiota > Verrucomicrobiia > Limisphaerales > UBA11358 > UBA11358. The sequence continues at coordinate 5,667 of CAISYZ010000042.1, read as the reverse complement.
ACAAGTCAGATGTAAAAAAGGCGGGAGGATTTGACTCCCCCCGCCGTTGAATCAGATCTTTTTGACGACCTTGCGGCCAATCACGAACAACAGGATGCCAATGCCGAGGGTCTCGGCCGTGGTCCAGTAGCCATTGACGCTGGTGAGCGTGGAGCCGATGTCGGTTTGAGCGGAAGCCACACCAGTGAGCACCGCAACCAACGCGAACAGGCCGAGCAACATGCAGGCCACACCAATCATCCGACGAATAAACGTTTTCACGTTATTTTCCTTTCATTTACACCGGCAGCGGAATTGCCACCGGATGAAAGGAGTTGACCACAGGGCAGGTCTTGGGAATAGTTGCAGCGTGTCAAGTTGCACTTCCGCAACTTGCAGAAAGGCAAGATGGACGAGTTTAACAGAATTATTGAATGGCAAAATCACATTGTCACGGGCTATGTGATTTTCGGCATCATAGCTATGCTGGGTTTCTGCTTTGTTTGCGTGTGCGCTGGTATCTGGCTTTTGCGTAACTCAAAGCAGAGGCAACAACAACCAGACGCCCACCGTCCACAGAGTCCGTTTCAACAACGCCGCGACGAATCAATTCGTCCAAGCGTTGACGAGACACACACAAGCGGGCGGCAACAATCCCGTGCGGAAGCAAGCGAGACTTCCGGCGCAGTTCATCCAGACCGGAAATACATGCCAAAATCTGTTCGGGAGTAGGCATTAGAGAATTTTCTTGTGGTGCCGCATGTCGGGCAGCTCAGGGTTGACGGCGTGGTCCACGGCCTTGCGCATCTCATCGAACCAGTGCGCAGCTATCTGTGACCTGGACAGTTTATGCGGGATGAAGTTGCAGGCCGGAAAAGAGCAGCAAGGGCAAGGGACATTTTTGGACGTTGGCTTTTCATAGTGCATGAAAACCACGTCATCGCAATGATCGCAAAACCAATGTCCTTTGAGGCTCATAATGGTATTTGGCCGGTCCGGTGGCGAAGGGTTGCATTATCCCAAAAGAAGGAGACACGTGCACGGGACAAATTCAAATCACCCTTCATCCAAGGTTTAAGGCTGCGCTGGCACAGTTGCGAACCGAGCTCGTGCCGAGGGTTGCCAAGCCGAAGCGGATTCAAAATTTCAAGCCAGATATTTTTCATTGGACGACCCATAAAATTATCTTTCCGAGCAACCTACCGGCAAAAAATGAGATGGTTAGCGCGGTGAAGAAATAGATTAGATAGGAGGCAATTAAAATGTGTTCATACGTTCGGTTTGCCTGTTCAAAAATCCTGCGTGCTTCAGCACGGCGAACGTCTTCAATTGAAGGTTGGACTTGGATTCGTTTAAGTTTGCGCGGGTTCATGCGAAAAGAAATTTGAACTGTTCACGGTCCTGGACGACAAAACGCGAAGGCCGGCCAATCAGCGGCGGGTTCAGAAAACGCGCCAGTGCGATCGCCGCGGCCTTGCCTGTGTTCGGTCGACCAGGTGCGATCGGGAAGGCCGGGGACATGCCGGAAAGCAGGCGTTGTGTGCGAAGGATGCTAGCAGTGGTTATCATAACATTCGTTAGGCGTCACTGTTCTTGCACTACGAACGTGCCGGAGATGGTTACGGCCTTGTCCTTGTCGTCGAGAAAGAAGCACGTCCCGCCATTGTCTTCGACTTTGGCTTGCGTGACCCATTCCTTGATGACCGCCCCATTCGCCGAGTAGAGCGTGATTTTGTGGTTGAGTCCAGTGAAGCTGGAGTGAAGGTGTTTTAGCGCGTTTGCGCCGACGCCACAGCCGGTGACGCCGAACACTGCGCTGGAGACGACAGCTAGTATCGCTGTCAGTTTGATTATTTTTTTCATTTTTTTATTTTGTTGTTGTTGGTTGTTTATTGACTTCGACCCGCTGCGTCTCAGCTTTTTTCGTTAGACGCCGTGGCGCAGCCTCTAGCCAATTCGACGAGCCAAGCGGCGAGTGCGGGCGGGGTATGCTCGCGCTCGGATTTGGTTACTTCCGGCCGTAGCCGCAATTTTTGGCGACGGGAACTTTGAGCGATGACGTGGGTTGATTCGCCGATGCAGTATGGCGTCGGTGGCACATCAGACGGTTCGCATCCACAGATATAGAGCCATGTCAGTTTTTCCGCTTTATGCCCCCACCAGTATTGCGCCACCGAAATTGTGAATCCCCATTTGTCTCGCCGGCCAGGCAGCGGGAGTTTTTCCGCCGGCCAGAGTTTTGATTTCGCAGGATGTTCAAGCACACCTCCAAATTTCCGCACCTGTTTTACAGCCCAGATGGCCAGCAGCTTTTCTTCGACGGGAGCGGTCGAGAGTGCTGACAGCGCGCCCCAGAGTCGGCACGGTGGATGAGCCACCACGGGATTACCACCTTGCCAGTTGAGTGCATCACGTTCAGCGTCCCACACATCACAGCCAGGCATCGTTTTGTAGATGGAGTCAGAGCGTGCGAATAAAACAGACACGGGGGCCAACCCATCGCCGGACCCAATGCGCGTTGGCGCATTCAGTTCCGCTATCGCGGGCGATGTCAATTGGTCGCGCATGGGTCAGCTCTGATCGTTAACGAGACGGACGCCAATTTGGTGAGGCCGGTATCCAGCACGAATAAGCATCAAGAGTGTGTCGATATTTTTTACTTTGCGGATGGTGACGAGGCCACCAACACACCGGGGCCGACGAGGCTCAAACTGCAGGGAGTGAGCAAGCAGGGCAGGGCCGATTTCGGCACGGGATTTAAAACGGGCAATCCGGTTCATGCGTCAAAAAGTTGAGGTCGAAAACTTGTTTCGTCTGAAGGGAGTTGAGGAGGGTGACGAGAAAACGCACTCGCGAGGCGTGGTCGGCCCATGCGGGGACTTTGCTGACCAACGGAAGCGCGGTATCAAAGTGTTCGCCAAGGGCAAAGATTGCCCGCCGCATGTGATACTGGAATTTTTTTCCAAAAAGTCGGGCGAGCCCATCGCTGTCGAGTTCAAAAACTGCGCCCAGGAGCTGCAGTCCGCGGCGCCACTTGAAGCCATTTCCGGCAGCCCAAGAAAACTTGAGACTGGCTGTTCGCAGAGATATTTTACGTGTGACGCCATCGCATTCGACAGGTTGGCGAGAGAACGAGTAACGAACAGCGCGCATTCCTTTGTCACACTCCAGGCGAGTGACTGAAGCACTCGTGACGTAAGCGCCAACATACCGGGCGAGAGCTTGAGCGTTTGAAAGTATCGGCAATGTCTGACAGATACCAAACCCGTAGCGGGTTGCCACCGGACGAAAGTAATGCCACCACTCGCGAAGGCGTTGATTTGCAGATTCAAAATAAAGACGTTCCCAGTGCTTAAATTGACGATAGGAGCCGCGCTTGTCCCATCCAAATCCGCCAGCGCTGGGGAGATAAGTTCCGCCCCGGTAGTAATGCTCGCGTTTAACGGTCGCAGCGTTGGTAGCGGCTGCGAAATCGAAACCAGTTCGAATGTCGTAAGGGAAGGCAGTTGCCAGGTGGAAATGAAAGCCGGAATTGTCCTGACGTTCAGGCACGGCGACAAACTCCAATTTTTGAGGCCGAAGAACTCCGGTCGCGAGGCGATTGAAATACCCCGAGGCCTCGCTTCGGTCCGCAACAATGCGAGGAAATGTGAGAGTGAGGAAACCGACCCGTTCAATTCCCACGCGCTTGATAAGGCCGTCGAGGTTGACATGCAGGCACTCAGCTTTCTTGGCTATCGCCGAAAGGTTTCTTTCAACTTCATTTGAATTGTTTATAAGAGACAAGGAAGGGGCAGGGGCCGCTGCGCGGCCCCCGCCCGCCACCTCGTCAGCCGATAACGGGCTCGAGCTTTGAGCAGGAGGCCTGGAGGTATCCGCCACCAGAGACGCTGAAGTCAGGCTGGTGGACGACCATGAGTTGTCCAACAGGCCACTCGGGACGCTTGATGGCGTCGAGAGTTGCCCCCTGTGGCACAGTGTCGAAGAATTCATGAACAGTTTTTCCAATCAAAACGCCGATGCGCACATAAGGCTTTTGTGATTTTTTACCGAGTTCTTTTTTCCAAGTCTGGAATGTTCCGAAGGCGTAGCCATCGGCCAGACTGAGCTTTTGCGATTCTGCTTTGGTCATTGCTTTTGTTGTTTTCGGCCTTGTCGGCCAGTTATGTTTGACCCGGCTTTTTGTTCTGCTCGCTGCGGGTTACACGAGCAGTTTCACCGTCAAAGACGGGTTGAAATTTTTGAGCGATGCCGATAACGGCTAGGTTGGCCGTTACGAGCCCTACCAGGGTTAAAGCGCCTGACAGTTTCGGTTTTGGGGGACGTTTTTTGCACATGGGATAAAATCTCGTTGAGGCAATGGCGGAGGGCCTCGATGTCGGTGGTGAAGGAAACGGGGTCGAGCGGGTGACATTCGAGGCCTAGGAAATGGATTGATTCAGCCAGCGGCGCAGTGTTGGATACTTTGAGATCCGTGAGGATGCCGACAAGCTGCGAGCAGTTAAAAAACCGATACCAGTTGCGAGCCTCATCTTTGAAGCCGGATTTAGCCAGGTCCCGGGCGTGCTGAATGTAAATGCCGGCGAAGGTAAAGAGGTTTTCGGCATGGCAGGAAAGGTTGGTTGAAGTATCCTCGCGGACTTGTTGTAGACTTTTTAATTTTCCCGCTGTCAGGCCGAAAAAGTTTTTGCCCTTGCTGGCGCGTGACCGACCCGTAAATGTTGAATAAGCAGTGTTCATTTGGCGGGCAGTTTGAACTGGAACACTTTGGGTTGACTACCACGGGCGAGGTAAAGAACGCGCCGAAAATGGCGGCGGCAAATGCCGTGCGTAACATTTGCCGCCGCCGGGGCGGCCGGTTGACGCGGTGCCGGGGGCTGACACCACGCACAAACCGAAATCAATTTTGAAGACTGCTCGCACATACGCACGAGCAGGTTTTACCACGGATTTTTGAAATCAGGCCGTTTTCAGGACCGGAGGAGGATTAAGGCTACACAATGTTTGATATTGGACTGCTTGAAAATCAAACACTTACGAAAGGGGGAGAGAGGGTCGAAAAAAGTTGAAAATAAATTTGACAGGGGTGAAACCCCGACATTGTGAGAGTCTCAAAAAGTCCCTGGGAGATCGCTCCACTCCGAAAATTAGGAAGCTGCGTTGCGCGACATCCCAGTGACTTTTCTTCGACACTCCAACTGTCCCCAGGTGAGACGCAAACTGTCCGACAGATTGCGGTGAAGTTTGTTGGTTGGGAATAGTTCGCCTGCGGCGGGCGGGAGGTTGAAGACCAAATTAGTTGTTTATTCATTGCGCCATTTTCTTTCGCGTCCGCCCCTTTCCTGTCCCGCCTGTTGTTTCTGTTCGCTGCGCCATTTTCTTCACGGGGTTTTGATTCCCGCTCTCGCGAGGCGGAATTTTTCCGGCGACGAAGGGCAATTGCCACGCCAGCCACGCGGCCTATCAGGTAACGGCCAAAAACGTGTCTGTCATGGCAATTGCACGCCGGAAAAATTCCGAGATTGGATTCAGAAAAAGTCTCCGCAGGGGTGAGAACAGAAACAACAGGCGGGACAGGCAGGGGCTAGCATCAAAAAAAAGCTTATGAAAACAAATATTAAAGGTGAGAACATTTCAACGGCGAACTCGACGAAGCTATCATCAAAGGTCAAGCTGCCACCGTTGCCG
>CAISYZ010000041.1 GCA_903889895.1 uncultured Verrucomicrobia subdivision 3 bacterium | reverse complement strand
TAATTCCTGGGGGGGATCCGCGGCCGAAGCCTGGGTGCGCAGGGAAAGCCTTGAAAAAGACCCGCGCTTTGCCGCGCTTATGGAGCGGACGGTCACGAATGAAGTTTATAAACAAACCGAACAGGCAAATGTTGATTACGCTGCCGCCATGGATAAATACAAGGCGGACGAGGCCAAGGCCAAGGCTGCCGGTCTTCCAGATGTGCGAAAACCGGTTTCGCCGGCGGAATGGCTGGCCGGTAACCAGCGGCCCGGAAATATTTTTAATGGTGTGGTAAATCCCACGCGCGGATATGGCATCAAAGGTGTGATTTGGTTTCAAGGGGAATCCAATGTGGGTCGCGCCAAGGAATACGCCCAGCTTTTTCCCTTTCTAATCGAGCAATGGCGCAACGAATGGGGTCAAGGAAATTTTCCGTTTTACTGGGTGCAACTGCCGAATTACCACAATAAAGAATCCAAGCCCGGCGAAAGCCCTTGGGCAGAACTGCGTGAATCACAAACTCAAACGATGTCGCTGACTAACACCGGTCAGGCGGTCATCATTGATCTGGGCGAAAGTAAAAATATTCACCCTAAAAACAAGCATGATGTGGCTGCACGGTTGGTGCGCTGGGCTTTGGTTAAGGACTATGGATTCAGGTTTCCCTGTCACAGTCCGGAGTTTCAAAACATGGAGATACATGATGGCAAGGTCATGGTTAAGTTCGATTGCTTTGGGAGCAAATTGCGGACATTTGATGTGGACGAGGCTATGGGTTTTGCGGTTTGCGGTTCCGATCACATTTGGCATTGGGCAGACGGTAAACTGATCGGAGACGACCAGGTGGAACTCACATGCTCCGAAGTCATGAACCCCGTGGCGGTGCGTTATGCCTGGGCAAATAATCCGGTTTGTAATGTTACAAGCTGGGAAGGCTTGCCGGTAACACCGTTTCGCACTTACAAAAACTGATTTTTGACGCAATTTAATCGCCGGCTATTATTTACCGCGACTCCGCTGTTTTGAAGATGAAAAATTTGAATTTAAGCATCCTTTTGCTACTCGCTGCCCAGTTGCTTACATCTTTTCCGGCGCTTTCTTCCGAATCATCCGCAGAATCTGCCAGTCAATCAAATTTGCCTGGTCAATGGCGTTCGCTGTTGGACGAAAAACTTTCTCACTGGGAAATTTGGATGGGGGTGCCGCATCAATCGGTTCAGGGATTGCCGCCCGGAACAGTGACCAGTTTTAATGGGCATGATGGCACACCGCTAGGGCTGAATAATGATCCTAAGCATGTGTTCACTGTGCGTGTGGAGGCGGGCGAGCCGGTGTTGTGCATTAGCGGAGAGATTTTTGGCGGGCTGACTTCCTTGGAAACCTATTCCAACTACCATTTTCGCGTCGAGTTCAAATGGGGCGAGCGGAAATGGGCACCCAAGTTGAATGTGCCACGCGACAACGGCATTTTATTCCATTGCACCGGACCTCATGGAGCTTTCTGGAACGTCTGGAAACAATCGTTAGAATTTCAAGTGGAAGAAAAAAACATGGGAGACCTCTATTGTCTGGCTGGAACCAGCGCGACGGTTCCGGTCGTCAAGGGTGAAAAGTTTTGGACCTACGATCCCGCTGGGGAAATGAAATCGGTTGGCAAGGTGGTTCACCTGCCGGGAGATTTTGAAAAGCCCAACGGCGAATGGAATACATTGGAGCTTTATGCCATCGGCCAAACCGCCGTTTATGTGGTCAACGGCAAAGTGGTTCAGGTGTTGCGTAATATCGCGACCAACAAGGGCACCAAGCCATTGAACGCGGGCCAATTGCAGATTCAAAGCGAAGGGGCGGAGGCGTTTTATCGCCGGATTGAAATTTGCAGTATAACCAATTACCCGCCTGAAATCCGCGCTGTCGCCCGCCTTGATCAATGAGTCCAATTATAACCCTTGAAGAAGGTGAAATTACAAAAACACCTCCAGACAACGTTGCTTTCAAAGGAAAAAGCTGCCAAATCAAGGTGCTTCAGCAATGAAACAATTAGTGCATCATGTGTTTTTCTGGTTGAAAAATCCTGCTTCCATTGAAGACAGAGATAAGCTGGTGGAAGGGATAAAAACATTGGGGAAGGTTGAGACTGTCCGCAAGCTCCATGTGGGAATCATGGCCGCTACAAAAAAGCGAGATGTGGTGGATACCAGCTGGGATGTTTCTGAACTTATGTTTTTTGATGATTTAATCGGACAACAAACTTACCAAAATCATCCCATACATCAGGATTTTGTAAAAAACTACAGTCATCTGTGGAGCAAAGTGGTGGTTTATGATGTGAATGTGATTTGAGCATGAGTCTTCGAGGAACTGGGATGTCACATGACCGTGTGACATGACGGACAACTTGCAAACGTGCAAACTATTTGTTGATCACTTTTTGATATGAAACCTTTTATATTCTTTGCGCGCATTCTCGTTCTTGTCATAACATTCTTTTTGGCTGCAATTTCGGTTTCAGCCGGACCAAAAAAGATTCTATTTTTCACCAAATCCAGCGGTTGGGAACATTCCGTCATTTCATGGAAAGACGGACGGCCGAGTTTTGCCGAGAAAATCTTGTTGGAGCTGGGGAAAACGAACAACTGGGAATTTACCTTCTCAAAAGACGGTTCGAAGTTCAGCCCGGACTATCTTGCGCAATTCGACGCCGTGTCTTTCTACACCAGCGGCAATCTATGCAGTGAGGGCACCGACAAGCAGCCTCCGATGACCCCAGCCGGCAAACAGGCACTTTTAGAATACGTGCGCAGCGGCAAAGGCTTCATTGGCATCCATTCCGCCACCGACACTTTTCATACGGCCAACGAATCTCAAAAGGGGCCGGACCGCTATGTGAATCACGGCACGAATGCCGACCCTTATTGCCGTTTCATCGGCGGCGAATTCATCATCCACGGTGCCCAGCAGGTTGCGACGAACCGGGTGGTTGATCCGACATTTCCCGGTTTGGAATCCATCGGTGACAGCTTCGCATTTATTGAGGAATGGTATTCGCTCAAAGACTTCGCGCCGGACGATCATTGCTTGACGGTGATTGACGCACCTCACATGAATGGCTCGATGTATGAGCGCCAGCCCTATCCGAATACTTGGGTGCGCATGGAAGGCAAAGGCCGCGTGTGGTATACCGCGCTGGGGCACCGCGAGGATGTTTGGACTAACCCATCTTTCCAGCAAATGCTCGTCGGTGGTATCAAGTGGGCGCTAGGCGAAGTTTCGGCGGATGTTACGCCGAACATCAAAGCCGTCGCGCCCGGTGCTTACACGAATCCACTGTATGTAGAACCAAAAGCTGTTCCCGCTGAAAAAAAATCAGCGGCCACCGCCCCATCTAATGCTTTGTCCAACATCGCTGCTATCGAACCTCCGCGCATTCTCGGTATTTCACACATTGCGGTAAAAGCCACGAACGTGGAAAAGTCGGTGGCGTTTTACCGGGATTTTCTCGGTTACGCCGAGGAGGGACGGCTGAAATACAAGGACGATGGCTCGCTCATGCTGGTCTTCATGAAGGTTAGCGACACACAGTGGATCGAAATTTTTGACGCGCACCGGCTGGCAAAGGATGATCGCCTCTATCAGCTTTGCTTTCGGGTCGAAGATGCCGAGGCCATGCGCGCCTATCTCGAAAAAAACGGCTACAAAGTGCCGGCACAGGTGCCTCGTGGTCAGATCAAGAATTTTGCCTTCTGCGTGCGTGAACCGCATAATTATTGGATCGAGTTCCAGCAATATACCCCGGAAGGCTGGACGGTGCGCGATCAGGGAAAATTCTTGCCCGACACCCGCATTTCGGATCATATCGCCCACGCTGGTGTGTTGGTTGATGACGTGGCCGCCTCCCAGCATTTTTACGAAGACATTTTGGGTTTGAAAGAGAGCTGGCGCGGTTCCAAGAGCGGCAAGCAACTGGATTGGCTGCATGTGAAACTGCCGGAGAGCCGCGACTTCGTCGAGTTCATGCTGGAAACCAATGCCGTTCCGCATTTCTGTCTCGAAGTGGCGGACATTGAAAAAGCAAAAGCCAAGCTGGAAGCTACGGCCTACTTTCCTAAATACGGCCAGCCGATCGAAACCAAGACCGGCAAGAATCACAAACGACAGCTCAATCTGTTTGATCCAGAAGGTATCCGCGTGGAGTTAATGGAGCGTGAGACCTTTGACGGCCAGCCTGTGCCGCCCTCCACCGCGCCCTTACCGACACGGTCGTGAACGCAACGCAAAAAATTGCCTGTCCTGACAAAGCATTGATGCCCGCCGACAATCCATCGTGGTGGCGCTCGTTTAGTCGGCACCACTGGTATGTATTCACCCTCGCCTCACTGGCTTGGCTATTTGACTGCTTGGACCAACAGGTTTTCAACTTGTCCCGCGATGGTGCGGTGGAAGACCTGTTGGGCGACAAGGCAAAAGCCATTGAGTTCGCCCCTTACACGACCTCGTTTTTCCTCGTTGGTTGGGCCATTGGAGGACTTGTATTGGGGGCGCTGGGTGATCGCTGCGGACGGGCGCGAATGCTCACCTTGTCGATTTTAATTTATTCCGTCTGCACTGGCGTCAGTGCTTTTGTCACCAGTTATTTTGGCTTTTGTGCGTCTTTGTTTTTTACCGGACTGGGTGTGGGAGGAGTGTTTGGCCTTTCCGTCGCTCTGGTAGCTGACTCGGTTCCAGATCGCACCCGCGCGCCAGCTCTGGGTCTTCTGCAATCGCTCTCATCTTGGGGCAATATCGCGGCGGGCTTGATTGGCATGGGCATCGGGACGCTGGCTGTGAGCCATTGGCTGCCATTCGACCTGAAAGCTTGGCAAGCCATGTTTTTGGTCGGGGCCGTGCCTGCGTTCTGTTGCGTCTTTGTGCTCGCTCGATTGAAGGAACCTGAAAAATGGGTTCGCGCCAAAGCCGAGGGTGATAAAATTGGCGTTAAATTTGGCTCCTATTTTACACTACTGAAACATCCCACTTGGTCCAAACACGCCTGGCTTGGTCTCGTGCTGTGCGGAGCAGGCATCGTTGGACTTTGGGGCATCGGAAATTTTCATCCAAAAATTGTCCGTGCCATCATTGAGACTCATTTTGCGGGCGATCACCTTAGTCCCCAAATGCTTGCCAGTAAAAAGGCATACTGGGCATCAGTCGGACTACTGCTCCAGAACATCGGCGGCTTTTTCGGTATGCTCTTCTTGGCTAAATTCGCTCAAGTCAAAGGGCGGAGACCCGCATTTATTCTGGGGTTCATACTGTCCTTCCTCTCCACCCAACTGGTCTTTCGGTATCTCCGTGAATTGGATCAAATTTACTGGATGCTTCCGTTGATTGGATTTGGCCAATCCTCCGTCTTTGGCGTCTATGCAATTTATCTGCCCGAACTTTTCCCGACCAGCCTGCGCAGCACCGGTGTCAGCTTTTGTTATAACTTTGGTCGTTTCATCGCTGCCACGGCTCCGTTTACCATCGGGCAAATCACCAGAAAACTTGGGAGCAATATCGAAGGTTTCCGCACGGCGGGGTTGTGGGTGAGTTTGGTCCTCCTGCTGGGCATCGTGGTGCTGCCGTTCCTGCCGGAAACGAAAGACAAACCGTTACCAGAATAATTTATTACGAATGAAAACTGTAAAACTCGGCATCATCGGCATGGGTAACATTGGGAAATACCACGCCGATTATTTGCTCAATAAAAAAGTCAGCCGCTGCGAACTGGCGGCCGTATGCGATTCCAATATTGCGGCACTTGAACGCTTCCGTCCGTTGCAAATCTTCGGCGACGGCCATCAACTCATTCAGTCCGGCGCGGTGGATGCGGTCATCATTGCCACGCCGCATTTTCAGCACACGACTTTGGGCATCGCCGCATTTGAAAATGGCATTCACGCGCTGGTGGAAAAACCCGTCTCTTCACACAAGGCCGATGCGGAAAGCCTCATCGCCGCTCATCAAAATTTTCCGGAGGTTGTTTTCGCGGGAATGTTCCAGCTACGCACCGAACCGCGTTACCAGAAAATCCGCAAGTTGATTCAAGAAGATTTGGGACAGCTTGTCCGTGTCAATTGGATCAACACCGATTGGTTCCGCACCGAGGCGTATTATGCGAGTAGCGGCTGGCGTGCGACTTGGAAAGGCGAGGGCGGCGGCGTTTTGCTCAACCAATGCCTGCACAATCTCGACACGCTGCAATGGCTTTGTGGTATGCCGTCGCGACTGCGCGGTTTTTGCCAGCTTGGCCGCTTCCATCAAATCGAAGTCGAGGATAACGTGACAGCTTACCTTGAATGGGCCAATGGTGCGACCGGCTCATTTATCAGTTCCACCGGTGAAGCGCCGGGCACCAACCGGTTGGAGATTGTCGGCACGCGCGGCACGCTCGTGTTGGAAAATAACAAACTTACTTTTGCCCGCAACGCCGTGGACATGCTTGAATTCAGCCGGACGGCAACGCAAGGTTTTGTAAAGCCGGAAGCAAAAGTGGAAGAAATCCCGTTCGCAAACGCCGAAGTGCCACACGCCATCGTGACGCAGAATTTCGTGAACGCGATTCTGGACGGCAAGCCGCTGATTGCGCCCGGGGCGGAAGGTATCCATTCCGTGGAATTGGCGAACGCGATGGTATTTTCGTCGTTGCTCGGTCAGACTTTGGAATTGCCGATGGACGGTTCAGCGTGGGAGAAAGAGTTGAATCGGTTGATTGTGAATTCCAAAGTTAAGAAAAACGTGGTGAAAGTGGCCACCGACGATTTTGCCAGTTCGTTCCGAAAATAATTTATGAAGTTAATGGGCATCAGCGACGAGGCTGCCAACACGATTGACGGCCAGATTCAAGCGACGCACGAACTTGGTTGGAAATACCTTGAGATGCGCGGAGTGGAAGTGCCCGGATTTCAGAAGGGAAATTTTCACGACATCCCGGACGCGGCTTTTGACATCGCAGCCAACAAGCTGCAAGCGGCAGGCATTCGGGTTTATTGCTTCGGATCATCCGTGATGAACTGGTCAAAGAAGGTAAACGACCCATTTGAAAACACGCTGGCAGAGGTTCGCCGAATCATTCCTAGAATGCAGCGGCTTGGCACACCGTTTGTCCGCATCATGAGTTACAAACCGGACGACGATGCGGATAGGATTCCGGCGGAAGTGTTCCGTCGCGTGAGTGAAGTGACTAAAATATTTCTCGATGCCGG
>CAISYZ010000040.1 GCA_903889895.1 uncultured Verrucomicrobia subdivision 3 bacterium | reverse complement strand
GGTCGAGATTTTCCAGAATCCCGTCGAAAAGCGGCCGGTGTACCTCGAATTCCAGCGTGCAGATGCTGTGCGTGATGCCTTCTATGTAATCGCTCAGGCAGTGCGCGAAGTCATACATCGGATAGATGCACCACTGGCTGCCGGTCTGGTGGTGGTCGGCGCGTTTGATGCGGTAGAGCAGGGGATCGCGCAGCCAGATGTTCGGCGAGTCCACGATGATCTTCGCCCGCAATACGCGGGAGCCATCGGGAAACTCGCCGGCTTTCATGCGCGTGAACAGGTCCAGGTTTTCCGCCACGCTCCGGTCGCGGTACGGCGACGCTTTGCCATTGCGGCGATACTCGTCGGTCTGAGCTGGCGCCAGATCGCAGACAAAGGCCTTGCCCTTGTTGATGAGCGCGACGGCGAATTCATAAATCTGGCCGAAATAATCGCTGGCGTAAAACGGCGCCTTGGCCGGCGTGAGGCCCAGCTGTTTGTCCGCCCAGCCGCCGATGAGCCAGTTAACGTCGGCCTGGATGGACTCAACGTATTCAATGTCCTCCTTGGTTGGATTCGTGTCGTCCATCCGCAGATTGCAGATGCCCCCGAACTCATGCGCGATACCGAAGTTCAGGCAGATGCTCTTGGCGTGGCCGATGTGGAGGTAACCGTTCGGCTCCGGCGGAAAGCGCGTAATGATCTTGGGATATTTATTTTCGGCAACGTCCTTCGCCACCATGTCGCGGATGAAATCGGACGGTGCGGGCGGGGCTTCTTTGGTTTCCAGACTCATAAAATCTTACTCAGCGTAACAAACAGAATTGCCAATGTCCATTGACTAGCCGACAGTGGCGCGCAACGAGGGCATGAACAGCATCGAAACCATCATCTGCCTGATCCTGCTGCTGATGGCCGTGCCGGATCTGTGCGGCAAGCTTGGCCGGCCGGCGCTGGCCAACGTGGGCTTCGTGGTGTTCGGCCTCGCGCTTGGCCCGCTCGTGCAGACTGACGTGACCACGATGATCAAGGAGGCGGGCGAAGTCGGCTTTCTGCTCGTCCTGTTCGAGGTCGGGTTGGAAATCGATTTGCCGCCACTGCGCGAACTGCTGCCGTCGCTGCGCTTTGCCATGTTCTGGTCGCTGGTGCAATATCCCATTGTGCTTGGATTGGCCCACGCCTCCGGTTTGAGCTGGCCGGAAGGGCTGTTGGCTTCGTCGGCGCTGACCAGTTGCTCGATGAGCATGGCGTTTTTCGCCTGGAAACATTATCCGGGTTTGACCGGAACGGCGCGGGATTTCGTCCTGCAAAGCATGATCGCGCTCGAAGTTTTGGCCATCGTCGTCCTGAGCGCCGGCGGGGTCACCGTGAAGCACGGCTTGAGCTGGTTCATCCTGCTGAAATTGACCGGCATGGCTGTCACCGTGTTTTTGATCAGCCGGTTCGCGTCGCATCTGGTGAAATTATTCCAGTGGGTCATCCAGCAGACCACGCATTGGCGGGTGCATTTTCTCGTTCTGCTGGTTTTGGTCATTTGCGCCATTGGCGAACGGCTGGGACTCTCGGCGGCAAAGACGGCGTTCTTTCTTGGCTTGTTTATGAGCCGCGCTCAGTTTGAAGGCGTGGGCATAGAGGAATACATCGCCCCCGTCAGCCGCCGCTTTCTGATCCCCATCTTCTTCATGTCGCTGGGATTATCGATCGACGGGCGGATGCTTTTTTCCTACACGGCATTGCTGGCGTTGTGCGGCTCGTTCCTGCTCATCGGTGTGCGCGAAGTTCTGCACCGGCGCTGGCTGAAAACCGGCGGGGATCTTCAAACCTACCTGCTTTTGTCGCCGAACTTGACTATGGCCGCTTTGGCGGCGACGGCGCTGTTAAGCGCGGGCAGCCGCAATGCCGCAACCTGGGTGGTGTTGAGCGGACTGTTTCTATCGTTGATATCACTGCTCCTGCTGCCGCGTATCCGGAGCGCAGCTGCAACGGCAACTCCCCTTTGATGCCGTTCGCTCCGCGCCATGCCCGGCTGGCTTACGGCGAATAGGCCCGGTAGAAGCGTCTCGGATAAGCGGCCGCATTCGAGTCCACCAGCGAAACCAGTCCCGCCGCATTGGCCACATTGGTGGATATGGGCGTCCAATGCACCAGGTCCGTCGACGCTTGGATGACGTAGGTCGTGCCGGCGTTTCCCGACAGGTTGGCCGTCACTTTGCCGCTGGCAAACGCCGGTGTGAGGGACATTTTACTTGGCGGCGGAGCTGTGGGCGTCACGATGGTCTGGCTCAAGGTGTTCGAACTGACATTGAAATTGCCGCTCGGGTCGGAATATTCCGCCGTGACGATCACATTGCCTTTGCCCAGCACGCCGGCCAGGGTTGTCAGGCTGGCCTGCCCGCCCGTCAGACTGACGGCGCTGCCCAGTTTGTTCGTGCCGTTCCACTTGAATTGAACGCTTCCGCTCGGCGTCGCTAGGGTCGCGACCAGCGGTGCGATTTTTGCGGTGAACGTGATGTTCTGGTTCGTCAACGCCGGGTTGATCGTGGTCGTAAGTTGCGCGGCGGTGCCGGCCGGCGTCACCGTCAAAGTTCCGTTGCTGAAGATCAATGAGTAATTTGTGGTAACGAGCGTGCCCTGGCTCAGGGTGATCGGGTATGAACCGGGTGCGCTGGAGGTTGTCGCCGTCGTGTTCAGTGCCGGCGCGCCCAGCAGGTCGCTGTTGGTTTGGGATTCGCCGGCGGCAAAACCGGAGTAAACGGTGACGAGCGGCGGATTCGTCGTGGCATACGGGCGGGACAGATTGCCCGCCGACACCGTCAATGCCGCCTGCGTGATGGCCGCGGTCGTGGTGGTGTTGGAGCCAGTTAATACGTAATTCGCCGCATCCGCGCCCGCAATGGCGAGGCCCGAAACGGTGATCAAAAGGTTGCTGCCGGCGTTTTTGTTCGCAAAGACCGCATTCGTGTAGCCGTCCGCGAGTACGTCTCCTGCGACATGGTTGTCCGCGAGCGTGACGGTTGCCGCCTTGGTTCCGTCGTAAACTTTGTTCATCCCCCCGGCGTTCACTGACAGGCTTCGCACCGTGATGTTCGCGGCCGTCGTCGGTTGGGTGAGCGTGTAATTGCCGGCGCTAGCCCCGGCTATGACCAGGCCCGTCACGTTGACCGATTTTCCCGTGCCGACAGTTTTGCTCGCAAAAGCCCCTTTGGCCGCGGTGGTGTTCAAAGTGACCACGTCGCCGGTAAGCACTGTTTTCAAGCCCGCCTTGCTTAAATTCAAGGTGGCGCTCGTCGAGGCGTCGTAAACCTTGTTGCTCGCGGTGATGCCCGAAACGGTCAGGGCCAGCTTGCTGACGGTTTGCAGAAAGTTGCCCGAGGTGCTTTTGAAATAATTTGCACTACCGCCATAGACCGCCGTGATGGTGTGCGTCGCGTTCGTTGCCGGCAGGTTTTTCACGCTGAGCGTGGCCTGGCCGGCGGCGTTGAGGATGGCTGAACCTAGTGTCGCGGCTCCGTCCTTGAAGGTGATCGTGCCGGTCAGCGCATTCGTTGCGGGCGCGACGGTCTTCGCCGTGGCCGTGAAGGTGATGCTCTGGCCGTAAATCAAATTGTTGGTCGAGGAACTTAACCCCACCGTAGCGCTGCCTTTTGCGACGTTGAATTTTTGGCTGCTGGCACTGGCCAGTCCGCTGGCGGTGGCGGTCAGGGTGTAATTATTTCCGGGCAGGTTCACTTTCAGACTGTTAAATGTCACCTTGCCGCCGGCATCCGTGGTCAGGCTCGTTGCGCCGCCCAAGCCGCCGGGTTTGCTCAGGGAAACATTAATGACCGTTCCGCTCGACAAGACATTTTGTCGGCCAGCTGCACGATCACGCTGCCTAAACCCGCCCCGAGGGTCGAGCCGACCGGCTGCGTCGAAAATGCCAGTTGGGCGGCTGGGTTGCCGGCTAATACCGGCAACGAGACCAGTAGCAATTGCAGGATCAAGGAAAGGCTCGCAGCATGAATGTTTCGGCCGGGTTTCATATATTTCTTTTTCTAATCTCCTTTATAAACCGTCATCTTTGACGATTTTCGGGACACAATGCAGGATGTGGGCCAACATCTGGACATATTCCCTTTTGGTCAGGGTTGGCGCATGTCTTTCTTCCAAAAACACCGAAAAGCGATGCGGATTGTCCCGCGGCAGGACACTGACGGGACAGTTATTGTCTCAAAGATTAACCGGACGGGCGAAGTTGCCTCGTTTGTGTCGCAAATTGGCGCCGGGAGGATGCTATTGTTCCTCGGTTTTCCGGTCGAAACTATTGCGTCTCGCTGACGAGCGGCAAAAACTGGCGGGTCTCCGGGTCGTAGGCGAACAATTCCGCCGTGGCAATTTTGAAGAACCAGCCGTGCAAACGCAGCGTGCCGTCCATCAGCCGCTCCTGCACGCACGTGTAGCTGTGCAGATTATCGAGTCCGAACAAAACATTTTCCTCGGCGGCGGCGGTTTCGCGTTCGATGGCGCCATGAAGATGCGCGTAATCCTTTTTCACCGTCGCCAGCACCGGCGCGGCGACGTTGAGCCAGTCGCGCAGATTCGGCATGGAGTTGCTCACGGGGTTTTTGCTCAGCATGGCCGAGATGGCGCCGCATTGGGAGTGGCCGCAGATCACAATGTCGTTCACGCGTAGTGTTTCCACGGCGAACTCGATGGCGGCGGCGGTGGAATTGGTGTCGCCGCGGACGCTCGCCGGCGGAACAATGTTGCCGACGTTCTTCACGACGAACAGGTCGCCTGGCTTGCTTTGTGTGATGAGTTCCGCCAGCACCCGCGAATCCGAGCAGGTGATGAACAAAGTGTGCGGGTTCTGGCCCTCCTTCGACAGCTTGCGGAACAATTTCCGATAGTTGCCGAACTCGTCCTTCTGAAACTTGTGGACGCCTTCGATGAGCCGTTGCATTTGCTTTTGTTGAATGGTTTAAATGTTAAATCGTCGAATCGTTAAAACGCCGCGCCAATGGAAACCATTCAACCTTTTAACAGTTTAGCCAATTAGCGGATCATGACAAATTTTTGTTCTTCGCGCGGGATTCCTCGGTGAGTCGCACCTTGAATTTCTTCAATTCCTCCTGCAACCGCGTGTCCCCGGTGGCGAGGATCTGCGCGGCGAGAATCCCGGCATTCCGCGCGCCGTTGATGGCCACCGTGGCCACCGGCACGCCCGGCGGCATTTGCACCATCGAAAGCAGCGAGTCGAATCCGTCCGTCGCTTTGCCGAGAATCGGCACGCCGATGACCGGCAGCGTGGTGAACGCCGCCGTCACGCCGGCCAGATGCGCCGCCCCGCCCGCGCCGCAAATGAACGTCTTGATGCCGCGCGCCGGCGCGCCGGTAACATATTCTTCCAGGCCGTGCGGATCGCGGTGGGCGGAGATGACTTTGGCTTCGCTGCCAATGCCGAATTCCGCCAGCGCATCCGCGGCGGCCTTCATCGTGGGCCAGTCGGAATCGCTGCCCATTAAAATGCCGACCAGGGGTGAATTGGACTTGCTCATGAATTTGTTAAATCGGTTGCGTACGTTGCGCGCAGAAATTAGCAACGCCGCCGCGCGGTTGCAACGCCTTCATGCAATCGGTTGGTCCGCTAATTCCACCACGTCTTGCCAGTCGTCCATGCCGTCGCTCCAATACCGCGCCTCGCGCCCGATCTGGCCGTGCCGCAATTTCGCCTGCACCTGCGTCAGGGTGAACGGCCCGGTCTGCTCCGCGCCGTCGTGCAGGAATATTGTCGGCGTTTCCGGCGCGCTCACCGCCGGCTGCGGCGGGAGGGTCACGCGGATCCGTTCGGGTTTGATGATGCGGCGATCATAGTCTTCCACCGGTTCGCTCGGCGGGATCAGCCCTTTGTAAAGCGCGGCCAGCGCCAGCCCGCCCAGAAATCCGCCGACATGCGCGCCAAACGCCACGCCGCCGCCTTGCCGGGCGTAAACCATGCCCAGCACAGCCGATAACAGGTCTTTCAGAAACCAGAACGAGATGGCCACCCACGCCGGAATCACAAAGTCGCCCGCCTTCACGAAAAAGAACCAGAAGATATATTTGAACTCGATGTCCGCGCGGGCCCGCAGCAGCAGATACATGCCCATGCAGCCGCTGATGGCGCCCGATGCCCCGCCCATCGGCCGGGCCGAAAGGAAATGGTCCGGCGTCATCGCAATAAAAACAAACTCCGCCACCAGGCCGCTCACCAGATAAAAGATGGTGAAACGCAGCCGCCCGATCAGGTCCTCCACGCATGCGCCGAACAGGAACAGAAAAATCATGTTGCCGAGCAGGTGGAAGGCGCCGGAGTGCACGAACATCGAGGTCAGATACGTCCACCAATCAGATTGCTCCGGCACCAGCCAGAGATGCGCCTGAATCCAGTCATCCGATTCTCCCTGCGTGCTGTATGAGCAGATCATCGTGACCAGCCAGACCAGCGTGTTGAGGCCGATGAGGGAAAACGTGACCAGCGGAAGCCTTTCGGTCCGGTAATTCATTCCGACTGGAACGGCGATGAACATGGCGCGGGGTTGCGCCAGTGAAGTTCATCCCGTCGACCGAGTCAAGCGCTCACGCCGCCACCGTCACCATCCAGCCCACGCCGAAACGGTCGGTCACCATGCCGAAGCGCGGCGACCAGAAAGTCTTGGTCAGCGGCATCCCCACCTTTCCGCCTTCGGCCAGCGCCGCAAAGGCCCGGTTGACCTCGGCTTCCGTCGGCAGGGCAAGCGAGAGCGTGAATCCCTCGAAGCGCGCGCCTTCCTCGCAGCCGTCGGAGGCCATGAGCGTGGTGGTGCCGATATGGAAGGTGGCGTGCATGACTTTGTTTTCGAACCCCGCCGGCAGCCGGCCGGGCGGCATTGGTTCGGGGCTTTCCTGATAGCGCATGAGGAAATCCACTTTTGCGCCGAGCGCGCTGCCGTAGAAGGCGAGCGCCTCATCACAGCGGCCGCCGAAAAACAGGTAAGGTTGAACGAGTGTGGTTTTCATCTGGGCTGCACCATGGGTGTTTGATTTGGTTTTATGTTTCCGGAATCTTGCCGACAGGAAACAACCAGCCAAATTTAGTTTTCAACCGCGGAAAATGCAACCCGTCTTCCGGCTCGCGGTCGTGCCCTCCCAACCCCTCCGGCCCCCTACGGAAATTGAAATGGCTGATGTAGCGTTAAGCCTGTGGCTCAACCAGTCGAGCCACCGGCTCGCCGCGACAAATTCTGCGGCGGTGCTGGTGTTCAAGGTGACGAATCATGCGCCAGGGGGGTTGCCTTCTTGGTTAATCTTGGCCCGCTCGATTGAGTCCGTATAGGTGTTTAGCTGTTTGTATAATGGTAAATGGCAGCGGCGGCGGGAGGCGCGACGGGCATTGGCAGGTCAGACCGGCGTGGCCGATAATTCCTCTCCCCGGGAGAGAGGAAACTGGTGAGGGCGGGCCTTGGGCTAATGGGTTCTTTAAATCGACCTGCCTCACCCCAACCCTCTAACCAAGGAGAGGGCGTTCACACTCTCCCGCGTCTTTGCATGCAACCGCCGCCGGATGCTTCCAGGTCGGAGCGCCGTCGGGCGCGGCCTCATCGGTGGGGCGAGACTCCGTCGAGCCCTATTCAAGCAGGGCTCGCGAGGCCGCTCGCTCCATCAAACGTGCCTTGGGACGTATGGGCCTCTCCGTGTTTATTTTTAACGGCTGGCGTTGTTATCCGTCTGGGTTATCGGGCGAAGCCGTTACCGCAATCTTTGCATTTCCAAACGCTGACGCCGAAGCTATCGGCGCCCGTATACTCCAGATTTATCGAGCCGCAGGCGGGGCAGTGGCGGTTGGATTGGCTCTGCGCTATGGTCATTTGTTCCGAGCTCCACGCCTCGGCGATATCGCAGGCGCGGTCAAAATATTCGTCCGCGACGAGAATGTCGGAATAATCCAGCCCGCTTTCGTGGGTGACGGTTTGGACCTGAAAGGGTATGGCTTCCGTTTTGAGCCGTTCCTGCAACCCGGCCGCATAATCCGCTTCAAGTGAGGCGATGCATTTCATGCGGACGTAGCTGATTTAGCACTGGGGCGCGGGTCGGCCGCGCCAGCCGTTTCACTTAAAGTGGGTGATGACCTTACCTTCGAAGATATGCATGGCGGCGAGGTTCGTGTCTGGTGAATGCTGAGCGATGAATTCCCGGGCCAGCTTGACACTTTTTTTGATGCCGTGATTGTCCCGGCAGATCGTCACGGAAAAACCGCCCTCGTCATTGCGGGCCAGGGTGTAGCTGATGAGACCCTTGATGGAACTCATCAGGGCTTGCACATCAGCCTGGTGCGCTTCCAACAAATCGAATAGCTTGCGGGTGCCCTTGCCGTGGTAGGTTCTGATCACAATTTGCATGGTTCACCTTGGGTTCATTGGTTCGGTTGTCCTACTCGACTAGTCTTTCATAGCACACTTGCCGGCAAAATAGAAAGCTGTGTCTTTACCGGATAGCGAGGTCACCACGTTCACGCTTCTGGTTTGATGGCCAGCGCTGTTCACCAATCCTACTCTGAACCGGCGGCGGTAGGTTGTCCAGCGGTTATTCTGGCCGGCGGCGGAAAGGTTTTCGGTTCGTGCAAATCCGGCAAATCCGTGCGACAGTTTCGTCGCCAATGACCACGGCCAACAAAATCACCATCCTCCGGATTCTGCTGATCCCGTTCTTCGTCGTGGAGATGATTTACTACGTCCATACCGGCAACGAAACCTGCCGGTTCGCCGGCTTGCTGTCGTTCGCGGTCGCCTCGATTTTGGACGGCGTGGATGGCTACATCGCGCGTCATTATAACCAGTGGAGCGAGCTGGGCACGATCCTGGATCCGCTCGCGGACAAGCTGCTGCTGGTCTCGGCCATCGTGGTCTTGAGCTTCGATAATTCGCCGCATCTCGGCCAACTCCCGTTCTGGCTCACGGGCACCATTATCGGGCGTGATCTGTTGCTGGGCATCGGTGCGGTGGTCGTGCGGCTGGTGGTCGGTACCATCACCGTGCGCCCGCGGCTCACGGGTAAGATCGCCACGGTGCTGCAAATGGTGGTGGTCATCTGGCTGCTGCTGGAATGGGATGGCTGGCGGGCCGCCGGCTGGCTGAAAATCGTCGAACTCGGCGCGGGATTGTTCACGGCGGCGTCCGGCCTGCTTTACATCTGGGACGGCTCGCAGCAGCTCGGCGCGCATCCGGCCAGCCTGCCGGCGGGAAAAAAGTGAACTGAACCACGAAGAAACCAAGAAACAAAGCTTGCCAAAATCTGCGTTGCTTCGTTCCTTTGTTGTTCAAATTTATGGCCAAGACGATTGAATTAAAATTGAAGGAAGGTGACGTGGCCCCGAAATTCACGGTGGCGACGAATGGCGGCGGGAAAATCTCGCTCGCTGATTACAAAGGGCAGAACGTCATCCTCTATTTTTATCCGAAGGACGACACGCCCGGCTGCACGAAGGAAGCTTGCGCGTTCCGCGACCATTTCGCGGACTTTAAGAAAAAGGGCGCGGTCATCCTCGGCGTCAGCACGGACCCGGTGAAAGTGCACGACAAGTTCGTGGAGAAGTTCAAGCTGCCGTTCACGCTGCTGGCGGACGAGGACAAAAAGATCGTTCAGGCCTACGGCGTCTGGGGTGAGAAAAGTTTCATGGGCCGGAAATACCTGGGCACGCATCGCGTGACGTTTTTGATCGGCGGGAACGGCAAGATCAAAAAAATCTGGCCGGCGGTCAAACCGGAGGAGCACGCGGCGGAGGTCATGGCGGCATTATGAAAAAGATGGCGTGGCGGCTCTCGGCAGAGAGCGGGATTATTTAAGTTGTTGCAGAAATGCGGCGGTCTGCCAACCGCCGCTACGGAAAATATGAGCGAAATTTTTGTCATTGGCCACCGCAACCCGGACACGGATGCGATCTGCTCGGCCATCGGCTACGCGGAGTTCAAGCGGCGCACCGGCATGCCGGAAGCCGTGGCCGCGCGTTGCGGCGACACCAACGAGCGGATCGATTTTGTGCTGGAGACCTTTGGCGTGCCGTCGCCGCGCTTTGTCGCGGACGTTTCGCCCAAGGTGCGCGACGTGATGCAGGCGGAGGTGCTGACCGTGTCGCCGGACGCGACCGCCGCGGAGGCGCTGGGGTTGATGGATGAACACGACATCCGCGTGCTGCCGGTGCTGGACGCAAACCATCACTGTCGCGGGCTGCTCTCGCTGTTCAAGCTGAGCAAGTTTCTCTTTCCGGCGGCCAACCGGCTGGTGGATTCGCGGCGGGTTTTGTCGTCGCTGGAAACTCTGGCGGAGACGCTTGGGGGACAGTTGCTGGTGGGCCACGACGCGCAGGAGGAGGAGGAATTGATTCTGATGATCAGCGCGATGCGTATCGAAACTTTTACGCAACGCATGGATCTGTTTCCACTCGACAAACTGGCGGTGGTCATCGGCGACCGCACGAATGTCCAGGAAGTCGCCGTGCAAAAAGGCGTACGCGTCCTGATCGTCACCGGCGACGCGCCGGTCGAGTCCCGGATCATCGAGGCCGCGAAACAAAATCGCGTGAGCATCATCACGTCCCCGCACGACACCCTGACCACGGCGTCGCTGTGCCGCTCGGCGGTGGCCATCCGCCACATGCTGAACGAGGAATTTCTTTCGTTCCGCGAAGACGCGCCGTTGAGCGCGGTCCGGGCCGAGGCGGTGGCGTCAGGTTTTGCCGCGTTTCCGGTGACGGATGCGGAAGGTCGCACCGTCGGGATCCTTTCCAAGGCCGACTTCCTCAAGCCGGTGGACCGCAAACTGATTCTGGTGGATCACAACGAACTGTCGCAGGCCGTTTCCGGCGCGGATGAGGTGGAGATCGTCGAGATCATCGACCATCACCGGCTCGGCTCGATGACTACGCAGCAGCCGATTCTGTTCCGTAACGAACCCGTCGGCTCGACGAGTACGATTGTCGCCGACTGTTTCTTCCGGCAAAATGTCGAACTGCCGAAACCGATTGCCGGCCTGCTGCTGGCCGGGCTGGTTTCCGATACGCTGAACCTCACCTCGCCCACCACCACGCCGCGCGACCGGGAAATCCTGCCGCGCCTGGAAAAGATCGCCGGCGTCAACGCGCGGGAGTTTACGGACAAGCTGTTCGCGTCCGGCTCGCTGCTCACGCTCAAGCCCGCGCCGCAGGCCATCACCACCGACGCCAAGGAATACAAGGAAAACGGCCACACCTTCAGTGTCGCGCAGATCGAGGAGGTCGGGTTCGACCAGTTCTGGAAGCGCAAGGACGAGCTGCTCGCCGCGCTGGAGGATTACCGGCGCGGGCGGAATTACGTCTTCTCCGCGCTCATGGTCACGGACGTGGTCGGGCAGGAATCGCTGATGCTCGTCGCCGGTGGCAAGCGTTTCATTGACCGGATTGATTATCCCGAACCGCAGCCGGGCGTGTTCGAGTTGCGTGACGTGGTTTCGCGCAAAAAACAACTGCTGCCCTACCTCACCCACTGCTTACAGCGGATGAAAGCCAGTGGCTAGTTTTAAAATATAGGAGCCGACGTGAGGAGGCTCATTTCAAATTCGGAGTTCGGAATTATGAATTCGGAATTAAAATGACGAGACTCGTCACCTCGTCTCCTACATTGTTTGAGATGGCTAAACGAATTGACACGCGCCCGCCGAACTTCCAAAATTCGTTCCAGCAGGTTTAACAATTCAACACCAAACAAATTAATTACTATGGCAATTCCCATCGGTTCCCAAGCTCCTGATTTCACCCTCAAATCCAAGACCCCGACCGGCGTGGTGGACGTGAAGTTGGCCAACAACCTCGGCAAGACCAACACCGTGCTGCTGTTTTTCCCGCTCGCCTTCACTGGCGTCTGCACCGCGGAAATGTGCGACGTATCCAACGGCCTGGACTCCTTCACCGGCGCGGACGTCATCGCCATCAGCGTGGACAGCCCGTTCGCGCAGGAGGCGTGGGCCAAGGCGAACAACATCAAGGTCACGCTCGCCAGCGACCTGAACAAAACCGTCACCAAGGCCTACGACGTGGTGTTCCCGATGCTCGCCGGCGTGGGCGACACCTCGGCGCGCGCGGCGTTCGTCATTGATAAAAACGGCGTGGTGCAATACAGCGAACAGACGCCGACGCCGAAAGATTTGCCGAATTTCGAGGCCATCAAGGCGGTGCTGGCGAAGCTGAATTAAATCAACCACCAAGTTTTCACGAAGAGCGAAAGGTTTTTCCTTTCGCTCTTTTTCTTTACCGACGGCGCGTGATAGAATCGTAGCGCGTGAACGTCGGCGATAAAATCCAAGCAACCTGTTCCCCCGCCCGGCGGCGCGTGCGGCGCTGGCGAATCACCGGTGTCATCGTGCTGCTGCTCGGCCTCGCGGGCGCGGGCGCGGTTTATTGGCTGGGCACACGCACGGCAAATCTGGGCGATGACCTTTCAATGACGGGCTATTCCAAGGCCGAGACGCGGCAGATGGGTCTGCTCTACGGCCAGCAGGGGTTGCTGATTGAGGAATTGCAGAACGACCTGAAGCAGCCGGGCACGCAGGCGATTATCATCATCATCGGCGCGACCATCATCGCCGCCGGCGTCTTTTACTTCGCCCGCATTCTGGAACTGGAAGCCGGGGACGCCGAGACGGCGAACCAAGCCCGCGAATAATTTTCCCCCGCTGCGTTTGTCCGCCGCCTTGACGCGCGGGACGTCGGCGGATTAGCCTGCCGCCATCATGAACGGCCACGAAACGCATCTCCACAAGGAAACCGCGCACAAGCTCGCGCGCTTCGCGCTGTTCAGTTTTCTCGTCACGTTTATTCTCGCGCGCGTCTTTGTCTTCCTCATCATGGCCGACCTGATGCCAAACATGTATTGCTTCGTGTCGGGGACGCACGTCCACCATCTGAACTACGGCATCTTCCTGCTGGCGGCGGTGGCGGGCTACAGCGTGTTCCGCCGGCCGACCGGCCGCGCGGCGGAAATCACCGCGCTGCTCTACGGCGTGGCGATGGGGCTGACGTTCGACGAATTCGGTATGTGGCTGCATCTCGGCGGCAGCTACTGGCAGCGCGCGAGCGTGGACGCGGTCATCGTGGTGTCGGCGCTGTTCGGGCTGGTGGCGTTTGCGCGCTCGCTGCGGAAGCTGGAGAAACACCATTTCTGGGGATTTTTAATTGTCATGATTGTCGTGCTCGGCTTTGGCGCGGTAATTTACATTGCCGGCAGCCGGGTGGGCGAAATGGTGGGGCAGCCGCTGCGGGAACTGGAATCGGCCTCGTCGCCGTGAAGGCCGGCGCCGTCACCGGTTTGTCACCGCGATTTTTGTTTTGGGCGGCCAATCGGCGGTATAATTTATCCGCCAATTTATGAAACAGACCCGCCGTCAGTTTGTCCGCACGCTGTTCGTGGCCACCGCGCAGGCGACGGTGGTCGGCTCGCTACTGCCCCGCCAATTGTTTGCGGCGGCCAAGGCCGACGCCCTGAACTTCATCATCTTCGGTGACTGGGGGCGCAACGGCGAAAAAGACCAGCGCGACGTCGCCGCGCAGATGGCGATCGCGGCGCAGGCGATGGCCGCCAAGTTCATCGTCTCCGTCGGCGACAATTTTTACGAAAACGGCGTCAAGTCCGTGGACGACCCGCAGTGGCAAAGTTCGTTTGAAAAGGTTTACGCCGCGCCGGCGCTGCAAGTGCCATGGCAGGTCATTCTCGGCAACCACGATTACCACGGCAACTGCGACGCGCAGCTCGCCTACGCCCAAACCCATCCACGCTGGAACATGCCCGCTCGCTATTTCGTCCAGTCGCTGAAAGTGGACGCGGCGACGACGGCGGATTTTTTCTACCTCGACACGACGCCGATGATCAAAGGCTACTACTCGATCTTTGGCGCGGAGAAGACCCGCGCCAACGTGCTGACGCAGGACGTGCCCACACAGCGGGCGTGGTTCCAGGCGGCGCTCGCGGCGTCCACCGCCCGGTGGAAAATCGTCATCGGCCATCACCCGATCTATTCCGGCGGCGGCCATGGCGACACGGCGGAGCTGGTGAAAAACATTTTGCCGCTGCTGCAACAATACCAGGTGCAGGCGTATTTCAACGGCCACGACCACGACCTGCAGCACCTGCAGGCGGGCGCGTTGAACTTCTTCTGCACCGGCGCCGGCTCGCAGTTCCGCCCGACGGTCAACACGCCGCACACGAAGTTTGCGCGCGCGTGCTCCGGCTTCACCGCCGTGGCGCTGTCCGCCGAACGGCTGGACGTGCGGATGATTGACGACCGCGGCCGGCTGCTCTACACGACGAGCGTGCCGCGCGTAGCCGCCTGAGCGGCAGCAATAAAAAAGGCCGTCCGCAGACGGCCTTGAATGAGTTTGGCAAAAAGATCAGCCCTTTTTCTTCGCGGCGACCTTGGCCTTGATGACGGCCTGCTTGCGTTTGATGTAGGCCTTGCGGCGTTTCTTGTGCTGGGTTTTGTTGGATTGTTGTCCCATATCGTCTTTACTTTTTTTTGTTGGTTGCGATTTTGTGTCCGCCACTATGAATTTTTATGCGCGCGGTTTCAATCTTTATTTGCTGCTACTGGCCGGCCTATTCGCCGGAGCCGGCTGCCAGTCGGACAAGGACAAGGGTGACAAGCATCTCGCCTCGCTGCGCCTCCACCTGGAAAACCGCGCGCAACTGCCCGGCGTCGGCAAGACCGTCTCCGTCATCCGCGCCAACCCGGTGCTGGTGACCATCAACGAGGATCCCGTGTTGACCGAGGCCAGCATCGTGCGCGCGGACCTGCTGGACACGCCCGTCGGCTACGCGGTGGAAGTGAAGTTCGACGAGACGGGCACCTACACGCTGGAACAATACACCTCGGCCTACGAGGGCAAACACTTTGTCATCTTCGGCCAGTGGAGCGAGAACAGCACCAACAGCCGCTGGCTCGCCGCGCCGCTCATCACCCACCGCATCGTGAACGGCGTGTTCGCCTTCACGCCCGACGCCTCGCATGAGGAGGCCAAACAGCTTGTCCTCGGCCTGAACAACATGGCCAAGAAAATCGCCAAGGAGAACAAATGAAGTTGGTGGTCCGTTCGCTCGCGCTGGGCGGGATTCTTTTCAGCGCCGCAAATTTATTCGCGCAAACGCCGTTCCAGTTTCCCACGGCCAACCACGCGCTTTACGAGGTCGGCAACGAGCTGAAATTCTTCGCGCCCACTTCGCCCGACCGGCCGTGGACCACCGGCAGCTTCGGTTGCGTCCGCAGCGACGGCTGGCAGATGCACGAGGGGCTCGACATCCTCCACCAGCACACCGACCGCTACGGCGAACCGACCGATCCCGTTCTGGCCACCGCCGACGGCACCGTGATGTATGTCAACAACAAGCCCGGCCTGTCCAACTACGGCAAATACATCGTCATCCGCCACGTCGTCGAGGGCATCGAGATTTATTCGCTCTACGCGCATTTGAGCGAAGCGAGCGTGAAGGCCGGCCAGAATGTCCGCGCCGACCAGCCCATCGCCGTCATGGGGCGCACCTCGAACACCAGCGAGCGCATTGACAAGGAGCGCGCGCACCTTCACTTCGAGCTGAACGTGCTGGTCAACGACAACTACGCCGCGTGGTTCAAGAAAAATTCCGCCGGCGAGCGCAACGACCACGGCGAATGGAACGGCCAGAACCTCGACGGCCTCGACCCGCGCGACATCCTGCTGGCGGAACACAGCCCGGTGAAAAAGTTCAGCCTGCTGGCGTTTCTCCAGAGCCAGACGGAGCTGTGCCGCGTGGTTGTGCGCGCGACGAATTTTCCGTATCTCAAGCGCTACGCGCCGCTCGTCCTGAAAAATCCCAAGGCGGACAAGGAAGGCGTGGCCGGCTACGAAATCGCGCTGAACTACAACGCCGTGCCATTTGCACTGATGCCACGCGCCGCCTCGGAAATCACGGGCAAGGCGAAATTCCAACTGCTCTCCGTCAACGCGGCGGAATACCAGGCGCATCCCTGCCGCCGGCTGGTCGTGCAGCACGGCAGCCGCTGGGTGCTCACCGAAAAAGGCCTGCGCGAGCTGGAGATGCTGACGTATTAACATTTCAGTTGCGCGGGCGGCGGTTCGGCATAACTTCAGGTGAACGTGACCATGCCCCGGTGTAATCCAGCCCCGATGCCACCCCGCCGTTCCGGCGGCGGCTTCACGCTGGTTGAACTGCTCGTGGTCATTGCCATCATCGGCATCCTGGCGGCCTTCCTGTTGCCGGCGTTAAGCAAGGCCAAACAGCAGGCCTATAACGTCGCCTGTTTGAACAACCTCAATCAGCTGGAACTGTGCGAGCACCTTTATGTCTTGGACAACGATGACTATTATCCCCCCAACAATGCGGGCGCTTCTTTTACCGTGACCACCAATGGCGATGTATTTTCATATGTCCTCCAGCAGTCCTGGCTGCCCGACCCGGATGCGGACACGGAGATTGACCCTTCCAACATCATCAACGGCCTGCTGTTCAAATATAACACCTCGCTGGCCATTTATCATTGCCCATCAGACCAGTCCACGCTGCTGGCCGACGATGGCACGCCGCTGCCCCAATTGCGCTGGCGAAGTTACAACATGAGCGAGTCCGTCAACGGCAACCCGGATCCGGTATATGCCCCCTACATCCCGGCCTGGACGAAATTTACCGCCATCCGGCATCCCATACCAAGCGAGCTGTTTGTCCTGATTGATGAAAGCGCGGACACCATTCAAGACGCGAATTATGGCGCCCCGCCGGCCGGCGGGCCGTGGGCGCAGGAATGGTGGGACATGCCCTCGGACCGGCATGGTCAGGGGGCGAACCTATCTTTCGCGGACGGCCACGTCGAACATTGGAAATGGGTTTTCCCCAAAGTTGCCGCCAATGATGGCGCGCCGATTTCGGCCCAGGAAATGCCGGATTTCCTGCGCGTCCAGAACGCCATGAAACAGCCTTACGACAACAACTAGTTTGCTTTCGGATGCTTCCGGCAATTTCCATGCGACAAAAGGCGTTTGCCATGACGCTGCCACCGGCCGCCGATGGAAGCCGCTTGGTTTCCGCCCGGACACCGGCTAACTTGATGGCGTGCCGACCGACATCAAATCCCTGACCCGCGAAGAACTCGAAGCCCAGTTCAAAGCCTGGCACGAGCCGGCCTTCCGCGTGGCGCAACTGCTCGACTGGCTTTACGCCCGCCGCGCCACGAGCTGGGACGAGATGTCCAACCTGCCCAAAACCCTGCGCGCCAAACTTGCGGAAACGTATTCGCTCCAGATTTTGGAACTCGCGCGCAAGCAGGGTTCGCCCGACACCACGCAGAAATTTCTCTGGAAGCTGGCGGACGGCGCGTTCATCGAAAGCGTGCTGATCCCCGCCAACCCGGCGCTTTACGGCGAGGCCAGCGACCGCCATACGCTCTGCATCTCCACGCAGGTGGGCTGCGCCTACGGCTGCCGTTTTTGCGCCAGCGGCCTCGACGGCTGGAAACGCAACCTTAGCGTGCATGAAATCGTGGAGCAGATCCTCGCCACGGAACGCATCGTGCCGGGTGACGAGGGACAGGTGACAAGTGACGCCGCCACGCCACCCGCCACCCGTCCCGCGTCACGCGCCGTGGACAACCTCGTCGTCATGGGAATGGGCGAACCGCTGGCGAACTATGATAACTTGATTGCGGCGCTGAAGATTTTGAACGCGCCGTGGGGCGGCGGCATCGGCGCGCGGCGCATCACCATTTCCACCAGCGGCCTCGCGCCGCAGATCCGCAAGCTGGCGGTCGAGCCGATGCAGTTCCGCCTCGCCATCTCCCTGCACGGCGCGACGGACGAGGTCCGCAACCGCATCATGCCGGTGAACAAGAAGTATCCGCTCACCGAGCTCACCGCCGCGTGCGAGGATTACCAGAAGCTGAAAGGCCGGATGATCACGCTGGAATATATCTTGATCGCCGGCATCAACGATTCGCTGGAGCAGACGCGCCCGCTCGCGGCGCTCGCCAAGAAACTTTACGCCAAGGTGAACCTGATTCCGTATAACAAGGTCGAGGGCCTGCCGTGGGTGCGCCCGGCGGAGGAGGTGTGCGAACGTTTTCTGGCCGCGCTGGAAAAGCTCGGCGTCACCGCCACGCTCCGCCGCGAGAAGGGCGGCGACATTGACGCGGCGTGCGGACAATTGCGCTTGAAGACGGAACGCGAATTGGCAGAATCCAAATAAGCCATGAAAATTCAACGTCGTGAGTTCCTGAAGAAATCCGCCCTCGGCGTCGGCGGCATTCTGGCCGGCGCGCCGCTCGTCCGGGCGGAAGCCGCACCGCAAAAAACTTTTGATCCCTTCGCGCTTGTGCCGCTCGGCAAGACGGACTTGAAATTTTCGCGCATCACCATGGGAACCGGCAGCCACGGCGGCAACCGCGAGTCCAACCAGACGCGCGAAGGCCGCCCCGCCTTTCAAAAGCTGCTCCGCGACGCCCACGAACGCGGCGTCCGCACCTACGACCTCGCCGACCTTTACGGCTCGCACACCTACCTGCCGCCGGCGCTCGACGGCATCCCGCGCGGGCAATACAACCTCATCAGCAAGATTTGGTGGAACTGGGGCGGCATCCCCGAACCGGAACGGCCGGACGCCGATGTCGTCGTGGCGCGGTTCCTCAAGGAGCTGAAGACGGATTACATTGATTTGCTTTTGCTGCATTGCGTCACGTCGCCGGACTGGCCGGCGGAACTGCGCCCGCAGATGGACATTTTGTCGAAGCTCAAGGCGCAGGGAAAAATCCGCGCGCTCGGCGTCTCCTGCCATTCTATCCCCGCGCTCGAAGCGGCGGCGGCGGAACCGTGGGTGGAATCCGTCCACACGCGCATCAATCCCTACGGCATGAGCATGGACGGTTCGGCGGCGCAAGTCGTGCCGGTCTTACAGAAGCTCCACGCCGCCGGCAAGGGCGTCATCGGCATGAAGCTCATCGGCGAAGGCCGCCTGCGCAATGACGACGCGCGCCGCGACGAGTCGGTGAAGTTCGTCCTCGGCCTCGGCTGCGTGGACGTGCTGAACGTCGGCTTCGAGAAAGTGGAGGAGATTGACGACTTCGCCGCCCGCGTCCGCAAGGTTCCCCTGCCCGCCTGATCCGATTTTACATTTCAACGGTTCAACAAATCACGTATTCTCCCGCGCGTGATTGCTTTGCTCGACTACGGCTCCGGCAACCTCCGCAGCGTCCACAAGTCGCTGCTCAAGGTCGGCGCGGACGTGCGCCTCGTGCAGCATCCCGAAGAAATCGGCGATGCGCGCAGTCTCGTGCTGCCCGGCGTCGGCGCGTTCGACGACTGCATCCACGCGCTGCGCAAACAGGAACTGCTGGAAGCCGCGAAGAATTTCATCAAGACCGGCAAACCGTTTCTCGGCATCTGCGTCGGCTATCAGGCGCTGTTCGAGCGGAGCGAGGAATTCAATTCCTGCGCCGCCGGCCTCGGCGTATTTCAGGGCAGCGTCGTCCGCTTCACGGAACAGCCCGGCCTAAAGATTCCGCAGATCGGCTGGAACCAGCTTGAAATCGTGAAAACAGATTGCCCGCTCTATCGCGGCATCACCAGCGGCAGCTACGTTTATTTCGTGCACAGCTTTTATCCGCAGCCGGTGGACGCGGGCATCATCGCCACGCGCACGGATTATGGCGACAACTTCGCCTCGTCCGTCTGGCGCGACAATGTTTTCGCCACCCAGTTCCATCCCGAGAAAAGCCAGAAGGTCGGCCTGCAACTGCTGAAGAACTTCGTCGAGCTGACGAAGAAGTAATCAGCCCTTCACCGCCTTGAACATCGCGAGGCATTTCCCGCGCTGCTCCTCGTGCAGCACGATACGCGGCGCGTATTTGGACTTCGCCAGCAACAGCGGATTTTCCCACGGCTGCTGAATCAGGTCGTCGGGAAAATCTTTCAGCTCGGGAATCCAGCGGCGCACAAAATTTCCGCCAGCATCAAATTTCTCCGCCTGCGACACCGGATTGAAGATGCGGAAATACGGCGCGGCGTCCGTGCCCGTGCCGGCGCTCCATTGCCAGCCGCCGTTGTTCGCCGCCAGGTCGCCGTCCACGAGTTGCTTCATGAAATAGCGCTCGCCCCATTGCCAATTGATGAGCAAATCCTTCGTGAGAAACATCGCCACAATCATGCGCAGCCGGTTGTGCATCGTGCCGGTGGCGTTGAGGCAGCGCATGGCGGCGTCCACGATGGGATAACCGGTGCGGCCGGCGCACCACGCGGCGAAGTGTTCCTGATTGTCCGACCATTGCAGCCGGTCGTATTCGGGACGGAACGCGCCCTTGGTGACGTGCGGGAAGTTGTGCAGCACCTGCGCGTAAAATTCGCGCCAGATGAGCTCGTTCAAAAAAGTCTCGCAGCTTTTTATCGCCTCCGCGCCGGCGGCTTTATCCCGCGCCTTTTTCAATGCCGCCAGCACGGTGCGGATGCCAATGGTTCCCGCGCGCAGGTGCGGCGAAAGATTCGAGCCGCCGGCCACGGCGGGAAAATTCCGGCTCGTGCCGTATTCGTAAACCGGCCTCGCCATGAATTTACGGAGCAGTTCCAGCGCGGCGCGCTCGCCGCCGGCCGGAATCTGTTGCGTCAGCGGATGGCCGCACTCACCTGGCGTCGCCGGCAGCGCATCGGATTGGGTGTTGGGTGTTGGATGTTGGATGTTGGATGTTTTGAATCTTGGCTTTGGCGGCGGCATCGCCCTGGCCTTCCACGCTTTCGAGTAAGGCGTGAAGACCGTGTAAGGCTTGCCGGCCTGCGTGAGAATCTCCTGTTCCTCCCAAACCACCGCATCCTTGAACAGCTCAAAACCCACGCCGATTTTCAGCAGCGCGCCGGTAATGCGTTCGTCGCGGCGCGGCGCGTAAGGCTCGTAGCGTTTGTTGGCAAAGACGCATTGCGCGCCGGTTTCCTGGGCGAGCGCGGGCAGAATTTCCTCCGACTTGCCACAGCGGACGACAAGCGTGTGCCCGAGTTCGGCGAGATTTTTGCGGAGCGCCTCGACGGATTGCAGCAGAAAGGCCAGCCGCGCCGCGCCGACATCCGGGCCGGTGCGAAAGGCGTCCTCAAAAATAAAAACGGGAATGACGTTCTCCGCGCGCCTGGCGGCCTCGGCCAAAGCGACGTTGTCGCTGACGCGCAAATCGCGGCGGAACCAGTGGATGACCGTCTTCATTTTCTAAATCAAAATTGTTTTGTCGTCCGCCCTCACCTGTGTCCTCTCCCCCGGGGAGAGGATTTTGCTTTCACACTTCCTTGGACTCGAAAGCTTGTTCAGCCAATCCCGCTGCTCGTTTTGCAACCGACGTGGGAACCTTTTCTCCTTCTGCTTGGGGAGAAGGCCGGGATGAGGGAGGACACACCACTAATTCTTGCGCGGCTCGATTTTCTCCAGGCCGACCTCGTGGGCGATGTCGTCAAACTCAGCTTTGCTGACGGTTTCGAGCCGCTGGCCGCGCGCCTTGAGCTTCTCGTTGATCTTGATGGCCTGCTCAGTCATCACCTCGTGCGTGTCCTTGGAGCCGCCGACGAGGAGAAAATTGTCGCCCTTGGTGATGCGCTTGTGGCCGTCGGAATCCAGCCCGACGCCGAGCAGCGCGGCCTTGCGTTTGGGTTTTTTGGCGTTCGCCATGCGGGAAACGTAAAGGCCGTTGGCGGACGGGTCAAGGCCGGCACGGCAAAATCCACAGCCACGTTTGATTGGCTACGGCACGGAGCGGATGCGCCAGAAATTATTTGTGGCCGGGTCGGGCGCGTTGGTGAAGATCAGGTTCCCGAAGGCGTCGGCGCGGTTGGTGGCCTGCGGTATCCAGTTGGCCGGAGACAGGCTGAACGAACGATCCAAGGCGTAATTTCCTCCGGCGATGCCCACGAACAATAGTTGCATGGTGCCATCGCCCAAACAAAACCGCCGCCACGGTTGGCCCGCAGCAGTGGATGATTGTTCAATGCGGGACGAACTCCTTTAGTAAACCAAAACTAAAACCGCCGCCTCCTGCGCCGACTTCACCACGTCCTCAAACGCCTCATCCTTGGTGTTCGGGTCTTTCAGCTTGGCATCCACCTCCGGCACCGATTCGAGGAAGCTCAGGAGCAGGCTGCTCTTCCCGCGAAATTCACATTCTCCGGCAGCGAACCGGTGGCCACCAGCGCCGCCGCCGCATCCAGTTTGGCCGCCACGATGCCCACCACGTTCCCGCGCGCATCTACCAATGCCCCGCCCGAATTGCCCGGCTGCACCGGCAGGCTGATCTGGAAATAGCGCGGGTCATCCGCCGCGCCCGCCAGCG
>CAISYZ010000039.1 GCA_903889895.1 uncultured Verrucomicrobia subdivision 3 bacterium | reverse complement strand
TATGCGGTTTGCGCCGCCCAGGTCGACGCCGTTCGTAAAGCTCAGGGTTCCGGTGCTATAACCGAAGGTGACATCGCCCCCAATAAAAACAGAGTTAAGTATTGTGCGGCCGGCTGTAGAGAATGAACCCAAGGTGCCGCCGTTAAGATAGAGCGCGCCGGTGCCGAGCGGAGTAGAATTATTATATATTCCAATAACGCCGCTGTTTAGCGTGGTGGTGCCGCTGCGGCCGCTGCCGTTGGAATTTACAATGTAGGTGGGGCCATTCACCACGATGTTGCCGCTGCCCGTGTAGGTATCCCCTACAAAATTGGTCCCTGATCCAGCCAAAGTGAGCGTGTAGGTTCCCAGATTGAGTATTTTACCAACGGGCGTAAGCGTCCGCCCGGAGCCGACCGTCCATGTCATGGACGCACTGTTGGTAATGTTGTTTGTGATGGTCAAATCCTGACCGCCGGCGGCGAGGTAAAGCCCCGAATTGGCGACACTATTTATTGTCTGTCCACCGCTCAACGTGAGGGGTTGTCCGTTCATTATGAGTGGGGCAGAGGCACCTTCAATGTCAATGGCACCCCAGGTCTGGGCGATTGAGTTGGTCAAGGTGCCGCCCAGCGAAGAGCCTCTCCAGGTGGCGACGTCACCGGTGGTCGGCAGTGGACCGCTGCCGGTGCCCCAGGCGCTGGTCAGCCCTACATCGGTTCCAGAGGTAAATTTGGTGACGACCCCTGCGTTCGCCGCGACAGCGAAAGCGAGGGTGAGGCCCATCGCCAGAATTGTCACAAAGCCGCTGACGAAGGATGTCTGCCGGTGGCTGCCAAGATATGCGTTGGATATGCGTTTCATAAGGGTGATTATGTTTCTGTGATATTAAATTGTCAGGCGGTAGTTATGTCGGATTGATAGTTTGTCGGACGGCAGAAGTGGGAATAGATAGATGCATGGTTAATTAAACCGGTTGAACGTGTAATCTGCCGACGAGTCGGTAACGGGCGGGGCGGCTGACGGTGGGAATTTCATTTTCAATAAACCGGCATGGCCATCAGCAAAAATCTCGTTCCAGTTGGGCGTGGGAAACTTTGAGTGGAAGTATTCATCAGGCTTCGCGTCTATGGCACTCCAAGCTACTTCGTAGGCGCCTTGTTCGGCCATGATCACCATGCGGGAGGGACTCTTTACGTCCGTAGACTTGCAGGATTGTGTCCCCGTAACGGTGGTCAGGGCATTGTAAGTTGCACCAATCGGGCAATTGGCGCCATAATCTGAACCTAGGACGTAATAGGGATAATTTGCGGTATCTCCTAGAGCGAAAGACGCTGCCGCCTGGGCTGCAGTCGTCTGATTGGCGGGGCAGCGCGCCTGAGCCACGATGGACGTAGGGTTATTAAAAGTTCCAAGGTAGGTATTCAAATACCTCCGGGTGGCGTCCAACTGATAATAGCGGCTTCCGGGCAGGTTAGCCTGATTGCCTAACCATGCCATTTGAGTATTTTGCCATACTCCCAGAGCATCGGATGCTCCCGGCGGCGGAAAGCGGTCTTGGTAATCGCCCAAATAAAGCATGGAGGCGAGGCCAACCTGCTTCAGGTTGTTCAGGCAAGAAGTCTGCTGGGCTTTTTGTTTGGCCGTCGCCAGCGCCGGCAGCAGCATGGCCGCCAAAATGGCGATGATGGCGATCACCACCAGGAGTTCAATCAGGGTGAAGCCAGCGGCGGCGGATTTCCGCCGCCCGGGGCTAAAGGTGGATTCAACAGTGAGACTCATGCGGTATATTATTATATAATTTCTGGTGTTCAGACTACTTTCACCTTGCCAGCGGTTTTTTACAAAGTTAATTTACTGGTCATAAAGCTTTACCACTTATGCTCTACACTGCCCCCACCTTGGATATGCCGCACCGTCAAACACTGGCGGAAAGCGCCGTGCGCGTGCTGCTCGCCCACCTTCATTCCGGCCGTTGGACCGAATTCCTGCCCGGCGAACGGGACCTGTGCGCGGAGTTTCAGATCAGCCGCCCGACGCTTCGTCAAGCTTTGCAGGTGCTGGAGCGGAAAGGACTGGTGGAGGTCACCCACGGCTGCCGCCGGCGCATCCTTCAAAAGCCGGTAATGGGAACACCGGCGGCCCGGCAAAATGTCATCGGCCTAATCTCCCCCGTCAGTTTAAGGTCACTGCCTCCT
>CAISYZ010000038.1 GCA_903889895.1 uncultured Verrucomicrobia subdivision 3 bacterium | reverse complement strand
TGGATCGAAGTCTTTTACAACCGCGAGCGGTTCCACAGCGCCCTCGGCTTCAAATCACCTGTGGACTTTGAAACGCAACCCAACTAAAAATACCCATGCCTCATGCATTCACTCCCTGTCCACCAAATCGAGGCAAGGCCAAAACCAATTTTCAATACAAAACAGCATTTACCGATGTATAAGAGAATTTTCGGTCATGCTTATCACGACAATTATTTTGGTTAATTTGAAAGAAAAAACAAAGAACCACGTAAAAAGAAATAACAAAGCAACTGGCACAGTAATTTTTTTATATGTTTCAATTAATTTGATTATAATTACTGGCGCAATATTTCTTTTGTATTATTTTTCAGATAATCCATTATTTACTCCAGCCAAACCACCATTTAAATTTTAACAATAAGAAGCACATTAGAAAACCCACATAAATATCCAATATGCCAGATGATAATCAATCAGCTACTGAAAAGCCAACATTACAACCAATTGGCGCAATAGAACAACGGCTAAAAGTTCTCGAAAACACACATGAAAATATGTTTTCGATTGTTAAATGGGGTTTTGGCACATTGCTAACACTTACATTATTGCTTGTTGCAGGAAATTACCTCACTTCAAAGAGCAACTACGAACGTGACCAAGACCAGTTAAAGCAGCAAGTTCAATTATTATAAAAAGACAGAGACCTGGCGGAATTGAAGCAAGAAAGTTTAGACAATGTAAGAATGACCGGCATACAGAATAAATTGCAAGAGTCATTTCTAAATATTAGCAATAATATTTTCTTGGAGATGTCACTAATAGAGAAGGCAAATGAAGACAAATGGCAGCAAATCTCAATTTTATCCGCAAGTGAGTCCGCAAATGCAACAAGAATTATAAATTCAAATTTAGCTGCATTCGATTCTCAAATCAGTAAAAACGTATTTGAGTTCATGTCGAACAACGTGTCAAATATGAATACTCAATTAATAGAAGTTCAGAAAAACTTTAACGCAAGGGCTGACGCAGCTCTAGCATCGTCATTGATGGTGCAAGCGCAAAACAGGCAAATGAAGGACATCCACAGCAAGCAAGCGTCATTTCACGATTATATTGTTTCTGCCTCATACTTTTTGTTAGCTGGTGATGAAGACAACGCAATTGGAGCACTAAAAGGACTCAATGATAACTCCGCATTTGAATTATATTTGGATAGCATAACGAAGGAAGAATATAAAGTAATGGAAGCATTTGACCCAATAGATGACACTCTAAAGTTACTAATTAATCAATTGGGCAGTTTAAATTCGCATGGTAGATATTCAGATGATTTAAAGACTTTACGGTATTGCAGCAATATGATAGACGAAAAATTGACAAAATAGTTTAGGAATTTCCGGATTGATGGATTGCGCACATAATTATTTTTCTTATTAGTATTGCAGCGGCTTTTAATAGGCTTTGTTTCCATTGAGCGAAGAACTCACTGACATCCTCGACCGCGCGCGGCAGGGCGAGTCCAAAGCCGTTGTTGCCTTGACAGCGGACGGATTCCAAAAATTGCCGCAAAAAATAAGGGCCGGAACGTGACCCCGCCGACTAGCCTCGGTTCATGGCCCAAATGTCCAGCCGCGGCACCCAGCTTTTTTGTTCCTTGTTCATCGTCATTGGCCTGGTCGTCGTGGGCGTGGGTGTTTGGATCCTCACCAAAAGCCTGCGCGCGGAACAGTGGCCGGTAACCGATGGCCTCATCCCGTCGGCGGCCACAAAGCAAACTTGTTGTGACTACGCCTTTGAATTATTGTCGAACCAAGTTTCATGAAGATTGTTTGTCGGCTTTCATTATCGCTGGTTATCGCGCTCATAACCACATTGCCAGCCGGCGCAAATGTCCCCGGCGGTGGCGCAACCGGGCCGACCGTGACCCTGCACGATGCCGGCACGGATATCCTACTCGCGAACGGTCTCATCACGGCAGCCATCGTCAAGGCGAGCGCCACCATCACCTCGCTCAAGTTCCGGGGCTACGAGATGATCCGCGACGGCTATTACAGCATGGGCGGCGGGAAAGGCTTTCGCGTGCCGGCGCGTTGTGTTTATGCCATCAAAACGCAGACGCCCGACCTCGTGGACATCGGCCTGAAAAGTTTTTGGCGCAACGAGGCAGAGGCGTTCGACATCGAGATCCATTATGTGCTGCGGCGCGGGGCAACGGGGCTTTACTCGTATGCGATCCTGAGCCATCCGGCGAATTATCCGGCCACGAGCGTCGGCGAGTGGCGCATGGTCTGGAAACTGTCACCCGATCTGCTGGAAAAAATCTACGTGGACGACCTCCGGCACTGGACGATGCCGGGCACGGAAGACTTGAAACACGCCACGCCGACGGGCATCAAGGAAATCATCAAGATCAACACCGGCCCGCGCGCGGGGACGTTTGACTGCAAATACGATTTCAACGCGAACTATTGGGATCTCGGCTGCTGGGGCCACGCCAGCGACGTGCGCAAGGTCGGCGCGTGGATGGTGCTGGGCAGCCACGAGTTTTTCAATGACGGCCCGACGAAGCAGGATTTGACGGCGGCGTCCGGCATCAACCATCTGCATTTCGGGCTGGATCACTACAATGCCTCCGCCACCGAGGTTGCGGCCGGCGAAACGTGGCAGAAAATTTTCGGTCCCTTCCTGCTTTACTGCAATTACGCCCCCGGTGGCGGCGACGCCTGCTGGGCGGACGCGCAGGCGCAGGCCAAAGCCGAGCAGGCTGCGTGGCCCTACACCTGGCTGACAGACAATCCACTTTATCCGCTGGCCGACGCGCGCGGTCAAATCACCGGCCATTTCATCGTGCAGGATGCGTTGAAGCCAAACGTGAGCGCGGCGAACGCCTGGGTCGGCGTGGCGCAGCCGGAACCGGGTGGCAACTGGCAGTTCGAATCCAAGCATTACGAATACTGGGTGAAGGCTGATGCGCAGGGAAACTTCGCCATCCCCAATGTCCGGCCGGGAACCTACACGCTGTCCGCGTTCACCACCGGGGCGGTGGGTGAATTTTCCAAGACCAGCGTCACCGTCAACGCGGGCGAGGCGACCGCACTGGGCGACCTCGTCTGGAATGTGCCGCACAAGGGCTCGCAAATCGCCTGGGAAATCGGCGTGCCTGATCGCACGGCCAAGGAGTTCCGGCACGGGACGGATTACTTCCACGGCTACGTCTGGGCGAAAATACCGAACGAATTTTCCAATCCGCTCGACTATTACGTCGGCAAAAGCAACTGGCACACGGACTGGAATTATGCGCAGACCCGTTACGCCCTCGCCGGCATAAATACTGAGGCCTGGCGCTGGCGGATCCATTTCAACCTCGACCGCGTGCCGGCGGGGAGCGCCACGCTGACGCTGGCCATCGCCAGCGCCTACGAGGCGCGCATTGAAATTTATGTGAACAACGACCGCCGGCCGTTCACCTCCGTCTCGCCATCCGTCTCCGGCGGCGACGCGCTGCTGCGCGAGGGCATTCACGCAAAGTATTGCGTGGAATATGTGAGCATCCCGGCGGCGAAACTAAAGGCTGGCGAAAACATCATCACCTTGGCCATCCCGGAAAACGGTGGCACTGCCAATCATGTGATGTATGACTATTTGAACTTGGAACTGCCCTGACTTCCACATGACTGATGCGGGCCAGGTGGTCTGGCCGCAAGCGGCCTGGTGAACCGGAGCATGGCTCGTTGTGCTGAAACAAAGGATGACGTTATTTTTTCAGGTGGGAACCCTTGACGATTTTCCGTCATTGGTTACAAAATTAGGTTTATGAGCAAAACCGAAACCCATCAGTTTCAGGCAGAAATCCAGCAACTGCTGAACATCGTCATCCATTCGCTTTACACCGACAAAGAGATCTTCGTCCGCGAGCTGATCTCCAATGCCGCCGACGCGTGTGAAAAGCTGCGGTTCAAACAGTCATCGGGCAACGGCGTGTTCCAATCCGAAACGGCTCCGCTCATCACCATCACGACGGATGATCAGGCTGGCAGCATCACCATCACCGACACAGGGCTGGGGATGACCCACGGCGAGTTGGTGGAGA
The DNA here is from genome assembly GCA_903889895.1 of uncultured Verrucomicrobia subdivision 3 bacterium. Taxonomy (GTDB): domain Bacteria; phylum Verrucomicrobiota; class Verrucomicrobiia; order Limisphaerales; family UBA11358; genus UBA11358. The sequence goes on along the minus strand of CAISYZ010000038.1, from coordinate 78,258 downwards.
ACCTTGGCACCATCGCCCATTCCGGCACCAAGGCATTTCTGAAACAGCTTGCGGAAGAGAAGAAGCCGGATGTGGGTTTGATCGGCCAGTTCGGCGTCGGGTTTTATTCGGCGTTCATGGTGGCGAAAAAAGTAACGGTGTTGAGCCGCTCCTTTGCGCCCGAAGAATCAGGCTGGCAATGGACCAGTGAGGGCATGGGCGGTTACGACCTGACGCCGGCCGCGGATCTGCCGCGCGGCACCAAGATTACGCTCGAACTCAAGGACGACGCCAAGGACTTTGCCCAAGCGAACACCGTGGAACGCATCATCCAGCGGTATTCCAGCTTCGTGCCGTTCCCGATCGAGCTGAACGGCAAGCGCCTCAACACGGTGCAAGCCATCTGGGCCCGCAACAAAAACGAGATCAAGGAAGAGGAATACAACGAGTTTTACACGTTTGTCGGCCATGACCACGAGAAACCGCTGTTCCGGCTGCATTTCAGTGCGGACGCGCCGCTGGCCATCCAAGCCCTCCTGTTTGTGCCCCCGCGCAATTTTGAAACGCTCGGTATGGGGCGCATCGACTCCGAAGTGAATTTGTATTGCCGAAAAGTTTTGATCCAGGCGAAGGCCAAGGGTTTGTTTCCCGAATGGCTGCGTTTCCTCAAAGGCGTGGTGGACAGCGAGGATTTGCCGCTGAACATCTCGCGCGAGACGATGCAGGACACGTCGCTGATGCAAAAACTGAACAAGGTGCTGACGAGCCGGTTCCTGAAGTTTCTCGATGAGCAGTCCGAGAAAGAGGCGGCGGCGTATGAAAAGTTCTACGCCGAATACCAACGCTTTCTCAAAGAGGGTGTGGTCACGGATTTCACACACAAGGAGGCGCTGGGCAAGTTGTTGCGCTTTGAATCCTCCACGCTGGACCAGGGCAAGCTCACGTCGCTGGCGGATTATGTGAAGCGGATGCCAAGCGAACAGAAGGAGATTTATTGCCTGCTCACCCCGAACCGGGCGGCGGCAGAAGCCAGTCCCTATTACGAGGTGTTCCGGGAGCGGAAGTTTGAGGTGCTGTTCCTTTACGATGCGTGGGATGAATTTGTGATTGAACATCTGCATGCGTTTGAAGGCAAGCCCATCAAGCTGGCGGAAAAGGCCGAACTGGATTTAAACGAGCCGAAAAAAGATGGCGCATTGTCAGACGAGGCGGCCAAGGCGCTGGCCGGGTGGATCAAACAGACGCTGGGCGACAAAGTAGGCGAGGTGCGGGTCTCCAAGCGTTTGGTGGAGAGTCCGGCGGTGGTGGTGGACGCGGACAAGTTCATGACGGCCAGCATGCGGCGCATGATGAAAGCCATGAAACAGGATGCCGCGCCGGAAGCGCCGGTCACGCAAGACCTGGAAATAAATCCGGCGCATCCCCTGGTCACGCGCCTGGAAGCCATCCGGCAAAAGGACAGCGGCTTGGCGACCAGTGTGGCGGAGCAGATCCTGGACAACGCGCGCGTAGCGGCCGGCCTGCTCGATGACCCACGGGCCATGTTGACGCGCCTGAATCATTTGCTCGAAAGGGTGTTGGCGAAGGAATCCTAGCGATTTCCAGTTGCTACACCATCAAAGGCGATTCGGCGAAACCGGGAAATTCCTCCGGTTCATCTGCAAGGTCGTGGATTTCCGGCTTCGCTACAATATCGCCTCACGCTCGCACGTCCCGGTGCTCGTCTCGGAAAATGGCCAGACCACCCTAAAGCGAATGCGTTGGGGCCTGCCCCCGCCCCGGGCCAAAGCTGAAACCATCGGTGACAAGCTCACCAACATTCGCGCTGATACCATCTCACCGAATGGTGAGCTAAGAAAGAATTTACGCAGGCCAAGCATCTCAGCAGATCTGCCCGCAGCTTCCTCTGGGCTTGGCGCCATCAACCGTTGCCTTGCGCTTAAATTATTCAAACAATTCGCGGCTCCGTCATCACCCGAATGATTTGATTTCCCGTTCCAGATCTTTCCGATTGATGAGGTCCATGCCTTCCAACCGGTCTGGCCAGAGACGGAAACACATTTAATGGTCGCGCCGACCTAGCACGTAAGACCAGGATTATTTTTGAAGCCGGAAATATTGTGCGCTGCCGATGAGGGGCAGGCTTACCTGCCATTGGCTCCCGATAAGCTGCGGCACAACGGCCACAGATGTCCAATTGCCAACCGTCAAGTTGGTGCTCATCAACACCGAGAAGCCAGACGCGGCTACCGGCCAAACCAGCGTCAGGTTGCCGGCGACGGAAACGGCGTTGACGGTTGGGCTGGAGGTGCTTAATAGCGCGCCGGAGCCGAGCACCTGACTGGCGGCAATATCGGCGGCAGAGAGCGCGCCGTTGTAAATGCGAAATTCATCCAGACTCACGGTAAAATAGGAATCGCCGCTGTAGAGTGACCGGCCGATGTAGCTATATAGATTGTTTACTGAAGTAAAGGGAATGGTGACCGCCGTATTAATAGCCGCCAGAACCCCGTTCGTATAAAGTGCCAGGTATCCCAGCGGTGGATTGAAGACCGCTGTGATATGCAGATTGGTCTGGCCGGCCCAACTGCCGGAAGGATTTGGGCTGGTGTTCTGTTCGCCGGCATAATTGGTGGCGGTGATGGCGATGCGGCCGTTCAATGGCTGGGCGAAGATATACTGCTCGCCGCTGCTCCCGATGATGTTTCCAAAACCGAAAAAGAAACAAGCGCTGGGAAGTGGTCCAAAACTTGCCCACGCATCAATTGTCACGGCGGTGTAATTACTCAATATGCCCGCTGGCAACTGGACATATTGCTGAAGGTTGGAAGCCAAAGTAAGCTGGCCGCCACTAAAGGTGCCGCCGCGCGGCAGCGTGCCGTTCCAGGCAGAACCGCCAATCGAATCGGCGGTGGTGGTGCCGGAAGTTTCACTGAAGCTGTAACGATGCGCCAGCGCCGGCCAAACATAGTTGACCTGAACCGGCTGTGCGGCAATCAAGCCCAAGCTCGCGTAACTGGCGGTAATGGTGGTCGTGCCGGAACCAACGCCGGTGACGTTGCCGTTGATATCCACAACCGCGACGTTGGTGTTGGCTGAAGACCAAGTGATGGCATGATTTGCATTGGTCGTCAGGTTGAACCAGCTGCCGGCTTGCTGCGCCCAAACTGTGGAAGGCACCGTCACTCCGTTGGTGATGACCGACGGTATTTGCAAAAGGAGATTGGTGTAATTATTGATGCCGCTGGTCGTCAACCGGAGAACGGAAAGTGAATTTGCCGGCAGCGTCACTGTGAAATTAGTGCTCGAACCGGTGATGGTATTCGTCACTGGGAAAACATACGTCGGCGATGAGAGTGAGTTGCCATCGGTCGGGCTGCCAGAAGCCAACTGAATGAGTGTGGCGTTCGGGGCGATGGCATTCACGCCGGTGAGGTTGAAGGTTGTGGGCATGGCCACGCCGTAAGGATTGACCGCTTTGACGACGACTTGTCCGGCGGCTTTAGCATAAGTGGACGAAACGAGAAGACCGCCGGTCGTGCTCGGCACGGTCACATCCTGCACCAGATTCGTGGCCGCCTGAACCGCATTGGTTCCCAGATAGCACTGGGCGCGTGAACCGGTGACGACGATGCGGATATAATACCAAGTGTTTAACGCAATGGTTTGTGACACTTGCGCGTAAGTGGTCTTGGAGCCGCCCACCATTTGCTCGATGGCGTCCAGCGTGTCGCTCCAACCGCCGATGTTCCACCAAGTCCAATTATTGTTGTCGAGGACGTTGAACATGACGAGAAATCCTTCCGCGCCGCCCGTCTTGCGCGCTTGCAACGTGATGGTGTAGTTCGCCCAATTGGTGCTGCTGTTGGCGAGGTAAGTGGAATAGCAATCCGTAATTTGCGCAGTCTGCTGATACGTCCCGCTGCTCGTGCTCCAAGTGCCATTGAAAACGCTCCAGCCGTTCGTGCCTTGATTCACGAAATCGCTTTGATACAGCGTCGCGACATTACTCGTCACCACGATGTTGGTGTATTGCACGGAAGTATTCCAAGAGCCGAGACCAATCGTGCCGTGCACGGCGGAACTGGAAGAATTAGTGGTGATCACCACGGTCGCGGGCAAAACCGAATCACCGCGATTTTGACCGAACAACTTTTGAACGTAATAAGACGGCGTGCCAAACAAACTTCGCGCGCTGTCGTAATAAATCATGTCCGGCTGCCACTGCACGCTGTTCACATTGGCAAATAATGGCGCGTAAGATGCCAGCAAGACGATGTCGGAATTTCGTTCCATCCCGGTCATAAACGCCGCCTCGCCCAAGGCCGAAGTAAGGTTGTTGTAAGGCGAAGCCGTGACCGCATATTCGCCGACAAAAACTTTTGAACCACTGCGGCTGTAACTGTCATATTTCGTTGCGTAGGAAATAAACGTGCTTGCGCTGGAGTAATAATGTTCATCCATGATTTCCACCGGCCGGCTCGCGGGCGGGCCGCCCGACCAATTGCCGCCGGCAGCGATCAAATGAATATTCGGATACTGAGCCTTGATGGCATCGTAAAACAAGGTGTAACGAGCATCCAGATAGCTGCCGCCGTTCTCATTGCCGATTTCCAGATACTTCAAGTTGAAGGGTGCGGGATGGCCGTTGGTCGCGCGCTGTGCGCCCCACGTCGTATTGGTCGGATCATTGGCGTAGGAAATCAGATCCACCGCATCTTGCACCCACGGACCCATTTGATTGATTGGAACTGTGTTATTGGTGCTGCCGTTGTAACCGAGTGCCAGCCCGGCGCTAATGTCGTAAAGCGGCTCCATGCCCATGTCCTCACAGAATTGCAGGAATTCATGAAAGCCAAAACCGTCGGTAGACCAGTAGCCCCACGCATCATTCATGTGCCCTGGTCGTTGGGAAATATCACCGATTGATTTTTTCCAGCGAACCGAATTGGTCAGGTTATTGGCCTCGATATAATTGCCGCCGGGAAACCGCAGAAATGACGGATGCAGTGACGACAACATGCCGCCCAGGTCCGAGCGCAGACCATTGGTGCGATTAAAAAAAGTCGCCTGCGGAAACAGCGAAACCACGTCGAGCCAAATCGTGCCGGAATTGGAAATGCTCAGGACGAGCTGTGCATTGGTGTCCGTGCTGCTCGCAACCAGCGAGGCGGAGAATCGCTGCCAGTTTGTCGTCAGCCCGCCAAAATTTGTCTGCGCATAAACCGTGCTACCATTGGCACTTTCCAACTGCGCAGTAATGGTTCCAGTGAAGCCGTTGGACGCCATCGCAAAAAAATTCAAATTGTAAGTCGCACCGGTTTGAAACGTCATGCCCCAGAAACCGGCGTTGCCCGCCCCCACGCTGCCGGTGCCGGAACTCATCGTGAGCTTCAGTGAGTTGACAATGTTGGTATTCAGCGGCTGCGTCGAGTCAACGCTCATTAATCCGGTCGCCGTGCCGGTGGTGACAAACGACCAGAAGTTCGCATTGGTGGAAGTGTAAAACGCACGGTTGCGGACCATCTCCGCGTAAGCACCGCCTTCGCCGGCAAAATTGATTTCTTCAAAAAAGATGCCGAACAGATTGGAGCTGACCACCGCGCCCGGCTGATTGGCTTGGATATTGACGGTGGCAGCGGATTGCGCACGGACGCCAGCGACCGTTAGCAATCCCATCGAAAGAAACAAAACAATCAGCTTACAACAAAACCACCGAGACTTCAAATTGCCAGCCAGCCAGCGCGAGGGACTATTTGACGCCCCAGCAACTGGCAATTCAACGAATTTGAATTTCATAAAATTTTTGTGGTGACAGCGGATTCAAACCGTTTGAAAAAATAAAATTTCCGCCGCCGTCAAAAGAACCCGTGCTGAGCAAACTCCAGTTCGTAAGCGGCGTAATCAGATTCGTCGCAGTCAGCACCGAGTAATAATATCCTGCCGCGCCGCCGGAACCATTCATTAGCCAATTGGTCCCGGACAGAAACATTTGGCTAAATTGCGGCGCCACCGTGCCGAGGACAACCGACAAAATGCCGTTGGTCAGAGCACTGGTATTCCAAGCTTGGCCGGGACCGAGCAGCGGCAACTTAAGCGTTGTGAACGTGCCACTATAATTGGTTGCATAAAAGATTTTGAAGCTGTCACCGATCGCCAGCGTGCCGGCCAGATTAGTCACGGTCAAAGTGCCACCATAATTGACGACGCTGAGTCCGCGAACAACATCGTTGGTCTGCGCCGCCTTATTGAGTTCGATGAAGGTGGTCCCATTCAAAGTCAGTGAATTATCAATGGTCAGCAGTCCGGTGGAATTTCCCGGCGATAAGGTGCCACCGGATTGAATCGTCACCGCACCGCCAATCGTCCCGCTGCCACCCAGCTTTCCAGCAGTTACAGTGACCGTGTTGGTCCCCAACACACCATTGACGATGAGCAACCCGCTGTTGATTGTAGTTGTGCCGCGAAAACTATTGGTGCCTGCAAAAATTACCGAGGCAGATCCATTTTTGACGAGGCTGATAGCGTTGGTCGCGGCGTTGTCGGCAATGACGCCACTGAATGTATTCGTGATTGAGCTGCCGCCGAGCGTCAGTGTCACAGGAGCCACACCGCTGTTGGTTATGATGCCGCCGCCGGTGCCGTTGGCAAGTGAAGCTACGGTTTGTGAACTGCCGCCGAGATCAAACGTCGCACCGGTCGAAACTGCCAACACGGTCGTGGCCGGCAATTGCCCACCAAAATTTCCCGCCATCAGTGCCGGCAATGTGTTGGTCAGCGACCGCACCTCAGCCTGACTCAATGCGCGGTTGTAGATGGAGACTTCGTCAAGCTGGCCGGTCATGTCCACCAGGCCGTCGAGCGGGTCGTTGGCGCCGCCGATCCAAAATTGGCTGCCGACGCCGGCGTTCGCCCAGCCGGTGGTGGTCGCGTCGAGATTGCCGTCCACGAAAATATTTTTTGTCCCGCTGTTGTCGGTGATGGCGATGAAATGCCAGTTGCCGTCGTTGACGCTAGCGCTGCCGGTGAGCCAGCCGCCGCTGTAACGCACGGCCCCGACGCGGGTGCCGGCGGTGCTGTTGCCCTGGTTCAAATAGAACGTGGTGTTGCCGGATGTCCAGCCGCCATCGCCCTGATAGGCATAGCCGGCGCCGGCCGTCGTGGTCTTGAGCCAGAGCGCGAGCGTCCAGTTGACGCCGGCGGTGCTGCCGTCGAGCGCGGTCACGCGGTTGCTGATGGCGACGACGGTGCCGTCGCCGGCCAGGCTCAAGGCGTTGCCAACTTTGCCGGCGACAAAGCTCGCGCCGCTCGCGCCGGTGCCGGTGTTGGTCACGATGACGCCGTTCAACTCGCCACCGCCGGTGCCGCTGTTGGTAACGATGCTGCCATTGGCGGAGCCGCTGACGCTGTCGAAGGTAAATTTCACAATCGGGTCGCGCGCGAGTTTCAGCGTGCCGCTGCTGATGGTCGTGGGGCCGGCGTAAGTGTTGGAACTCGTCAGCGTGAAAATGCCGGAACCGTTTTTCGTGAGACTGCCCGCGCCGCTCAACACGCCGGCGTAAGTTGAATTTAGATTATTGTTGCCGGTCGTCAGCGCGACCGCAGCGGAACTGGCATTGGTCAGTGCCACGTTGCGCGAGCCGATCAGGCCGCCAATCGTCGCCGCCGTCAGCGAACCAAAGCTCAACGCACCGGTGTCGGAGGCGTTCATTTCCAGCGTGGCGTTTTGCAATGCAGCGCTGTTGGCCAACACCAGTGTGCCGGCAGCGATGCGATTGGTGCCGGTGAACGTGTTCGCGTTGGCGAGCGTAAGCGTGCCGGTGTTGGTCTCCAACAAATTTATGGCCGAGGCGCTGCCATTTTGGATGACACCCGAAATATTGAAATTACCCGCGCCCATGAACGTCAGCGTGCGCGTGCCGCCGCCGGCGGAGGAAACCGTGCCGGCGAAATTGAGCGTGCCGGCGTCGGATTGGAGCCAGTAATTGCCGCCGCCGGTGGTGATGGTGAAGCTGCCGGCGAGCGTGTTGCTGCCGGAAAGGTTTTCGAGGGCGATCACGTTGGTGTTCCGCGCGCTCAAGGTGACGGGCGGCGGCACGGTGATGCCGCCGGTGAGCTGCAACGTGGAGCTTCCGCTGTTATTGTTGGGAATGGTGATGGCCGCCGCGTTGACCGCAGCGCCGCTGGAGGCGAGCTGTAAATAGCCGTCGTTGCCCGTGGTGCTGCCGGTGCCGGCGCTCAACGTGCCGGTGAAACTGTTCGTGCCGGTCAAGACCAGCGTGCCGTAGCTGCCTTTGCTTAACGTGGCCGAGCCGGAAAGGTTGCCGCTGTCGGTCAGGGTGTTGCCGGGGCTGTTCGGTCCAACCAGCCAAGTCTGCGCCGCCCCGATATTGACGGGACAACTGATGGTGACGGAATGATTCGCGGCAATCATGTCCACGCCGCCCGCGCCGAGGGTCAGCGTGTTGGTGCCGCCGAGGGTGCAGCCGTTGTTCATGTTCAGAAAGACCAGACTGTCCACGCTGAAATCCTGACCGAGAATTGGACTCAAATTGGCGCTCAAATAGGAAAAGGTGAGGTCTTTGATGGAAGTCGGCATCATGTTGGAAATCCAGTTGGCGGAGTTAGTCCAGTAAGCCGAACTCGCGCCGGTCCAGAAAATCGTGTTCGTCGGCGCGTAATAGCGGGCGTAATCCACCGTGAGCTGCGTTGTGCTGGTGCCCAGCGCGCCGTAGCCGCCGGTGGGAATCGTGCCGGCCCAGGTCGTCGAGGTATCGTCCACCTCGCTGCTGAAGATCATCCATTCGGTGCTTTCCGAAATGGGCACGGCATTGTTGGCGTAACTCCAAGACCGCAGATTGCTGCCGTCCACATACACGCTGTAAACCGAGGTCGCCGCCGTTCCCGGCGTCCACAAAAAGCCGTAGGTGTGAAAGCCGCTGCCGAGGCCGCTGCCGATGTTGCCGCTCCCGGCGCTGGCGGCGGAACTGCCGTAGCCGTTCCAATGAATGTTGTTTTGAACCTGGTTGATGATGTCGCCGTTGCTGCCACCGTCCGTGCTGCGATGCTCGGCAATGTCGAGTTCCGAACCGGAAACAAACGGGTCATACAAATAAGTTCCCATCGTCGGCGACTGCATCCAGATGGCCGACCACATGCCGTTGGTGTCGCCCCATTTGATGCTCGCCTCCCAGTAGCCGTAGCGGGAGCGGAAGGTGGTGTCGTTGGCGATCATCGCAGTGTAATGCGTGCCGCCCGAAGTGTAGGTGGTAATGACCATGTTGCTGCCGTTGAAGGAGACGGCAGCGGAAGTGTTGACCGCATCACGGCGCGTGCCCAGCAACCAGTAATCCCACTTGGTCGTGTCGAGCGATGAACCATTGAACTCGTCGCCCCAGACTTCGTAATAGCCGGCGGGCGGCGTGGCGAATGCCGACACGCACCCAAGTATCGCCACGATCAGCAAGTTCTGAAAAAAATTGTTGGAATGCGATTTCATCAACAATAGTATCCGCCAAACCTGCCAACAATGCCAACCGCATCGGTCCGCTGCTGTAAATTTATTTTGCTGGTATTCAAATGTGACAGCTCCAAAAAACGGGCGGCGGCATAATGTCAGCCGCCGCCCGTGCGTAAAGTTTCGTTACTTCGACTCCAGCCTTTTAGTGGTTGGAATTGGTGTTACTCAAAATATAGAATTGCTGTCCAACGCCGACGGACACCGCGTTCGTGCCGGTGAACGTGAAACTGCCTGCGCCACTTAGCACATTGGTCGCCACCGTCTGCCACTGGCTCAACGGCAGCGCGACGTTGGTGCTGGACAACAAGTAATAGGCATCACCCGACTGCCCGTTCGTGCCGGTGAGCACCACATTGGAGCCACTCAGCGTGAAACTCGTAATGCCTGGATGGCTGGTGAAGGTTCCGGGGCCGGAACTCACTACGCTCAACACACCACTGTTCGTATTGAAGCTGTAGGCCAATCCAGCACCTGGCGAACCCACGATGTTGGTGAAGTTGCCCGAGATGGAACCGCTTGGGCTGAACAACTGGAACGTGTCGCTGGTCGTCAGCGGCGTCGAACTCAAGTTGGTGATGGTCAAGGTGCCGCCATAAGTGATGTTGCCAACACCATTGATGGCGTCACAGTTGGGCGAAGCATCCCGGTTGATTCTCAAGGAGGCATTGCCCTGCAACGTAAGGTTGTTATTGATGGTCAAGGTGCCGACTGTGGCTCCGACATCACCCGCGCCAAGGTTGCCCGCAGGAGCAACCACTACCGGACCGGAAATGGTGCCGCCGCCAGCCAACGTGCCGTTGGTCACCATCGTGGAACCGGTGTAGGTGTTGCCACCATCCAGATAGAGCGTTCCACTGCCGAACTTAGTCAAACCACCACCGGTGCCGCCATCAAGCAGCGCCTGACTGATCACGATATTGTTCGTCTGGCTGTCAATGAGCGCACCATTGGCCATAACCGTGGCGGTCGTCAGATTCGTCATAAACAAATAAGCCGGCGTGAATGCAGCCTGCAACAGACCGCCGTTGAAGTAGAAGTTGGCGTTGACGGCGGTGCTCGAAGTCAGGTTGTAAGCCGCGAGCGTGCCCGCATTCAGATAATAAAATCCGGTTGAACCGGCGAGTCGCGCGATATTAACGCCTCCTTTAGCATTCACCGTGCCGCCATTCTGATTGAAGGTGCCCGTGCCATACGAACCCACGCGGATGCCGGCTGTCGCCGTGAGCGTGCCGCCGCTGATATTGTAAACGCCCACCCCGGAAGCCGAGGTGCGGCCACCGATGACAAACGTCCCGACATTAGCACTGGTTTGCGTCACCGTGCCGCCATACTGATTTACCGTGCCGCTGGCGGTTGATCCGGAAGCATTCGCAGATGCGACGTAGAGGTTTGAAACAGTCAGACTTGCGCTGTCTTGAACATCAAGTGTGCCGACCGCACTGCCAATATCACCGACATTAAAATCTAACGTCGTGGCGAGCGAGCCGTTGCCCTTGAGCATCATCGTGCCATTGTCCGTGCCAACCTGACCAACGCTGACCCAAGTGGCAATGTTGTTGGCGGAACCGCCGTTGGTGATTATGATTGTGCCTGAGTTGACAAACAGATTACCGGAGAAAGTATTGCTGCCGGTCAACGTCAGCGTGTTCGTGCCAGTCTTGGCAAAGTTAAGCGCACCAGTGGTGTTTTTGATTGCACCAGCAAATGTTGTGGCGGCGCTGTTGCTGACCGTCAAAGTCGGTGCGCCACCGGCAACCGTGTCCACCGTGCCGCTGCCGGACAAGTTATTTACCAAGTCACTATAGGTGCTCAAGTCCAGCGTGCCATTAACGCTGGTGTTGCCATACCCCGGTCCACCCGGGATGGCATTCGCCACGCCGAGCTGCAAAACGCCATTGGAAATGGTCGTATTGCCCGTATAGGAGTTGCCAGCGTAGCTTATCGTTGCGGAGCCGGTGCCGATCTTGGTCAAGCCCGTGGTGCCAGACAGGTGACCGCTGCCGGAGAACGCGTAACTGGTCGCGCTGTTGCTGATGATAATGTTGGCAGGGCTAATATTGGTATTGAGGGTCACCAATCCGAGGCCGGAATCGTTAAACAACACAGCGTCACCGGGCACCACCGACTGCTGGTAGGTGGTGGGCGTGCCGAGAATCGACCAATTTGTGCTGTTGTTGACATCCCACAGGCTCGGGTGGACGGGGCTGGTGCCAGTCCAGACAATGCCGGCGCCGGTCGAAACAATCACCGCATACAACGTCGAGGAACTGACGCTGTTAGACCAAGTGGCAACGACGCCACGCGGGGCGATGATGTTGGTAGCGAGCGAACTCAAACTCAACCCAGTGATGGTGGAGTAATGCACCAACGGCACTGCACCGACGGTGAACGAACCCGAGATGGAAATAGTGTTGGAGCCAGTCAAGGACAACGTGCTGCAATTCACCAGCGGCGGCGTAGTGTTGCCGTTGCCAAGGGCAAGGCTCAAGGTTGCGCCAACGCCCGCCGATTGGCCAAGTGTTAAGTTGCCCAAGAGGTTGGTGGCCGTGCCGATCTGCGTAAGAGCCAGCGTCGCACCGTTGTTGACAGACACGTTGCCGGCAATCTGTGAAGCCGTCGTCAGCTGCAAGCTACCACCGTTCACCACCGCTGAACCAGCGTAACTGCTGGCACTGTTCAGCGTGAGCGTGCCGGCATTATTGGTAATCGGACCGGCGAACGTATTGACCCCGGTCAACGTCAACGTGCCGGAACCATTCTTGGTCAGGCCGCCGGTGCCGTTGAGGACAAATGAGATGGTGCCGGCGGTGGCCCCAGAGGCACTCGCACCGCCACCACTAAAGCCAACCGTCAAAGTATCACTGTTGTTATAACCAGTGCCCGGGCAGGTGACAATGATGCCCGTCACCGCACCGCCGGAAACCATTGCAGTGGCTAATGCGTTGCTGCCGCTACCGCCAGTAATAGTGACGGTCGGCGGCATGATATAACCGGAACCGCCGGTGGACAAACCGATGCTACTGACGCCGTAACCAGTTGCAGCCAGCAAGGGCTGACCAATGGTAATGGCGTTGCCATTGTCGTCAATCGTCGCACCCCCATTATAAACTGTGGCACGACCCAAGCCGGTCACAAACGTGGTAGAAGCCACGCTTGCGCGCAGGGTGCCGCCGTTGAAATTGAGCCAACTGTTACCCCCGGTCACGGCATTGCCTTGAATTAAACCGCCGTCCAGATTCAAAACGCCCACGTTACTGGCATCGCCGCTTCGGTTCATGCTGACCCCGACGGTGGTCAGCGTGTTGGTCACTACACCGCCCATCATATTCATAATGGAAGTTTGGTTCGTGCCCCAGTTGCACTGAATGCCGCCGCCAGCATAAGTCATCAAGCCGCTGTAAACATTGAGGATGCCAGCTTCGCCGGCGTTGTTCTGGGCGCGGCCCATGACGAACCAGCCGACGTTGTTGACGTTGCCGCCATTGATATCCATGATGCCATTGCCGCCCGTAGAAGTGGCAACGAAACCGGTGCCGGTATTATTTTCACCGCCAACGGCGATGCCGTTAGCCGTCACGGTTCCGCCAATCATGTCGTAATAGCCAAAGGCACCCTGAATGTTGCCGACATCCAGACAGTCACCGCCGCCGCCCGTGACGGTCACGGTGCCGCCGGTTTGATACACGGCGCCATAGGCTCCGCTGCTCTGGCCGACAAATAAGTTGGATTGCGTCAGATTGCCACTGTTGTTGATCACGGCATTGTATCCGCCGGCAATACCAAACGAGGACACCCCCACGATAACATTAGTGCCGGAGTTGTTGTATATGCCCTCGTTCACAATCAAGGAACCAGTGATTTGATTACTGCCCGCCGTGGCCAGCGTGCCCGCATTCTGGGTCAGGGTGCCGCCGATGGCATTGTTACCCAGCAATGACAAGGTGCCTTGATTCAAGGTCACGGTGCTGAAAGTGCTGTTACCGAGCAGAGACAAAGCTCCGTTATCGGTCTTGGTCAGCGCGTAGCCGCCGGAAATAGCAGCGCCCAAAATGGCGGTATTGTTGGTTGTGACATCGAGCGTGGTGTTGGCATTAAACGTGACCGGGCGCGTGCTGGTCGTGTTGCCCGCAAACTCCAGAATACCGCCACCCATAGTCACCAAACCGGAGCTGGCACCGAGGCCGGAGTCATTGGTGACCACCACCGTGCCGTTATTAATGATGGTGCCGCCGGAGTAGCTATTTGAGGTGCCCAAGAATAATGAACCGGGCCCGCTCATGCTCAGGGATACCGCGCCCGCAATCGAACCGGAGCCGGTGAAGCTGTAGGGTAGTGAGCTGATCACTGTCAGCGACGACGGATGCAGTGTGGTGGTCAGAATAACATTGGTAGCTTGCTGGTTATACAAGCTGTCATCAAAAGTCACTAAGTCGCCAAAGACGTTCGGGCTGGCGCCGTATTCCAAATAGAAGGCCGAACCATTGCCGCCGCCATTATTCCAGTCTTCTGTCGTGTTAATGTTCCAGTTAGTTTGGACGTTATTGCCGCTGTCAGCGCCAGACCAAGTCAGCGTCTGGCCAATCAGCGTGACGACGAAGTCAATCGAGGGCGGCGTGGCTGTGGCGTTGTTGCTCAAGTAACCGGAAACCCCCACCGGCAAGGTTCCCAGCTTGAAGTTGCTGATGCTGCCCAATGGCGTGCCGTTATAAGACATCAAAGAGACCTGCTGCCCCAAGGTCGTGAAGCCAGAACCGCTAATGTTGATGATGTTGGTGCCCGAAGAAACGAGGCTGCCGCCCGCCGTAATCGGCGTAAAGCTGCCAGGGCTGGCGCTGCCATAGGCAATCGTCACCGCCGCATTGGTCTGTAACGTCACATTAACCGGTGAATACGAGGCCCCACTGGAAGCATCCAAGGCAAAGGTGCCATTGCTGACAACCAAATGCCCCGGGTAACTCAAAGTGGCATAGTTCCAGTTCAAAGTTCCGCCCAGCACAGCGGTCGTGTTGGTGAAGGTTAAATTATCGCTCGAATAGGTATTGCCGGTGCCCAAGGACAAAGTGCCGTTACCCACCTTGGTCAAACCGCCGCCCGCATTCGGGATTAGCCCAGGCGTGTTTGCACTCGCCCCGCTGCCGCCACCGCCGATGATGGACACGCCCAGAATATCGCTGCTGCCGTAACCTTGACCCGGGCAGGTAACCGTGATGCTTGTGACCACGCCGCCGGAAATATTGGCCACCGCCGTCGCGCCACTGCCACTGGCGCTGATATTGGTGATGATCACAATTGGCGTTTCAATGTAGCCCGCCCCTCCCGTGGCCACGGTGATGGACTGCACGCCATAGCCTGTGGGTGGCAGCAAGGTTTGCGGAATCGTGATGTTATAACCGCCGGAATCAATGACCGCACCGTTGGTGTAAATGTAGGCCGCAGTCAATCCCGACACGAAAGCATTGGTCGCCATATTCGCTTTAAGCGTGCCGCCGTTGAAATTCAACGTGCCGGTGCCGGTGCCTTTGTAAACAGAATTCGCCGTGACCGTGCCACCGAGCAAATTCACTGTGCCGTTACCGGCAACATTGCCTTTGCCCAAAACCAAACCGTCGTGCGGAATGACCAATGACGCGCTACCGGAAACATTTAAGATGCCGGTTCCCACTTCGCCCGGCCAAATACCGCCGCCGAAAGCCCCGCCGTTCGGATTGGCGTTGAACACCGCCGTCCCGCTCAAATTCATGACCCCGATGGAACTGGTCACGCTGTAGCCAAGCGTCGCCGACGAGCCGGTCATGTTGACTGTGCCGCCACTTTGGTTAAAGACGCCACCGCCAGCAGTTCCACCCAGCGCGATAAATCCGCCGATGGTGGTCGTGCCGCCACTCTGGCTATACCCGCCGAAGGCCGACTGGCCGATGCCGAGCTGATCATACACTCCCAGGGTGCCGGAACTCATCTGGATATCGCCTGCCGCACCGGCGACAGTGCTGAGCACCAGTCCTGAATTATACAACTGACCGGAATGGTCGTTGGCTTGAAGATTGCCACCCGCGATGTTCAGCACCGCGACACCAGCGGTGCCGCCAATCGTGTCCAATCCGTTGTTCGTGCTCGTGCCGACCACATTTAGCGTGCTGGTGTTGACCGTCACCGTATTTGTGCCCAGCAAACCGGTGGGGGCCACAGTTAGACTGCCGCTGCTCACCGTCGTTGCCCCGCTATAAGTATTGGTGCCAGCCAACGACAGGTTGCCGGTGCCGGTGATGGCCAGTCCGCCCGCGCCGACGATTGCTCCGCTCACAACAGTGTTGGAAATACCGCTCACGGTGACCAAGTAACCACCGTTGGTGAGATTTTGTCCCAAAGTCAACGGGCCGGCGGCCGCATTCAACGTTTGCGCCGCGCTCAAGGTGACCGGCACATTGAGGATCTGGGCATTGGCCGAATTGTTGACCACGCCACCCGCCGTCAGCGTCAGCGCGCTGCTGTTGGCGGTCCCGATGGTGAAACTGCCCGCCGTGCTGTTAAACGTCAGCCCGGTGAGGCTGTAATTGGTGTTCACACTGGGCGTCAACCGCGTGCTGCCGTCAAAAGTCACACTATCACCCGCATAGGCCGGCCCCGCCCCGCTCGTCCAGTTCGGGTTGCTGGTCCAGTTGTTGTCGGTCAGCGAACCACCATTCCACACCTGGTTCGCCACGACAACCGTCACAGGAATGTTCGTCAGACCGAAGAATGTGTTCACATCGGTGATGGTGACCGGCAAGGTCGCGACGCCAACCGTGGCGGTCGGCGGAATGATGATGGCATTGGTGTAAACATTGTTGTTGGACAGAACCAGAGAAAGTGCGCTGGATCCACCCAGCAAACTCGCATTCACGACCACAGTGTTGACCGTGTAGGTGCCCGGAATAACGGTGACACTGATGGGAGTGGTTTGATTGCGCGTCACGGTCACCGGATTGCCCGCGCCGCTGGGCATCGTCAAGCCCGCATCATAGTGCAGTGTGACATTTGTGCTGGTCGTCACAATCCGGAAATGGGTCGAATTGGTGGGCGTCACATCCCAAACCGGCGCGACAGGGAAGGTCCCCACAATATTGGCGGCGCTGAAGAGAACATAGTCGGCAGACTGATCCATGCCCACCGCAGTGCTCGGAGCCTTGATATGAATATAATTGGCATTGTTCGTGAGATTGCCCGTCACCACGATTTCGTCATTGGCGCCGTTATACACGGTTCCCAGATCGAAATAGCAAACCGCACCGGAAGCCAGCGTCAGGTTGCCGACGACGGTGTTGGTGCCATAACCGCCGTCCGTGCCCGCGTAGATTTTCGTGCCGGAGCTGGTGTTGAGCGAGCCGTTGTTGGTGCCGCCGCCATACAGAATCTGGCTGCCGCCCAAGGTGAAGCCACTGATGGCTGACACATCCAAGATCGCTCCGCTGGCAACAGTGATATTGGGGGAACTGCTGATACCGCTGCTGGCTCCCAGCGCCAGCGTGCCGCCGCTAACGGTCGTGTTGCCGCTGTAGCTGTTCGCGATGTTAAATTTCAAGGTGCCCGCGCCGACCTTGGTCAGGCCACCGGTTCCGGTGATTAATCCGGATAGCGTAAGGGTGTCACCGGAACCAACGCCGGCGGATATTGTGCTAGCTAGGTTGATGCTGTTCACCAGCGTGTAGCTGGTGCCAGCATTGTTGGAAATGGATCCGCCGCTAAAGGCGACCGGGCCGGTGCCAAAGGCGGCGTTGTTGCCAACAATCACTGTGCCGGAGTTGTTAGTCCAGCCGCCGGCGAAGGTGTTCACGCCACTCAAGAGAATGGTGCCCGCACCATTCTTGAAGATGCCAGTGCTGTTGTTGATGATGCCTGAAACCGTGAGGTCAATGCCGTTGGGCACCGTGCCTTGAGCCACATTGAAGAAGCCCAAACCATTAAAGTGAATCGGCGCACTAATCAATGAACCCTGAGAACTGGCCAATGTGTTAATGCCATAAACCGGTGTCGACTGCGCGCTGAAAACAAAATTGCCACCGGTCGAAGTAACTGTGCCACCTGTAAGATTAAGGTCGTAAAGATATCCCTCATTGCCGCCGGATGTATTCGCCAGAGTGCCTCCGTTTATATTAATGGCGTTAACACAAAGATTCACGGTGTATCCACCCGCATCAACCGCATTAAATTGCAGCGTGGCCCCGGGGTTGACGGTGGCGACACCGCGAATGCCGCCGGTCCCGCCGCCTTTGTTTACTGAAAGCGTGCCGCCATTAACCAGTGTTCCAGCGGTGTAGGTGTTGTTGTTTCCAAGATAGACCAAACCAGGACCGTCTTTGATTAACGTCGTGGGGACTGATCCGTCTACGATGTTGGGCCAGATGGTCCAAGAAGCAGCGGTGTTCGGCGTATGCACATACAAATCACCCGTTGCCAGACCCGATGCAATTTTTGCCGTCCCAGTTGAGTTTCCCGCGTTGTTATTCAGAATCCATCTGGCAACACCCCTTAAAATAATTCCACCGCTGTTCACTGTCAGCGTGTCACCACTGGGTATGTTAATATCACCCTGCCCGACCAGCGAATTGATGGTTGCACTGGCACTCAAGGTGGTAACGTTGTTAGCACCATTGAGTGCGCCACACAACCAGTTTTGGGTTGATGATCCAGTCAAGGATGGCGTGCTGCTTGCCGAAGCGGATATTGGAGTATAGCCAGTATAGGTGACAATCTGACCGCTGCCATTGGTCGCAGCCCAATCACCAGTGGTGGTGGAGGAAACCGTATTACCAGTTGTAGCCCAACCGCCAAGGATGCCATTGACATTGGGACTGGTGGTGGTAATGGAACCGCCCGTCGGGGTGGTGAAGTCCACTGCGCCGCCGACATTCTGGGTGATGGCACCCAACGCCAACGACAGTGCGCCCGAGGTCACTTGCGTCCCGATAACGGCCGTGGTGCCTGGATTAACCGTAGTGCCGGCAAAAGTCTGAGAAGTCGCGGTGGCACTTTTTTGTTTGACCTGGAATGTGCCACCCCCCAGCACCAGAGTGGAACTGCTGTTGATGAGGTTGTTGGGCGAGGTCGCGTTGGCAAAATCTTCGATGAGTGTGCCGCCATTGACAATGGTCGCACCGGTGTAGGTGTTGGCTGCTGTGCCGTTTAGCGTCAAGGTCGAGGCCCCCATTTTGGCGAGCGACAAGTTGCCGGCTGTATTGGCGATGACACCGCCAAACGTGCTGGCGGTGGTGGTGTTGACTGCCAGCATTGGCGTGCCGGCGGCCAAGGTGGAATCCACCGTGCCCGTCCCGCTCAAACCGGCGACGATTTGCGAGCAACCATTCAAATTCAAGGTGGAGGAAGCCGCCACGGAAACCGGACTGGCCGCCGGCACGGTGCCCGCCGCCATGAGGTTCTGCACCTGCGCCTGGCTCAAGGTGGTGTTGTAAATCGAAACTTCATCAATCAAACCATTCAAGCCAGCAACACCGTCACCGGTTTCACCGCACGCACCAATCCAAACATTCGTGCCACCGGCGGCACCGCTCCAGGTGTCTTCACTCCACGCATCCACGTTGCCATCCACATAGCTGACATGCGTATTGTTGGCGTTGCAAGTCATCACCACGAAATGCCAATTACCATCGTTAATGGTTGTGCTGCCAGATTCCCAACCACGACCATAGCTAACACCACCGGCGGTTCCGCCGCGAGTGTCAAGCCCCATTCCAGAGCCGGCACCGTTGTTACCACCATTATTCAAATGAAAAATCGTATTCGCGCCGCCAGTGTTATTCCAGCCACCATTGCCTTGATATAAATAAACGCCCCCCGCCGTGGTGGTCTTAATCCACATCGCCACCGTCCAAGTGGTGCTGCCACTGAAAAGAACTACAGAATTAGTGATGGCCACATAGCCCGCATTCAAAGTTGCCGGAATACTCAAGCAATTTCCGCCCAGTCGGCCGCCGCTAACAATGCTCGCCGAGCCAACCAATGTGCCGTTCATCACCGAGCCACCGCTGCCATCGTTGATGACGTTCGTGGCGGTGCCAGTAACGACGTTGTCAAATGACATATACAGAACCGGAGTTGGCACCGTCGAAGCATTGACCACCGGGGTGGGCAGTTTCAATGTGCCGTTGGTGACAATGGTGTTGCCGGTGTAAGTATTGGGGCCGCTCAAAACCAGCGTGCCCGATCCGGCCTTGACCAAGCCCGCCGATCCGGCCAACCCCACACCGACTGTAGTGGTCTGGTTGTTCACCGTGATGGTCGGCGTGCCTCCGGCCAAAGTCAGCGGACCACCGGTGCCGGTGTTCAACGTCCAACCATAAGTATTGCCCTGATCGCCAAAAATCATATTGCCGATGGTCTGGGCTCCGTCCAGTGTCACCGTCGGCGCGGTGCCCAAAGACAGCTCGCTAAAATCGGCGGTGTTGCCGCTGCCGGCAGCAATGACACTGTTGGTCCAATTGGCGGCGGTGGCCCAACTGCCGCCTACGCTGTTGGTCCAGGTGCCGTTCGCGGCAAAAACTGACGGCATCGGTGCCAAGACGGTGGCCAGCAGCAGGGCTAGCCAACGACTTTGGGCAAACTTGGTGTTTTTAGTGTAATGAGGAGTGGTGTTCATAACAGTCTGATGGTTTCTAGGGGTTCGGGATTGAGCGGGACAATGGATAGAGGGGCTTGAAATATTAATTGCAATGAACCGGTGGACGCTGGCGCGGTTCCGGCCTGAATGCAGAGACGACACATCCAACATTCATTTTTCGCATGGGTTGATGACATAATGTTATCCACGCGCGCCCCAACCGCAACGCCAATTTGCGGAAAATAATCACCATTTTGCGACAATACGTTTTCAAGCGCCAGCAGCCGGCGGCGGCGCTCCTCCGGGGTGCGGTAGTTCCGATTTAGTTGAGGGCGAGTTTTAAAACCAAGTTCTCGAATTTTGAAATTCAGCCAAATTAAAACCCCGGCGCAGTTTTCACCGCGCCGGGGAGTTTTGCCTCCAGAATTTGTTATGTATGTTTATTGATAGTTTGAATTAGCCACCGACGATGAGGCTTACGATTTTGCTCCAAAGGCCGACGTTGGCGTCATCCACTCGATAGATGGCGCGGTAGGTCCATTTGGTCGGCACAGCGGGAAATGGCTGGGTGTCGTTGTAGCCGGGCGTGGTATCGTAGCAGAGATCTACAAACCCTTTGCCATCGCCGCGATCCACTTGGATGAGGCACATGTCGAGGTAATTCACGTTGCCACCCCAGCCCCAGTCCACTTCCACATGGTTGCCGGAAATGACCACATCAATGTCCGGCTGGACAGTGGTCAGGTCGGGAGCCACTTGGTCGGTGCCTTGCACGCCGAGCGCCTTCGCCATGGCGTCGGTGAACTTGGAATTGCCGTTGAGCCGTTTGACGAGCAGGCGGAAGCGCGGGGTGATGCCCGCCGGCACGGCGGCCGGAAAATTGGCAGGCAGCACGGGCACGTTTTGGCCACCGGGAGCGGTGCCAACGCCATCACGTTCGTAGTTTTTCTCAGCTGTCCAGCTTTGGGCGGCCTGCTGCATGGTGGCCTGAAAATCCACCACGGCCCGGAACCGTCCGGCATCCAACGCCTGCTGGACGATGTCCTCGTCGGTGGGCAGAATGCCCAAGGGCACCAGGAACTGCCCAATGTTGTCGCGAAAGACGATGAACTGCTGAGCGCGACCTTCATCATCATGTGCCAAGTAGTCTTTTTGCATATTTATTTATTATTCAATGAGTTATACGGATGTTTAGGAGGCAAATCGGGGTGGTTTGGCCGGGGCTCTGGATCACCGGTGCATTTAGCCAGGTAATCGGTGGATTTAGCCAGATGGTTGGGGAATTTTGCCAGACCATCGGTGTAAATAGCCAGATGACCGGTGGGTTTAGCCAGGCAATCGGGGAGTTTAGCCAGATGTTCCAGTGCTGCCCCCAGGTGATCGGGGAATTTAGCCGGACGTTCCAAGAGTTTAGCCAGATGGCCGGGGAAAATGGCTGAATGACCGGGCAGCGCCACCAAGCGGCTGGTGCGGGAAGGTTGGCTGACAGGCGATGCACCGGTGGCTGGCAATAATCTTTGCCAATATGCTGTCGCTAAATTTGTGGAATCCATAACCGTTAGTTGAGCTAACAGCAACGGATTTTAGAGATGCGGCGTGGTCGGGCGAGAAAGCGTTTTCTACTCTTTGTCAAATAGCGGGCTGGTTGTCAGCCGCGCAAAGTTTTTTTAAGGAGGCAGCCGCCGTGGCGGCAGCGGCGGGCGTTGGCGCAGACCAAATGGCAGGGCGGCTGGCCGGTGTATTCAACGAGCAGTTCAAGATTATGGCCGGTCGGAAACCGCTCGCCACGTTCCCACTTGCTGATGGTGGCGACGGAGAAACCCAGTTCGGTGGCGATTTGTTTCAAAGGAATTCTCTGCTGGCGCCGCCATTCCTTGAAGGCGTGGGCAAAGTTCCTGCGAACATTACATTTGAATCCAGATCCCTGAAGCACGGTGGAATTTCACCACAAGCCATTGCCGGATGAAAGAAGGAAATTTGATTGGCTCACGGACATGGATTAGCCGCCGGTCGCCGGGCCGGTGCCGGGTTGGATTTCCCCAACCTTGCTACCGTAGTTTTTACGGAAGGCCAGCGGGCTCATTTTTTTGGCGGCGCGGAAATAGCGGGCGAAATGCTGCACATCCGGAAAGCCCAGCGACTCGGCAATGCGAGTCACCGGCAGGCTCGTCTCCAGCAACAATTGCGCTATGTGATCCGCGCGCTGGCGGCGGATGGCCTGCAAGATGGAGCCGCCGAGTTGCTGGCGGAAACGGCGCTCCAAGGAACGCCGCGAAATCCCGACCACCCGCGCGACCTCGTTCACGGTGAGCGGCGTCCGGGCGCGGTCGCGAATGCAGGTCAGCGCCGCCACCAACTGCTTGTCTTCCACCGCCACGATATCCGTCGAACGGCGGGCGACCACCCGCACGGCGCGCACCTCGATCTTGGGCGAAGGCGTTCGGGAACCGCGCATCAGCCGGTCCAAGGCCTCGGCCGCCTGATAGCCGGCACGTTCAAAATCAATCGCCACGCTGCTCATCGGCGGATCGGCCAGGCCGCAGACCACTTCATCATTATCCACGCCGATGACGCTCACCGTGTCCGGAACCCTAAAACCCTGAAGCTTGCAGGCTTCAATGACCTGCACGCCGCAATCATCATTGCACGCCATCAGCCCCAGCGGCTTGGGTAACCGGGCCAGCCACTCCGCCAGCTCGCGCCGGGTTTTCTGCCAGCCGACGCCCAGAAAGGGAAATACATACGTCGCTGGCGGCGCGAAGCCCGCTTCCACCACGCGGCGCCGAAATGATTCCATGCGGTGTTTGGACCAGGGTGTTTGCTCCCGCGCAGTGCCGGCATAACCACAAAACGCAAAGTGTCGCAGCCCACGCTCCAGCAGGTGCTCCGCCGTCATCCGGCCGATGGCGGCGGAATCCGTGACGACATTGAGCAAGCCGCGCGCTTCGCGCCGGCCATGGCCGACCACAACCGCCGGTATACCCAATTTTATAGCCTCCTGCTTGAACGCGGCCACATCGCGAAAAATAATGCCATCGGCATCCAGCTTCTTCAGCCGGGCGGGATTGGTCTCCAAGCCGCCCGGCTCCCAGTAAAATGACCACGGCCCGTGATGATGGGCATAGCGGGCGATGCCTTCCAGCATCAGCCGGCCGGAGGCGCGGGAGGATTCCAGAAACAAAAAAACCTTGAAGGAATTTTTCATGCCGGCCCGGAGATTGGGATGTCAGCCAAATTCAAACACATGGCACGTCCGAATACCGGAAACTCAGCACGGTTTCAAATCATTTCACCGGCTGCGGACCATCCGGAAGGTCGCCAAAGTAAAAACTCACCGCACCTTGATAATCGCCGGTCACAATATTACGGGCGCCCGAAGGACTGACCGCTTCCGGCGCGTTGAACTTGCTGCCCATCGGCGGAATCGCATCCAGCAAGCCGAGGCCGCACGCCGGCAGCGGCGGGATCGTATGCCCGGCCAGATTCACCGGCGGAAATTCCGGCGTAAGCATCTGCACAAACGGAACCTTTTCCGGCACGACCGTGATTTCGCCCTCGGTCGTCTGCAATTGCAGCCAGCGGACATCGGCGAAGCAGCCTTTGAATTCCGGATACACCCAACCGCGCCAGCCGGTGATGGTGTTGTTGTAATCATTTTCCCAGACGCCGAGCGTCACGCCCGCCCGCCGGTTTTTCCAGACGCGATACGGGCCATCGCCAAGCCAGTGCTTGTGCTGCACGAAATTTTCCGGGTAGTCAAAAAGGACGCCGCAGAAATCATTCGTGCCTTCGGCTGAATAAACATAATCGCAGCGCAGCCAGCCGTCGGCACGCAATTGCCAGGAAGCTTTTTTGAGGACGGAATTGGTCAGCGCCACGCGCGGACCGTTGCACAATGAAAATTTCCGGTCGCCGCGCGCCACATAAACCAGTTCGCCATTTTCTATCCGCGCCGTGATACCCGCACCCGTCAATTCCATCGCGCCGCCGTTGGTGCCGGCAAAATCCGCGCGGGAAATGACCTGCGCCGTTGGCAACACCTCGCGCCGCCGCAACGGCCAGACATAAGTCCAAAGATCGCGGCCTGCCGGATCATCCACGCGCACAGCTAGAAAATTGCCCTCAGTCACATCCACCGTGTGCCAGAAATTTTCCGGCAGTTTCAAACGCAGCTTACCACAGCCACCCGGCGGAATGGACAAAACTTCACCATTGCCTTGGGCGCTGATTTTTTCGTCAGCGGAATCCGCGCGACCCGCAAAAGCAAACCGTCGCAACTGCCAGGTGAACTTGCACTGATTTGCATCGGTGAAATTAAAATGATTTTCCACGGTTAGTGTGCCGTCGAAATTTTGCGGCAAATTAGTTTCGGCTATCTGAATCGGCGACCAGATTTGTTTGATCGCGTAAAAGCTCGCCTCGCGTTCGCGATACGGGCCAACGATACCATCCGGTGCCTCGTTGCCGCTCACGTCAATTTCTCCGTTGTCCGCGCGCTTGATGCCTTCGTCGAGAAACGCCCAGATGAAACCGCCGCCGATATATTTGCTGTGCGACATCAAATCCCAGGTTTCCGCCAACCCCGCGCCAGCACCACCGTCGTAAAGGCCGTGGATGAATTCCGTGGGCATGTAAATCCACTTCTGCGCGGAGTTGGTCCACACGGTGTAATCATTTTTGTGATACGACAGCGCGATGCCGTCGCACGCGAGCTTCGCTTTGTCGTAAGGCAGATAATGCACGGTGTTCACGCCGTTGAACGGTGCCCATGGATGCAGCACGCGGCGCTGCTGCAAATCATACTTGTCAAACAATTGGTCGAAATTGGTATTGAAGCCGCCTTCATTGCCGTTGTCCCAA
This sequence comes from uncultured Verrucomicrobia subdivision 3 bacterium, assembly GCA_903889895.1. Taxonomy (GTDB): domain Bacteria; phylum Verrucomicrobiota; class Verrucomicrobiia; order Limisphaerales; family UBA11358; genus UBA11358. The sequence continues at coordinate 53,308 of CAISYZ010000038.1, read as the reverse complement.
AACAAAATCGAAGGGTGGTTTGCGTCGCGCGTGACCATTTCTTTCACGAGCTTTGCGCCGGTTTCCGTGTCATAAAATTTATGCCAGCCACCGAGTTCGTCTAAAACATAAAGCCCCAGTTCATCGCACAAATCGAGAAACTCCGCATCGGGCGGATAATGAGACATGCGAACGGCGTTCATGTTCATGTCCTTCATCGTCACGATGTCGAGCCGGTGGACAGCCTCGCTCAAACAGCGGCCGGAATCCGGCCAGAACGAATGCCGGTCGCAGCCTTTGAGAATCACGCGACGGCCGTTGAGGTAAAGTCCGTCGCCGTCGCGCACCTCGAACGTGCGGAAACCGAAGCGCTGAAAAATTTCATGGACGATTTGGCCGTTTTGTTTGAGTGCAATTTTTACCTGGTAAAGATTCGGCGTTTCAGCCGTCCAGAGTGCCGGCGATGTGATTTTAGTTTTGAGCTTTGCCGTGTCGGGGAGAGCGCCGCCAAAAATAATTCCGCCCTCAAACGGCGCGCCCACGCTTTTCCCGGCCAGTGTCTGGATTTGCGCCTCGACCACAAACGCGTTGGTGATGCCGTTCAAACAGGCCTCGGCGGAAAAACTGCCGTCCGCTTGCGCATCAATCGCCACGCGCTCGATGAATTGCGCCGGCACGGCTTCGAGCCGCACCGGGCGAAAAATGCCGCCATACATCCAGTAATCGCCGGTGCGTTCCGCGCCGTTGACGGAGGCGTTGGCGGAATGTTTGGCCACCTCGACTTCGAGCTTATTGGTCGCGCCGAATTTGACGAGCGACGTGACTTCGTATTTGAAACGGTAATACGCGCCTTGATGCGGCGGACCACAACTCTGGCTGTTCAGCTTCGCGCTCGTATCGGTCATCGCGCCGTCGAAAACGAGAAAAATTCTTTTGCCGCGCCAGTTTTCAGAAATGGAAAATTCCGTTTCGTAAAGCCCGCGCTCGTCATAGGAATTGGTCGCGTCGCGGTGATAATTGATTTTGCCGAAGCCGTGCAGTTCCCAGCACGACGGCACCGGCAGATTCGTCCAGTAACCGGATTGGGCGTTGGCAGTGCAGAAAAATTTCCACGGGACGGCATCGTCCTTGCCGTGGCCGGAGAGAAATTGCACTTCTGTTTCCTGGGCCAGAGCAACCGAACACGCCCAGATCAAAATCGCGGCGGCAAAGCAGATTTTTTTCATCAGGAATATTTCAGCCCTTGAGATGCCGGCGGAATTCCGTCGGGGTCATGCCGGTGTGGTGCCGGAAGAAATGGCTGAAATAAAACTCGCTGGAGAAGCTCAGTTGGCCAGCGACGTCCTTGATCGAAAGCCGCTTGTCCGCCAGCCACAGGCGTGACTGGTCGAGCCGCGCGCGCTGGATGTGTTCGTGCACCGTCCCCTGCCCTGACTTTTGGAACGCCGCGCGCAGTCCGGAATAGCTGACCTTGCCGATGGTGGCCAGCTCGCGGGCCTTCCAATCACGCAGCGGATTCGCGGCGATGGCGTTGAGCACGCGCACCACCGGCACCGGCAATTCCGCGTGCGGCGAGGTGAGCAGCCCGCGCGACATGAGCAATTTTCCCAGCAGATTGGTGATGACGACATGCACCTGCCATTCCCAGCCAGATGGACGGCGGCGGACGAGCCGCAGCAATTCACTTTGCGTCCGGGTGATGAAACGAAAATCGTCCACGGTGAACTCAGGATTTTCTTCATCCTGAATGGCCTCGTGCCAGAATTCCAAACCCGGCCCGCCAAAACGAAAACCGGTAATAGCGAGATGCCGTCCCGGCGCGGGAATGTAGGTGCGCGGCTTGCTCATGTCCACGAGCCACACACTCCGACCGCGCTTCAGCCCGAAACGGTTGGACTTGTGCTCCAACTCGCCTTCGCCGGAATGCACCCAGAAAAGATGCGCACCGGGTTTTTCAAAGCGCTCATGCCGGTCGGATTGGGTCACGCGCCGCGAGCCGATGGAAAACAGATGCCACAGCAGCCGGCGGGCAACCGGCGACGGGTCAACAAAAATCAAATTTTCAGCGGACTTGTTCGCTTCGGGCATCATCACACTTTTAGCAGATGAATCCATGTCATGTCCACTCCGCCGGCCAGACGTAGGTGCCGGGCTTGATGGTCAGTTGCAGTTCCGGAGCATCGCCGACAGCGAGCGTCGCCACGCCTGGCGCGTGCTCGCAAAGCACATCCAGACGGGGCCAACCCATGCGCCGGACCAGTTCCGCCGCCGTCGCGCCGCCCTCGGCGAAGACCCGCCCGGCGCGCATCTGCCGGAGCAAGCGCTCGGCCACGCACACGACTTGGTTCGACAATCCACGCGCCACGTCCGGGTCGCGCACCGGTGGCAAACCGACTTGCAAAATAACGCGCGGCTTGCTTTCAAACGCAGCCAACACCCGCTGGGTCACGGCCTCGACCGCCAGCGGCAAGAATTCCGCCCCCCACGCCAGTTCCAGCGGCAGGGAAAAAACCGGCACCTTGCGTCGGCGTTGCGCCGTGACAAATTTGCGCGCGGACTCCGTGGCCGTGCCGACCACGAAAAACTCCTTCGCCTTGGGACTTTCTAATAGGGTTTGTCCTTTATTTTCAATGACCGGCCAATTTAGGTTCAGCAGCGCGTTGAAAAATTCCGAGCCGCCTGACGGCAGCATCTGCGGGCTAAAGCTGCCCGTCCAGTCCTGCACTTGCGCGCTGGTTTCTGAGTCGCCAACGACGATGGTTCCGGCCGCAAGCAAACGATCATTGCCAGCCAGGCGCATGGAAAACTTCTCAGGAATCTTCACCAGTCGCAGAACATGCGACGAGCGGCGAGGATAATGCGGGTCGTGCGCAAACTCCGTTTTATGCAGCGGCCGGCCGCGCAGAAAATAATGACCGTCTTTGATTGTGCGCCCGAGCGACGGATTCGCCGGTAGCAGCAGCGCGCTTTCCAGCTTGAGCTGATTCATCACCGCTTCGACTTCCGCCGTGACCTGGCCGCGCAAAACCGAATCCACTTTTTTGTAAATCCATTTCGCGCCCGCCGCGCGCAGCAACTTGGCCGCCGCCGCCGCCCGCTTCGCGGCCTCAGCCGGTTCACACGCGCGCGAATCCGTGTCCACACAGACTAAATCGGCGCGCCCGCCAGGTTTGCCGCTGCGCACAATCTCCGCGCGCAAACCATGGCGCAAACCGACCGCGCCCAGTTCGGCCGCGCCGGTCAAATCGTCTGCGATGACGCCAATCATAAAATTATTTCCTAGTCCGCCCGTTCGCCATTTCCGCCGCAACTTGGATGGCTGAAAACAAACTTGTCGGGTCGGCCTTGCCTTGCCACGCGATGTCGAAGGCCGTGCCGTGGTCCACCGAAGTGCGAATAATTGGCAAACCTAGCGTGATATTAACGCCCGTTTCAAACGCCAGCATCTTGAATGGAATGTGGCCCTGATCATGATAAAGCGTCACGATGGCGTCGAATTTTTTCCGCACATTTGTGGTGAATGCCGCGTCGGGCACCAGCGGGCCGACCGCGTTAATTTTTTTCTTTTGAGCCAGCTTTACCGCCGGCTCGACAAATTTTTCCTCTTCATGCCGCCCAAACAAACCGTGCTCGCCGGCATGCGGATTCAGCCCGCAGACGCCGATACGCGGCGCGCGGACCAGAATTTGTTTCATCGCCTGCGCGGTCAATTCGATGACGTTCAGCACACGCTCGACCGAAAGTTTTTTCGGCACCTCTTGATAGCCGATATGCGTCGTAACCATGCTCACCGTAATTTTATCGGAATGAAGCATCATGCAGCTCCGTTTTGCGCCGGTGAGGGCGGTGAAAATTTCGGTGTGGCCGGGAAATTTCACGCCGGACAAATTGAGCGATTCTTTGTGAATCGGCGCCGTGACCACGCCTGCGATTTTCCCGCGTAACGCCGCCGCTATCGCTTTCTCAATATAAACATAGCCAGCCCGGCCACACGCCGCGGAGATTTTTCCTGGATTAATTCTCGCCGCCGCAATCGCGCCACAATCCACCATGAGCGACGCATCCGTCGAAAATATTTTCCCCAGTTCCGAAAAGGATACGACGCGTGCCATCGGCCTTTTAATTTTCGCCTGTAGTGCCACACGTTCCAGAACCGCCGCGTCGCCAAATAAAACCGGCACGCACAACTTCCGCACGGCTGGCGAGTTCAGCGCGCGCAGGCAGATTTCCGGCCCGATGCCGGCGGGATCGCCCATTGTCAAACCCAGAACTGGAAGTGCGTTTTTCATTTTCCGTTCAGCAGCTGCAATTCGGCCATGTGGTGACGGATTTTTTCCAGTTCCGCCGTTGAAACTCTCCGCAGCGGCGGCATCACCAGCGGCGCGCAGAGGTCGCGCAAGTGCATTGCCGCTTTGAGGGCCGCGAGCGATTCGTTGAGATTGCGGCCCTTTTGATACAGGCCGGCGACAGACATCATCCGCGCCTGCAGCTGCGCGACGGCGACCCAGTCCGCCATTTTTGCCGACGCACAAATCTGATGACACACGTCGGGGATCAAGTTGCCGACACTGGGAACAATGCCATCTGCGCCCAGTTTTAAACCCTTTTCCATCAGCGCGCCGACGCCGATGAAAACCGAAAAATCCTTTTTCCCGCCGAACCGGCGCAACATTTCCTCGTGGCGTGTCGGGTTGTTTTCCGAATCTTTGAGGCCGACGAATCTGGGATGGCTGAGCAAGCTTTCCACCGCGTCAAGTGGGATGGATACGCCCGTGGTCATCGGCATATTATAAAGCAGCACCGGGCCTTCGATCCGATCAAGCAACGAGCGAAACCATTCCTGAAGTTTTTCCGGCGCGACCTTTTCCGAAATCGGCGGATGCACAACAACCGCATCCGCGCCGGCGTGGAAAAAACCGTTCGCCTCGACCACATCTGCCAGCCGCACGTCCCCCAGACCGGCAAAAATCAAAATCCGTTTTGCCGCGCATTTCGCCGCGACCTCGATCAATCGCCGGCGCAGTTCGTGCGGCACATGCGCGCCCTCGCCGGTCGTGCCCAGCAAGAATACGCCCTCGACACCGCCAGCAATCTGAGCTTCCACCAAGCGCATGAGTGCCGTTTCGTCCAACGCGCCGCCCGTGCTGAACGGCGTCACCAGCGGCACAACTGCGCCATGAAATTTGTATCCCTTGTTCATTATAAATTTAATAGGCCGCTTCGTAAATGCTGACGGCGTCCACCTCCGACAGTTCGCGCGGATTGTTCTTCAACAGCCGCGTCACCTTCATCGCAGCTTTCGCCATTTCGAGAATCGATGTGCGGGGGATGCCCAGGTCGGCAAGTCGCTGCGGCACGCCGCAATCGCGCGACAATTGCGATAAAAATTCCACACCCCGCTCCGCTGTTCCCAAGTCGGAACAGTATCTTTCAACACCTAGTGCGACTGAAATTTCCGCATAGCGCCTCGGTGCGGCGGAAAAATTAAAGCGCAAAACGTGCGGCAGCAGCAGCGCGTTCGAGACGCCATGAGCGATATGAAACCGGCCTCCGAGCGGATATGCCAGCGCGTGAACAGCGGCGGTGTTGACCGGCCCTAGGCACAACCCGCCGTAAAGACTGCCAAGCGCCAGCGCGGCGCGGGCTTCGACGTCGTTGCCGTTGCGCACGGCGCGCACCAGATTTTGCGAAATTAACTTTATGCCTTGCAACGCGTAAGTGTCCACAATCGGATGCGCGAATTTGTTGGCGTAGGCTTCGATGCAATGCGTTAACGCGTCCAAGCCGGTGGCGGCAGTGACGGCGGGCGGAACCGAAATCGTCAGCAAGGGATCAACGAATGCCGCGTCGGGAACGAGGTGCGGACTGACGACGCCCTTTTTCAACTCGTCGGCTTCGTCCAGCAAAATGGCGTTCGGCGAAACTTCCGCGCCGGTGCCGGCGGTCGTTGGCAGGCAGACCAACGGCAGCTCGCGGCAGAGCAAAAGATTGATGCCGAAAACTTCCGGAGCGGTTTGTTTTCCGCGCGCGAGCGCAGCCACGAGTTTGGCCACGTCAATTGCGCTGCCGCCGCCGATGCCAAGCACGCCGTCAATTTTTTCAGCGCGCGCAACCGATAAAATATATTCAAACAATTCATGTGTCGGCTCGCGGTCCACCGTCGGCGCGAAGACCACCGTCACGCCGGATTTTTCCAGCGCGGCTGTTACGTTGCCGAGCGTCAGCAGCACCGGCGAACTAGACACGAGCAGCGCGCGTTTCACGCCGTGCTGCGCTAGAAATTCGGCACACTGCGGCGCGCAGCCATTGCCGAAAACGATGTGCGGGGGTTGGAGCAAGGTGACGATGTTCATTTCCCTGCTCCTTCCAACAGCGAACCGTTCGAAAAGTTACCGGAAACTTTCAACGATCCGTCTTCGTTCCACTGTTTCGCTGGACCGTCGGCTACCAGGCCGAAAAAGCTGCGGTTCAAGTCGCACGCGACCGGCTGAGTATTCCAACTCGATTGAAATTTCATTTTCCCGTTCGGCCAAAATTGCGTCCAGGTCGCGGTGTGCGTATTCAGATGACGTTCCCAACTCCAAAGTTTGTCTCCCTTTGGTGACCAAAAAGTTTCCTCACCAGATTTGTGTCCATTCTTGTAAGTGGCTTCGTGCTGCTTCGCGCCGGTTTCGTAAAAATCTGTTTCCCGGCCGTCGAGCAGATATCGTCCGTTCGGACAAATCCGCGCGCTCCATTTTGAGCGCAATTTTTCGCTCGGATATTTTTCCGAGAAATTTTTCTCCACGCCGCCGGAAGATTCCGGCTTGATGTCGCCCACGTCCGACCAAATCCACGCTTCGTTCATTTCGTAGTGCAGGCACGGCTGAGACTCGGTCGTCAAAATGTGGATCACGCCGTTCGGCGCCTGCCGCGCGGTGACGTAGCCGAGCGTGCCGTTCGTGCCGCGTTCGTGGTTCGGCAACTGCACCGGCAACGTTTTGATGCGCCACGACGCGCCGTTGTTCGTGGAAAGCGCCACGAAAGCACCGTTACCATTTGTCCACCCTTCCGGCGGCGGGCGTTGAAGTTTGTGCAAATACGCGTCGCTCACGAAAAATAAATTTCCATCGGCCAGCTTGATAAGCGCCGGCCGTTGCGCGCTGCCCAGCGCCGGAAACGGCGAGGCGGTGCTGGTGGTCCAGCTTGCGCCAAAATTTGTCGAGGTGTTTTCCGGAGACCAGCCGTTGACGCTTGCATTTTTCCCGCCAATGGAAAGCAAATCGCCTTTCTCATCCAGCGGCACGATCACCGAATGCCGTCCGCCGGTGCGGCCGTCCATTTGCTGCCAGTGAACGCCATCATTGGTGCTGCGCCAGACAAAGCTGTGTGCGCCAGCGCCGTCCATCGCAAAATAGATCGCGCCGTCCCCGCCACGAAACGCGCTGGTGATGGGTTGTGCCTCGAACGATTTAGCCGGCTGGTCGAGTTGCGGAATCGAAAACGTCCACGTCGCGCCGTTGTCGGTCGAGGCCGCCATCTTGAACGGAACCCAATCCGACAAATTTCGACCGCCGCCAAAAAACCGGATGTTGCCGCCGTCGTTCCACAGCAGGCCGGACTGGTCGTTGTAATTTTCCGTTTTGAAAAACAGCTCCGGCAAATCCCAGTCTTCCGCGCCGTAGCGCAAGCGCGCCTGAACAAATGAAGTCGAGGCATCCGCCTCGGCCTTGCCCGGCGGTGTGCTGAAATAAATGGCCAGCGCATCCCCGTTCGGCAGGATTTCAAAACCGGGTGAATGGTTGTGTGTGAACACTTCCGGGTCCAGACCGGTCAGCGCGGCAAAATTGTTCGTCAAATTTTCCGGCGGAATCGGCATCGCGAAACGGACCGTGAAATAAGGCTGTTTGGAATCCGGCCCCAGCCGCGCCAGTTCGGAACTTTGTTTCACGGACGACTGGACGAACGGCAACGCGGCGGCATTTGAATTGGCCAGGACGAATTCAAGCTGATTGGTTCCGTCGTTGACGGAAATATTTTTTCCCAGCTGAAAACCGGCGGCGTGGACCGGGATCAACTGGCTCGCCACCGCGCCGATTGGCAGCGCCAAAGCCAGCACGCCGGCAGTCGCCGCCACGAGGACGTCGAGCCGGGGCGTTGGCAGCGGTGAGGCAAGCAAGCGCATGGACTTTAGTTGAGACATATACATTTACCTCATTTTACCGATTTGGGTCATGTTGGAAACGCCAAACTATTTGAGAATAATGCCAAAGCGTTCATCCATCAAAAAAAACCGCTTGCTTCTGGCGGGCTGAAAGAATTCCCTAGTCACAGCCATTTCCCAATCTATGAACAACGTCAAAAGTAAGCCGCCGACTCTCGGTATCATCTACGGCAATCGCGACTTTTTTCCAGACCAACTCGTCACCGAGGCGCGCGCGGACATCGCCAAGGTTTTTTCCAAATTCGGCATCCAGGCGGTTCAGCTCGGCGAGGCGTCTTCCAAGCTGGGCGGCGTCGAGTCGCACAGCGACGCGCGCAAGTGCGCGGAGCTGTTTCGCAAACATGCTGGCGAAATTGACGGCGTGCTGGTCTGCCTCCCGAATTTCGGCGACGAAAAAGGCGTGGCCGACACGCTGAAGCTGTCCCAACTCAACGTGCCGGTTTTGATTCAGGGCTATCCGGACGATTTGAACAAGCTGTCGCCCGCGCGCCGACGCGACTCGTTTTGCGGAAAGATTTCCGTCAGCAACAATCTGGTTCAAGCGGGCATCAAATTCACGCTGACGAGCAAACACGTTTCGCATCCGACTTCCGACAGCTTCGGCCGCGACCTGCAACAATTTATGGGCGTTTGCCGCGTGGTGAATGGATTGAAAGGCGTCAGGCTCGGGGCGGTGGGCGCGCGGCCCGGAGCGTTCAACACGGTTCGTTATTCGGAGAAAATTCTGGAACGCCACGGCATCAGCGTCACGACGGTAGATCTTTCGGAAATTCTCGGCAAAGCGACGAAGCTCGATGCGAATGCCACGGCGGTAAAAAACAAGTTGGCCGAGATCAACGGCTACGCGCCCGCGCCGGGTGTGCCGTCGGAAAAATTGTTGCAGATGGCGAAGATGGGCGTGGTGCTCACCGACTGGATGGACGCGAACTATCTCGACGCCACTGCCATCCAATGCTGGACAAGCGTGCAGGAAAATTACGGCTGCAACGTCTGCACGCTGATGAGCATGATGAGCGAAAAATTTCTGCCGAGCGCGTGCGAGGTGGACGTGACCGGCGTGCTCACGATGTATGCGATGCAGCTCGCCGGCGGCACGCCCGCCGCGCTCGTGGACTGGAACAACAATTACGCGGATGACGACGAGAAGTGCGTGCTGTTCCATTGCGGCAACTGGGCGAAATCATTTTTGCCCGACATCAAGATTTCCACCGCGCCGATTCTCGGCAGCATTCTCGGCGTGGAAAATACTTACGGTGCGCTCGACGGCCGCACGCCTGCCGGGCCGCTGACGTTTGGCCGGCTGACCACGGCTGATGCCGAAGGAAAAATCCGCGCTTACGTCGGCGAAGGTGAACTCACCAACGACAAGCTGGACACGTTCGGCAACCGCGCTGTGGCCAAAATTCCGCGCCTGCAAAAACTGATGCAGCATGTTTGCAAACAAGGTTTCGAGCACCACGTCGTCATGACGCAATCGCACTCCGCCGCCATCTTGGCCGAGGCGTTTGGAAATTATTTTGGCTGGGAAGTTCACCAGCATAACGTGCCGCAAGATTGACTATGGCCACTGCCGTTTTATCCGATCACGAACTCGCGCTGAAATCCGTCCGCCTGCGGAAACAAACGCTGGAAGCGATTTACGGTGCCGGCGCCGGACACACCGGCGGCGGGCTGTCGTGCCTCGACATCTTGAACGTGCTTTACAACCGCATTCTCAACATCGCGCCGGAAACTTTCGGCAATGCGAATCGTGACCGTTACGTGCAGAGCAAAGGGCATTCGGTCGAGGCGCTTTACGCGGTGCTGGCGGACCGCGGCTTTTTTCCCGAAGCGGATTTGAAAACGATCTGCCATTACCAGTCGCATTACGTCGGCCATCCCACGCGGCACATTCCCGGCATCGAAATGAACACCGGCGCGCTCGGTCACGGTCTGCCAATTTGCATCGGCATGGCGCTGGCGGCGAAAATCGATTCGGCGCCGTATCGCGTGTTTACGTTGCTCGGCGACGGCGAACTCGCCGAAGGTTCAAACTGGGAAGCCGCGATGGCCGCCGGACATTACGACCTCGATAATTTGACCGCCATCATTGACCACAACACGCTTCAGATCAGCGGCCGCACGCGGGACGTTTGCAGCAACGAACCGCTCGATGAAAAATGGCGCGCGTTCGGCTGGGCCGTGAAAATCGTCAACGGCCATGATTTTGCCGAGTTGACCGACGCTTTGAGCAAACCCGCTGAAGCCGGCAAACCAACTTGCGTCATCGCAAACACGGTGAAAGGCAAGGGCGTGAGCTTCATGGAAGACGTGGCCAAATGGCATCACGGCGTGCCGAGCGAAGCGGAATTGAAACAGGCGCTGGCCGAACTTGACGCGGCGGAAGCAAAATTAAAGGAGGCCAAATGAGCGCGCCCGCACCCTCCATGTTCACACCGGCTGCGAAAGCAATGACGGAAAAGCTCGGCCTGAAAATGGGCCGCGCCAATCTGGATGAATTCGCCGCGACGCTGATGGAACTGGCGAAAGCGAATCCGAATATCATTGCCGTCACCAGCGATTCGCGCGGCTCAGGAAAACTCGGGCCATTTGGCCAGACTTTTCCGAAGCAGCTCGTGGAAGTCGGCATTGCCGAACAAAATCTCGTCGGTATCACCGCCGGCCTGGCGGCTTGCGGTAAAAAATCGTTTGGCGTTTCGCCGTCGTGTTTTCTCACGGCACGCTCGCTGGAGCAGATCAAGAATGACATTTGTTATTCGGATGTTCCCGCCACACTCATCGGCATCAGCTCCGGCGTGAGCTACGGCGCGCTTGGCACGACGCATCATTCGTTGCACGACCTGGCCGTTTTGCGCGCGATCAACAATCTCACGATCATTGTGCCGGCCGATAATTTCGAATCGCGCGAAGCCATCCGCTTTGCCGCGCACGCGACCAAGCCCGTGTTCATCCGATTCGGCAAAGCGGCGATGTTCAACCTGCACAAGCCGGACACAACATTTGAAGCCGGCAAAGCCATTACGCTTCGCGAAGGAAATGACGTCGCGTTCATCGCCACTGGCGAAACGGTCGTTCACGCGCTGCTCGCTGCGGGCAAGCTGGCTGAACAAGGATTGAACTGCCGCGTGATTTCAATGCACAGCATCAAGCCGCTCGACGTCGAAATAATTTTGAAGGCCGGCCGCGAATGTCGCGCCGTCGTCACCGTCGAGGAACACATGGTTCACGGCGGACTCGGCGAAGCGTGCGCGGCAACTTTGTTGCAGGCGGGCGTCTTCAAGCCGTTCCGCATCGTGGGCATTCCCGACGAAGAAACCGTGCCGGGCGCGCAGGCGGACATCTTCCGGCACTACGGTATCAGCATGGAGGGTTTGAGCGAGGCCGCTTTGAAGCTTTTGAAATGAGCCTAATTCTCGCCATCGACCAAAGCACCTCCGCGACAAAGGCGGTGCTCTTCGACGCACGCGGAAAGGTTTTGGACAGGGCGTCGCGCAGCCATCGCCAGATTTATCCGCAGCCCGGCTGGGTCGAACACAACGCGGAAGAAATCTGGCAGAACGTTCTCTCCGTCATCCAAGAAATCGTCAGGCGCAATCCGAAAAAGGTTTCCCAGCTCGCCGGATTGAGCATCGCCAACCAGCGCGAAACTGTCGTCGTATTTGACCGGCAGACCGGCAAGCCGTCGCACAACGCCATCGTCTGGCAATGCCGGCGCGGCACGACCATCTGCCAGAAACTCCAGCAGCGCGGTCATGGCCCGGCGATCCGCCGCAAGACCGGCCTGATGGTGGACACCTATTTTTCCGCTTCCAAATTGAGATGGCTGGTGGCGCAAAAGCCGGACCTCGCCAAAAAACTGAAGACTGGCGCGGCGGTCATTGGCACCATCGACACGTTCTTGATTCATCGGCTGACCGACGGAAAAGTTTTCGCCACTGATTTCACCAATGCCAGCCGCACGATGCTTTTCGACATCGGCAAGCTGCGCTGGGATGAAAAACTGTGCCGGCTGTTTGACGTGCCAATGCGCGCGCTGCCGGCAGTGCGCGAAAGTTCCGCGCATTTTGGTGAGACCGATGCCAACGGCATTTTGCCAAAAGTGATTCCCATCGTCGGCGTGATGGGCGATTCGCAGGCGGCGCTGTTCGCACAAAAATGTTTTTCGCCGGGCACCGCGAAAGCCACTTTTGGCACGGGAACTTCGGTGCTGCTGAACATCGGCGAAAAATTCCACCCGTCCCAAAAAGGCGCGGTCACGGCGCTGGCGTGGGTGCTGAATGGCAAGCCGGCTTACGCGTTCGAGGGCATCATCAATTTTTCGGCGGCAACGATTGAGTGGCTGAAAAATCAGCTGGGCGTGATTCAGGACTCCGGCGAAGTGGAAAAGCTCGCGCGCAGCGTGCCGGACAACGGCGGCGTTTATTTCGTGCCCGCGTTTGCAGGCTTGAGTGCGCCGCACTGGGCACCGGACGCGCGCGCGGCCATCGTGGGCATGTCCGCGCACACGAACAAGGCGCACGTCGTTCGTGCGGCACAGGAAGCGATCGCGTATCAAATCCGCGATGTGCTGGACATGATGCGCGGCGATGCCAAGATTAAATTGAAGGTGCTGCATTGCGATGGCGGCCCGACGAAAAATAATTTCCTCATGCAGTTTACGGCCGATGTCACGCAAACGGAGCTGAATGTTTCCGAAGTCGCGGAAAGCTCGGCGTGGGGTGCGGCGATGAACGGCTTGCTCGGCCTCCAAATTTACAAGTCACTCGACGAGCTGGTTAAGCTGCCGCGCAAACAAAAAAATTTCCGGCCGCAACTGAAGGCCGCGCAGGTGAAACCATTGCACGACGGCTGGATGCTGGCGGTGAAACGAGTTTTGTAATTGAACCGCGAAATACATTAAACAAACAAAAAACATGAAAACCCACTGGCTCAAACTAGCGCTCGCCGTTTTGGTGGCAACGGCGGCGATGCTGTTCACGCAAAACTCTTCGGCACAAGATGCGACCAAACAAAAAATTGCCGTCGTCGTCTCGACGCTAAACAATCCGTGGTTCGTTGTGCTGGCGGAAACCGCCAAGGCGCGGGCGATTGAACTCGGCTACGACGCCACGATTTTTGATTCGCAGAACGACACGGCAAAGGAGGCCGCGAATTTCGAAAACATCATCGCCAGCGGTTACCAGGCGATCCTATTCAATCCCACCGATGCCAACGGCTCGGTGGCCAACGTGCAGAAAGCCAAGACGGCGGGCCTCCCGGTTTTTTGCATTGACCGTGAAATCAATTCCACCAACGCGGCGACGGCGCAGATGCTTTCCGACAGCTATTCCGGCTGCGTGAAGCTTGGCGAATATTTTGTTGAGCAAGTTGGCGAAAACGGCAAATACGTCGAACTCCTCGGCCTCGTCGGCGACAACAACACTTGGAACCGCTCGAAAGGTTTTCACAGCGTCGTGGATCGTTACCCCGGCTTGAAAATGGTCGCGCAGCAAAGCGCCGAGTTTGACCGCGCCAAAGGACTGGAAGTGCTGGAAGCCATTCTACAAAAAAATCCCGACATCAACGCGGTCTTTTGCGGCAACGACGCGATGGCGATGGGCGCGTATCAGGCGCTGGTCGCCGCCGGCAAGGACAAACAGGTGAAAGTCTTCGGCTTTGACGGAGCGGACGACGTGGTGAAACTAATCGCGGAAGGAAAAATCACCGCGACTGGAATGCAGTTCCCGAAAAAGATGGCGCGCCAAGCGGCCGAGTTCGCCGACCAATATCTCCATGGCAAGCGGGATTTTCCGCAAAAGATTCCGGTGGCGGTGGAACTCGTCACGCAGGAGAACGTCGGCAAATACGGCGATTACGGCCGCAAACACTGATGAAACGCGCCGTCCTCGCCGTGATCGCGCTCGGGCTCCTGGCTGGGATTTTCCGGTTTGTGCCCCTGTTTCATTTCGTGCCGCTCAAACAGGAGCAAGGCCGGCAGGCGGCGGCGGAGTTTAACCCCACAAATTTCGCCGCGGCATTCTGGAATGACCGACTGCTCAAATCGTTGGATCGCGCGGCGGATGCCGGAACGGTGCTGGCCGCGCTCTCCGCCGATTCGCCAAAGGCGCGGACGCAGTTTGGCCGCACGCTCGGCCTGAGCAGTGCCACTTTGTTTTTTCTGCGCGGCACCGGTCGCGTTGTCAGCGTGACCAAAAAAGGCGTTTCGCTGGCGCTGAAAAACGGCGACGACACGGCGGACATCCTGCTGCCGACGGGATTGCTGTTCGGCAACACGGTGCGCGACGGCACGGGCTTGCTAGACGCCAGCACGTTTCCGAACTCGCAAAATTTCAACGATCTTTCCGCCGAGTTGAACCGTATCGTTGAAACCACGCTGCTGCCGCAGTTGCGTGAAAAGGCAAAAGTCGGCGCAAAAATCTCTTTCGCCGGCTGCGCGGAAATAGCCGAAGACGACGCCGACGTGAAGCCGCTGCCGGTCATTCCGGTGGCCGTAAAACTGGAATCGCCGTGATGAACCTGCCGGCTGCCAACGCAAACGAAACAGACGAGTTGCTCGCGGCGCGCGGCATCACCAAGACGTTTCCCGGCGTCCGCGCACTGGACGATGTGCAAATTACCGTGCTGGCCGGACGGCTCAACGCGCTGCTCGGCGAGAACGGCGCGGGCAAATCCACGATGATGAACATTCTCGCTGGCGTCTTACCGCCGGACGCCGGGGAAATTTTTCTGGCGGGCCAGCCGGTCCGTTTCGTCAATCCGCGTGCAGCGCAGCAGGCGGGCATTTCGATCATTTTTCAGGAATTAAATCTCGTGCCACATCTGAGCATCGCTGAGAATATTTTTCTCGGCCGCGAGCCGCGCAACGCGGTGGGCTTATTAGATTATGCACGCATGCACCGCGACACCCGCGCGCTGATGGCGGAATTGGAACTGGACGCCGATCCGCGCACCGCAGTCGCGCGGCTGCGGGTCGGCGCACAGCAGGTCGTGGAAATTGCCAAAGCCATTTCATTTAACTCGCGCGTCATCATCATGGACGAACCGACCTCGGCCATCACCGAGCATGAGATTAAAGTTTTGTTCCGGCTCATCAAGCGACTCAAGGAACGCGGCACCGGCATCATTTACATCACGCACAAGCTGGACGAACTGGCGGAAATCGCCGACGACATCGCCGTGTTCCGCGACGGAAGATTCATTGCGTCAAAACCGTTTGCCGACACCACGCGCGACGAAATGGTGCGGCTCATGGTTGGGCGCGAACTGACGGACTTATTTCCAAAAACGACCACGCCCGCCGGCGGCGAAATGCTGCGCGTTGAAAAAATTTCGCTGCGCCATCCTGAACGCGCCGGTGATTTTGTCGTGCGCGATGTTTCGCTCGCCGTGCGTCGGGGCGAAGTGCTGGGGCTGTTCGGTTTGATGGGCGCGGGGCGCACGGAACTGCTCCAGACGATTTTCGGTTTGCATCCGCACACGGCCACCGGCGAAATCTGGATCGAAGGCAAACCGATTTGCATCCGCTCGCCGCGCGCAGCAATTGACGCCGGGCTGGCGCTCGCGCCGGAAGATCGTAAAGGCGAGGGGCTGGTGCTCGTTCACAGCGTTGCCGAAAACACCACGCTCGCCTGTCTCGAAAAAATATCGCACTTCGGCCTGCTCCAGCCGGCGCGCGAACTTGAACTGGTTGGCCGCTATGTCAAACGCCTGGGCATCCGCACGCCGACCCTGCACCAGGCGGTCCGGCATTTGAGCGGCGGAAACCAGCAGAAGGTGGTCCTCGCCAAATGGCTCGCCACCGAGCCGAAAGTTCTGCTGCTCGACGAGCCGACGCGCGGCATTGACATCAATGCCAAAAAGGAGATCTACGCGCTCGTGGATGAACTCGCCCGCAGTGGCCTGGCCGTAATCATGGTTTCGTCTGAGTTGCCGGAAATTCTCGCCATTGCCGACCGCATCCTCGTGCTGGCCGAAGGACGCGTGACCGCAGAGTTCGCGCGCGGCGCGGCCACGGAGGAAGCCATTTTGCGGGCCGCCCTGCCCAACAGCCGCAATTAAAAACGAACATGAACCGAAAATCATTCACCGAACAACTTGCGCGGTTCCAGTCGTTCCTGGCGCTGGCGCTCATGGTTGTTGCGCTCAGCCTGGCCTCGCATAATTTCCTGACGGTGGACAACACGATGAATGTGCTGCGGCAAATCTCGATCAACCTTTGCCTCTCGCTCGGCATGACGCTGGTGATTTTATCCGGCGGCATTGACCTGTCCGTCGGCTCGGTGCTGGCACTGTCCGGAGCGGTCGCCGCCGGGCTGCTGAAAAATGGGCTAGCGCTGCCGCGCTTCAATCTGCTGGTGCAATTCACCATGCCGGGCGCCATCGTTGCGGGCATCGCCGTCGGCATCGTGCTGGGCTGGGCCAACGGCGTCGCGGTCACGCGCTTCAAACTGCCGCCGTTCGTCGCCACGCTCGGCATGTTGAGCATCGCCCGCGGACTGACCATGTTGTGGACCGGCGGTTTTCCCGTCACTGGCCTGGGCGATGATTTTGGCCGGCTTGGCACCGGTCACGCGTTGGGCATTCCGATGCCAGTGTGGATTTCCGCCGTGCTGGTGGTCGTATTTATCGTGGTCACGAAACGCACGCGCTTTGGCCGGCATCTTTACGCCGTCGGCGGCAACGAACGCGCCGCCACGTTGAGCGGTCTTGCCGTGCCACGCATCAAACTCATGGTCTATACGCTCGGCGGCGGGCTGGCGGCCGTGGCTGGATTGCTGGTCACCGCGCGGCTGGATTCCGCCACGCCCAATGCGGGCCTCGGCTACGAACTTGATTCCATCGCAGCGGTCGTCATCGGCGGCACGTCACTCTCCGGTGGCCGCGGCTCGATGCTCGGCACCGTGCTCGGCTGCCTCATCATCGGTGTGCTGAATAATGGACTTTTTTTGCTCGACGTCTCGCCGTTCTGGCAGCAGGTGGTGAAAGGGTTTGTCATTCTCGCGGCAGTTGCGGCCGACAAGATCGGTTCGCGCCTGGAATAAAATTATTTCACCGGCCGTTTGCTCCAATAGTTGGCCAGCACTGATCCGCTGATGTTCATCCACGGAATGAAAATCGCCGCCGCCAGGCCTACCGTGCCGAGCTTGCCCATCGCGCTCGCCAGGCCAGACGCCATGCCGCCGTTTTGTAGGCCGACCTCGAAAGCAATGCTGCGCACCGAATTTTTGTCCAGCCCAGCACCGCGGCTCAAAAAATAGCCGAACAAATAGCCCGCCAGGTTGTGCAGCATCGATGCGAGAACCAGCAGCGCGCCAACTTTCAACAAATTGTCACGTCCCGAAGCCGTGGTCATCGCCGTGACGTAAAGGATGCCGACGATGGCCAGCGTGGGCATGAAATGATCCATACGTGGAAAACTTTTCACCAGCGCGTGATATGCTGTGCCGATGACCAATGCACTCAGTAAAAAACCGCCCAGCGCAATCGCTGTCAACGCGCCATCCGCGAAACGCGATTGCAAATACAACCAGCCGCCGAGAATCAAAAACAGCATCCACGCGGCGGCAAACGCGGTGATGGTATAAACAATTTTCCGTCCGCGCGGCGAAGCGTGTTTCAGATAATCATGCAGCAGCGCCGCGCCAATCGGCACGAGGACAATTTTGACGATCTCCACCATCAGCTTGAAAAAGCTCACCTCGACCATCGTGCCGGCGAGCAGTTTCATTCACAGCGGCGTCATGATCGGCGCGATCATCGTCGTCACCGCCGTGACCGTGACTGAGAGAGCGAGATTGGATTTGGCCATGAACGCCATGACGTTCGACGCCAGCCCGCTGGAACACGAGCCGATGAGGATAACGCCGGCGGCGATTTCCGGTGGAAAACTAAATATTTTTGTCAGCGAAAATCCCACCAGCGGCATCACGGTGAAATGGCAAAAAATCCCGACGAACACACCACGCGGCGCTTTCGCCACGCCCGCAAAATCGCGCAAGCTCATCTGCGTGCCCATGCCGAACATCACGAGCTGAATCGCGATGAGCATGACCCATTTGTTGCGCATGTCGAAATCCCCGACGTGCAAAAAGTGCGCCGGATAAATCATCGCCGCCGTCACGACCGCGATGATCCAAGCGGTGAACTGGTAGCCGCGAAAAGTTTTGGAGAAGCGCAACGCCATCGCAAAAGCGACGGTCAAAACAACCAACGCTGGCTGCCACAGAATCATTTCAGAATCGTCGCCAGATAATCCACGGCGATGCCCGGACTCGCAAGAATCGGCACGCGCTTGTCCGCCGGTGCCAGCGTATCCACCACGCGCGCCATCGAAGCCTGAGCCAGCACAATCACGTCCACCGACTGCGACAATTCCTTCAACGCCGCCGCGACCTTTGCGTCGTGCGTCGCCGCGTCGCCGCTCATCAGCGCCTCGAACGCGCCCTCGCACAATTTTGAGGTGAGTTCGATTTTCTTTCCGGCTTTGTCAGCGCGGCGTTGAATCAAATCCGCCGTCGGCTCCAGCGTCGTCCGCAGCGTGGCAACGACGCCAATTTTCTTTCCCGTCGCGACGGCTTGATCCGCCATCGGCTGGTCCACGCGCAACACCGACACGCCCATTAATTTCGCGCCCGCCTCCACCGCCGGTCCAATGGACGAACACGTCACCATGATATAATCCGCGCCCGCCAACTCTGCGGATTCAAGATAGCTCGCGACGCGACGCGCGATGGTCGGCGTCAAACTGCCGGCGGCGATTATGCCTTTGACGAGGCTGTCGTCGGCGATGTTGAAGACGTTCACGCCGGGCAGTTTTTCTTTGCACAACTGCGCGAACACCGGCACGAGCGTGGCCGATGTGTGGACGAGACCGAGCGTTTTTTGTTTCATAATCAAATTTTTCCGCGCTTCACATGGCCAAAATATTTTTCCGCGCCGACCTGTCCGCCCTTGAAGACGACTTCCAATTTGTCGGCCGGCGAATTCGGCGCGAAAGCACGGCACAACGGCGCGCCCGGCGTCAGCGGGGCGATCATCTCCAGCGCCTCGATGCCCAAGGCCCGCGCCGCAAAGCTGGACGTGTCCCCGCCGGCGAGGCACAGGCGCCGGACTTTGGATTGCTCCAATGCACCGCGCAAAACTTTGCCCAGTGCCGTGCCGAGAATTTTCGCCGAATTATTTTTCAGCTTTGCCGCGATGCGTTTATCCGAACCGCTCCTGGTGGTGTGAACCATCACACTGCGACCGGCAGCGAGAAATGAAACGGTTGCCGCCGCAGCGCGCTGGATTTCGCGTCCGGCATTTTTGGCTGTCACTAGGGCACTGGCGTTCAGCGGCACTTCGGAAAAGCCGTTCTTCAACGCCCAGGCGATCTGCCCCGTTGTCACCGGCGAGCAACTGCCGGAACCGACGAGGATTTGTTTGGCAGAGCCGGCGCGCTGCGCCGACCGGACAACGCCGCGCGATGTCCCTGCCTCGGCCCAATGCGCGCCCAGCGCCATCTCGATCCCCGAGGAGCCGACTGAAAACAACGGCTTTTTTGCGCTGGCATAAACGTCAATTAATCCGCCAATGCGCATCAACTGCTCCGGCAGGAGCGCATCAAACAAAACCACTGGCGGTTTGCCGGCGAGAATTTTTTTGAGTGCGACGCGGGATTCGTTTTCCGGCAGCGCAACTTTCAAAATGTCGAACAGTGCGATTTTCTTTTTCGTTTGCTTCGAGAGGTGCAGGAGCAAATCCGCCTCGGCCATCGGCGTGATGGGATGCCGACTGATGGACGGATGCCGGTCGAGCCGGTGAATCGCGCCTTCGCTGCCGATACCGAAGCGCGCAAAGTGATTGCCGAAAACCGTGAAGCGTCCCAGCGCCGGAGCCGCCACGAGCAGCGGCACGAACGGCGCGAAAAAAATTTCCGCCGCCACGTCAATCACGCGCCCGATGCTGCCAACCGTGGGCGAGGAATCAAACGTGGAACAGACTTTGTAGTGAACGTGCCGCGCGCCGAGCGCTTTCAGTTTTTTGAAAGCGGGCCGGAGTTCCTTTTCCATCGCAATCGGTGTCATCGCCCGCGTCATCCCGGCAACGCCGACGGCTTGCAGATTGGGAAACTGTTTCAGCTTCGCGGGCGTCGGCGGTTCGATGAATAGCATGGCGCGAATGCCGTAATTCGCGAGTTGCTCCAACGCATCGGTGGAGCCGGTAAAATCGTCGCCGTAAAATGTTAGCAGCAATTTGCTCATCCGCCCTTCTTTCCAAATTTCTCCACGGAAATTTTTAGTTCGGGATATTTCACCGCCGCCTGTTCCATCGTCAGACCTTCAACGGCCGCTTCCCACCATTTTTGCAGTGAGCGCACGCCCGCCGCCGGGCCATGCGGATGCGCCATGATGCCGCCGCCGGCCATATAAAGCAGGTCAACGGTTTTGGTCCGACGAAAGGTTTCGCACGCCTGTCCGCCCCACTGCCCGGACGAAACCACAGGCAAAATCGACATGCCGCCGAGCAACGGCTGGGCGCAGGCTTCCATCGAGCGCACCACCGAATCGTCGCTCTCCCAAAATTTGTTCGCGATGCCGTTGACGTGAAGCTGGTCCACACCCGCGAGCCGCCAAAGTTTTTGATACGCGGGAAATTTGATGCCAAGCAGCGGATGCCGGTTCAACATGCCCCAGCCGTTGCGATGGCCGTGAATCGCCAGCGCGCCGAGATCGCAAATTTTCTTCGCGCCCGCGAGGCCGACGCTGTTCAGCGAAATCATCGCGCAGGTGCCGCCGGACGAAACAACTTTTTCGTAATGCCGCAGCATCGCGTCGAGTTCGTCGCTGACATTGAACGCATACATCACTTTTTTGCCGGTTTGGTCGGCGTGTTCATTGATTACCCGCATAATGGCGTCCACGCGTTCGTCAAACGGCGAGTGCGGCGGATTTGCCATGAGTTCATCGTCCTTGATAAAATCAATCCCCGCCTCGACCAAGATTTTTACCATCGACGCCGTCTGCTTAGGCGACAGGCCGACGCTCGGCTTGATGATGGTGCCAATGAGCGGACGCTTTTCCGCACCGGTCAATTGGCGACTGCCGGCTACACCAAATTTCGGGCCGCGAAAGTGTTTTGCGAAAGCCGGCGGGAATTCCAAATCCATCAATTTCAAGCCGGAGAATTGCGACAGCTCAAACAGATTCCCTTGCACCGTCGAAACGAGCGTCGGCAGATTAAATCCAAAATTTTCGATCGACCACGAAACGATGACTTCCGCTCGTTGATATTTCCCACTTGCGCTGCGGCAGCCGGGCAAGCTCGCTTGGCTTACCGTTTCTAGTGGCGTGATTTTTTCCACGCGCGCGGCAAAGCGCTGTTTCAACTCGTCGGTTTCACCCGGCACGGTAACGAACGTTCCAGATGATTGTTCACCCGCCAGCGAGGCAGCCGCTTTTTCCACGGCCAGCGGCGTCTCAATGAGATAGGTGGCGAAAAGTTGTTTCATTTAAAAAAAAGTCACGGATTTGTTTGCAGCGTGCAACGAAAACTGGTTGCCACGCCAAAACTGTTTCAACATCTTCGATGCAGCCGCCACCGGTGGCTTATTGAATGCACACGAAATCGCCAGTGAGGCGACTATGTATGCAAAAGTTAATCTGAACGGGGAGTGTTGCATTTGGTGTTCATAATGTTGCCGGATTCACCTCAAACGAGTCATGCAAATAATGCTGAAAAACTTTAGAATAGCGCCACGATTTTGCGCTATTACTGATTACCCAAAAAATTGTGGTGCGACACGGCATTACGTTGATAACGATCTGTCAGAGAGGTCGTAAATTTCCGAAGACGTTGAAATGGTGCGCGGTGGAGGTTTCGAACCTCCGACCCCCACCGTGTCAAGGTGATGCTCTACCACTGAGCTAACCGCGCAAAAGGGTGGCCGCCGGAAAATCAGCGGGCGGTGAGATTAGCGGGCGCAGATGGGCATGGCAAGATTATTTGCGGCAGTTCAGGTCTTGGATTCGACCGCCAACCCGCTAGCGGAGCCACAGTTAGCAGCGGAGAATTCTCAATGTTCTTTGGACAATATCGTGATGCATTTCCGGTGATGGTTGTAATAAGTTTAAATTCGAACCCATTTACCGCCCAAATGAAACCTACATTTGCCGCCCCCTGGCTCCGCACTGGCGCCAAAGATTTTCCCACTCAAACCATACCAACCCCATCCATATAAAATGAAAAAACTGACCACCACTATCGCCGCCGTGCTCCTATTCGCACCGCTGGCTGGCTGGAGCCAGACCACTGTGTTCAGCGACAACTTCGCCAGCAGCACCTTGAGCCCAACCGCAGCCAGTCCGGGAATCACTGGCACCAACCGGACCGCCTATGAAATTGCCAGCACCAAATCCATAACACCCACGATTGCCGGGAACAGCTTGAGCATTCCGTTCAGCACGAGCTCAGCTTACGGTGAAGCGCAAGCCCTATTTACCACCAACGCGCCAATCACGCTCACTACGGGAGGCGCCTATATCGAGCTTTATTATACCTTTACGGATTCACCGACCATGTTTAGTGGCAATGCCGGAGCCCAGGAGCAGTTGATCATCGGGCTTTACAATTCGGGCGGCAGCGGCCCAACCAATGGCACCCTGCTAAATAACGGCTTGGCGAGCGGTTCTACCACCGCCGTTAATGGCGGCACGAAAAACTGGCTGGGTTATTCGGCAACCTTTTCATATAACACCAATATTTCTACGGCAAACGTTTATGCGAGTTCTATTAACACCCGCGTGGCCCAGACCGGCGCAAATAATTTAAATCAAGGGTTGGGGTTTTCGGCCGGATATACGTTAAACACTGCTGGTTCCCAAATTGTGTCGTATCCCGGTGTGAGCAACGCGCCTGCACTCACCATTGGAAATCACTATACGGTGGCGTTGCAAATCACTTATGTGAATTCAACCACACTGGCTATTACCAACACTCTTTACAATGGTGCCGGGATAGGCGGTTCGGTGGTTAATGTTGGCGGATTTAATGCAAACTTTGGCGGAACAGCAACGGGTGCCAACGTGCTGACAACCACCTTTGACGGCTTTGTAGTCGGTTTTCGGCCAACCTCGAGCCCAACTACAGCAGAGACACTCCAAATCACTAACATCACGGTTTTAAAATTTATACCCACTGCCCCGGCCATCAGCGGCCTGGCTTCCAGACAAACCTTTATCTCTGGCACCACAAATACCATCACTCCGACCGTTACCGGCCAGCCGGCACCGACTTACCAGTGGTATGTCAGCACCGATGGCGGAGTGACGTCCAACTCGCTGGCGTGGGCGACGAGTGCATCGCTCACGCTAACCAACGTGCAATATTCGCAAAATAATTACATCTACACTCTGGTGGCCGCCAACAATGTTGGCACCAACGCCTCGAGCACGACGCTTTCCGTCATCGTGCCGCCGACCATTTCCAGCTTGGTCAACCAGTCGCAAAACGTTGGCGACAGTTTCAGCATCAGCCCGACAGTTTCCGGCGTGCCGACGCCGGCTGAGCAATGGGTGCATGCTGGCACCAACCTGCTGGATGGAGCCACGGGCAATGGTTCCACAGTCTCCGGCACGGCCACGGCCACCCTGTCCTTCGTCAACGGACAGGCTACGGACAGCGGCTATTATTACCTCATCGCCACTAACCTGGCCGGCTACGTCACGAACAGCATGTATTTAACCGTTTCGTCAACGCCCACCCTGCCGGCCCTCACCGGACCAACCAATATAACGGTGATTCAAGGTAACAACGGCACATTCAGCTCCACGGCCTCGGGTTTGCCGGTGCCCACGCTGCAATGGCTCGATCAAAATGGCAACCCCATCGCTGGGGCCACTAGTTCATCCCTGACGTTGACCAATGTCCAGTATTCGCAAAACGGTTATACCTATTCACTGATCGCCAGCAATTCCGTCGGCAGCGTTACGAATACCGCAACCCTGTTTGTCATCGTGCCGCCAACGATCACCAGCCAACCCGCCAGCCTCACCGTGACCAATTCGCAGTCGGCGGCGTTTACGGTCGCCGCCACCGGCGTGCCCACACCGACTTACCAGTGGTATTTCAACAGTTCGGCCATTTCCAGCAGCTTGAACAATACCGCCACCAATGCCACGCTCATCATCAGCACGACCTCGACGGCCAGTGCCGGCAATTATTATGTGGTGATTTCTAATAGCGCGGGCAGCACCAACAGCGCGACGGTGACACTCGCCATTAACTCCGCGATGGCCGTCGCCGCGCTCGCTCCCGCAAATAGCGCGACGAACATCTGCTATGACACGCCGCTTTACCTCACGTTCAGCGCGCCACCGAACTTGACCACCAACGGCACCATCAAGATTTTCAATGTAACTAACAGCGTCACGCCGGTGGACACAATTAATTTGAGCCTGAGCGTCACGCTCAACGCCAACGCCCCCAAAATCCAGCCGCGCTCGATTGCCGGCGAAACGTTCACTAATTACCCGGTCATCATCACCGGCAACCAAGCCGCGATTTATCCGCATTTGAATCTGCTTACCTCCAATCAGACTTACTATGTCACCGTGGACAACGGCACGTTCGTTGATTCAGCGGGCGCAAACTTTGCGGGCATCACCGCCACCAACTCCTGGCAGTTCTCCACCAAGACCGCTGGTCCGGCCAATGCCACGAACATCCTGGTGTCTGCCGATGGCACCGGCGATTTTGTGACCGTGCAGGGCGCGGTGGACTTTGTTCCGTCCGGCAATACCACCCCCACGTTGATTACCATCAACACTGGTAACTATGTTGAGATTGTTGACATCAAGTCAAAACACAACATCACGCTGCGCGGCCAGTCCCGCAATGGAACTATTGTCGGTTACGCCAACAATGCCAACCTCCAAGGTAGCACGCATTATCGAATGGCGATGAAGATCAACGGCAATAATATCGCGCTGGATAATCTGACCGTGACCAACCGCACGCCCGTCGGCGGATCGCAAGCCGAGGCGCTCATGCTGGAATCCAACGTCAGAAACTTCATCTTTAACAACTGCAATCTCGGCAGCTACCAGGACACATTGCTGGCCAACGGCAGTTCCGGGGCCGTGGCCTACTTCAACAACGATCTCATTGAGGGAAATTTTGATTATATTTGGGGCGGCGGGGTTTTGTTCTTCACCAACTGCGAGATTCGCACCTTGCTCGGCAACGGCGGCTCCACCACCGGCGGCAATGTCACCGCGTCGCGCACAGACACCAGTGCCGGTGCGCCATGGGCCGGTTACAACGGTTTGAGCGCCAGTAATGGCATCGCGTTTGTGAACTGCCGGTTCACCCGCGCCACCAACACCATTAGCTCCACTGCGTTGGCGGACTCCAACGGCACCTCCAACGGTGTCGTGGCTTGGATTAATTGCAGCTTCGACGCCAACTACATCGTTCCTTCCACCGCCGTGCTTAACAGCCAGCTCCTGTGGGAATATGGCAATAGCAACCTGACGGACACCGCCGCAGTCACCTTCGGATTGGCGGTTGGCGACAGCGCGCCGGCACTCACCACCGGCGATGCACGCTACATCGCTGCCGCCAATTCGGCGAATTGGCTCTATGGCTGGACTCCGCAACTCACGCCGAACATCCTGACCAATCCCATCAGCCAGACGGTCAGCAATTCATTCCCCGCGACGTTCACCGTGGTCGCCACGGGTATTCCCAATCCGACTTATCAGTGGCAACATGCTGGCACCAACTTGTCGAGCGCCACCAGCCCTACCCTGACCATCGCCAGTGCCGGCAGCGCCGATGCCGGCGCCTATGATGTCATCGTCACCACCTCTGCCGGTAGCGTGACTAGCGCCAGCGCCACGCTCACCGTGACTGCGCCTGCTTATACCCCGCCGGTGTTCACGGCTCCGCTTTCTGGAACCAATATCAATGTGGGCTTTAGCCTCGCAATTAGTTGCACCGCGACGGACGCGAACAACGGCACTTTGACCTACACGTTACTTGCCGGTCCGGGCGGTTCGACGTTGAACTCCAGTAACGGCAACTTCACCTGGCGGCCCGCCACTTCGGCGGCGAACTCCTCAAACACCGTGCAAGTCGCAGTAATTGACGGCACCTCGTCATTGAGCGCGACCAACTTGTTCACCGTCAGGGTCAACGCATTAACCTCGCCGTCCGCAACATCAGGTTCAGCCACCTACTCCGGCGGCGTGTTCAGCGTCAGCGCGGGTGGCCAAGTCGGGCCTGATTATTATTTGCAGGCCACCACCAACCTGACCGGCGGCTCCTGGACGACGGTGGCCTCGACGAATTCGCCGGCCAGCCTGCCGGTTATTTTGAGCGACCCGAACGCCGGTCTGCAGCCGCAGCAGTTTTACCGCATCGTCAACGGTCCGCCGGCGCCGTAAGGCCGGATAACTAGCGGATTACATTTCGCGGCGGGTGCAAAAACCCGCCGCGATTTTTTACCGGCGGAAACCAAGACTTGAATTATATTTGGCAGTTCCAACATGAAGTGGTCGCATCATTTGACTTTGGTAGCTCTGCTGATTTTTTGCACGGCACCGCAAACCTTTGCGGTCGCGCCGTGGAGTATTGCCATCAACACGAATTTCCTCGTCGTGGCGACCAACGCCGGCTACGGAGCCACGGGCGACAACCTCACCGACAATGCCGCCGCCATCCAAAGCGCCATCAACGCGGCAGCCAAAGGCGGCACGACCAACGGCTTGATTGGTGGCACGGTGGAAATTCCGGCCGGAACAAACGCGTATCTATGCGGGCCGCTCAACCTGTCCAACAACGTGAACCTGCAAATTGACGCTGGCGCGATTCTGCGGATGCTGCCGTTGACCCGCTGGCCGATGACGTGGGTCACCAATGTATCCGGTTATTATTGGTTTACCAATACACCCGATTTCATCACCGGCAACAATCTCACAAACATTGAAATCAGCGGTTACGGCGCGATTGATGGACAAGGCGCCCCTTGGTGGCCGTATTCCAACACCAACAACGCGGTAAGGGCAGTGATGATATCCCTCGGCAGCGGCAACCACACGTTGATCCAAAACATCACCCTGTCAAACTCGCCGATGTTTCACATCGCCGTCGGCGGCAGCTCGAAAAATTCTACCGTGTCGGGCGTCACCGTGTTTGCCCCGGCCAGTTCGCCCAACACCGACGCCTGCGACGTGAGCGGCACGAACGTCCTCGTCCAGAACTGCAACATCAGCGAGGGCGACGACGACTATACCTGCGGCGGCGGCACGCACGACGTGCTGCTCACCAACAACGTTTACGGCACCGGCCACGGCATTTCCATCGGCAGCTATACTGACAGCGGCGGCGTCTCCAACATTACCGTCATCAACTGCACCATCAGCGGCGCGGTCAACGGCATCCGCATCAAGTCCGACAACGACCGCGGCGGGCTGGTGCAAAACATCAATTACCTCAACATCGGCATCACCAACGTGAATTTCCCCATCCAGATTTACGGTTACTACCACTGGTATGGCACGCCCAGCGGCATCTCGCCGCAAATCGCCGCCAGCACCAACGCGGCAACCGTGACCAGCCTGACGCCCGCCTTCCGCAACATCACCTTCAGCAACATCACCGCCACTTCCGTCAGCGGCTATCCCATCGGCATCCTCTGGGCGCGCACGGAAATGCCGATGACCAACATCGTTTTCAACAAGGTGAATCTCACCGGCGACCGCAGCTTCGATCTCTACAACGTCACCGGCGCGCAGTTCATTGACTGCAATTTGAAGCCTTCCTCCTCGACCACCACGTTTCAGCTCTACAACGCCAACAACATCATCGTCACCAACAGCGCGCCGACGAACACGCTGTTCACCTTCGACGGCCTGACGACAAATGGCTATGGCAACACGCTCGCATTTTACAACGCCGACGGCTCGCTGAATAACACTAACGCTCTGGACGATGGCCCGCTCACGCTCGCTGCGAGCACCTTCGCCGTCAGCAACAACCTCGCCCTGCGCGCGACCACCGTGCTGAACTTCACGCTCGGCACGAACACCACCAAACTCAATGTTACCGGCAACCTCGTCCTCGGCGGCACGAACAACATCTACGCTGGTCCGGGCTTCACTAACGGCACCTACACGCTGATCACCATGACCGGGACAGAGAGTGGCACCCTGCCCGTGCTGGGGACATCACCGGCCAATTACAATTGCTCGCTGTTACTCGGCGCGGCTGCTCCCTTTCTGATGCTCAATGTGGCGCTGCTCCCGCCGACCAACCTCGTCGCGAGCGCCACCAACCTGCTCGTCAACCTGAAATGGAACGCCGTCACCGGCGCGACGAGCTACAATTTGAAACGCGGCACGGTCAGCGGCACCTACCCGAACATTTTCAGCGGCTTGACCGCGACGAATTATGCTGACGCGAATGTGACAAATGCGGTGAATTATTTCTATGTCGTTACCGCCGTCGGCGCAGGTGGTGAAAGCACCAATTCAGTTCAGGTTAATGCGGTGCCGCTGCCGTCGAACCAGCCAACGAACGTTGTCGCTCAGGTAATCGGTAATCAGCTACAACTCACCTGGCCGCAAGATCACCTTGGCTGGCGACTGCAGATCCAGACAAACAATTTGAGCCACGGCCTTTCAACCAACTGGGTGACCGTGCCCAATTCCACCAACGTCACTTCCGCCAGCGTTGGCATCAGCCACACCAACGGCTCGGTTTTCCTGCGGATGATTTATCCCTGAATATGAAACTCCTAATGACCATTCTATGCACACTGGCATTTTCTGGAAGCTTCACCCGGCTTCGTGCGACGGACGCAGTTGTGCCGGAAAACCACAAAATTAAAATCGTCCTTGTCGGTGATTCCACCGTCAACGACGCCGGCGGCTGGGGCTCCGGCTTCAAGCGATTCCTCACTGGCAACGTCGAGTGCATCAATACTGCAATGAACGGGCGGAGCTCAATGAGTTTCATGAAAGAAGGCCGCTGGACCAATGCGCTTGCGCTGAAGGGCGATTATTATCTAATCCAGTTCGGCCACAATAATGAACCCGGCAAACCTGGCCGCTCGACCGACATGCCGACGTATGTCAGCGATATGAGAAAATATGTCGCCGATGCCCGAGCCATCGGTGCCAAGCCGGTGTTGGTCACGCCGTTAACGCGCCGGCAATGGGACAGGGAGCATCCAGGAAAAATTAAATCCAGCCTCGAACCATACGCCGCCGAAGTGCGCAAGATTGCCGCCGAGGAAAATGTTCCACTCGTGGATTTGCATGCCCGGAGCATCGAGATTTGCGAATTGCTGGGAAAAGAAAAATGCCTGGAGTTCAGCCCGGTCAAAAAAGTGGATGGGACAAACAGTTTTGACGGCACGCACCTCACCGGTTCCGGCCACATTTTATTTGCCCGTGCCGTCGTGGGCGAACTGCGGAAAGCCGTGCCCGAATTGTCGCCATTGCTGCAAGCCGAGCCGACTACCTTAAAAATCGAAGCGCAGTGATTTTCAGCGGTCACTGACGGAGACTTGTGCGTTGGCGGTGGCAATTTTGTTAACACCTCCCGGAGTAACAATGTTGCAATCTACCAACCGGACCCCCTTCGCATTGAAAATTCCAAAGGGCTTGTCAGCGGTGATCTTGACGTTTTGCAGCATAACATTGGTTACATTCAATTCCGGCAAGCCCCAGATTAAACCCGCGCGCCGGCCGGATTCGACGGTAGCAGTAATGTTGCTAAAAACGAAATCGCGATAAACCGGTGTGCGGCCGGTGATGGGTGCTGCCGGATATTTTTCGGCGATTGCCGGTGTGAGGTTGTTCAAATTGCGAAACTCCTTCTCCTGGGCCATATAGCTCGCGTAAATCAAAATCGGGCAACCGACATTGGTCATGCGCAGGTTCAAATATTTCATGTCATGCACAAAACCACCACGGTCGCGATCAGTTTTGATGCGGATGCCGGCCTCCGTGTCATGAAATGTGCAGTTGACGACGGTGATGTTGGCCACGCCGCCATGCGTGGGGCTGCCAATGGAAACGCCATGACCAAAGCCGTAGGTGCAGTTGGTGATGAGCACGTCGGATGTGCCGCCGCCGCAGGTGAAATTATCATCCCCCACGCTCACGTCGCAGTTTTCGATCAAAATGTTTTTGCCTTTCACGTCGCAGGCGTCGGTATTGTGGCTGGGACAGATCGGATCCGTTGAGGCCGGCGCACGGATGGTCACACCGAGCACGGTGACATCGGAGCATTTTCCGCCAATGGCGATGTGAAACATCGGGGAATTGGACAGCGTAATGCCTTCGATCAGCAGCCGCTCGCAGTTTGAGGGCGTAATCATTTTTGGTCGTAAAGTGTCCTTGGCGGTTTTGGCTAGCGGCCACCACGGCGAACCCTGACCGTCAATCGCGCCAGAACCGGTGATGGCGACATCGTGCAACGCATCACCACTAATGAAGTTCGCTGACTTCCCATTGCCAACAGGATATTTTCCCATCGGCAACATCCGCAACAATGCGCCAGCATCTAAATGCAAATTGATTTTACTGGCCAGCTTGAGCGGCCCGCACAGGTAAATGCCTTTCGGAATTTCCACCACGCCGCCGCCCGCCGCACTCGCAGCGGTGATGGCGGCCTGAATGGCTTTGGTATCGGTCGCCACGCTATCGCCGGCCGCGGCAAAATCTCGGACATTGAAAATTTTATCCGGTATCAGCGGCAGCGCAGGATTGACGGCGCCAACGGCCAATGCGTTGCACGCGGCCCAGCCGGTCGCAACCGCGCCGATTAATGGAGTGATTTTGAACATATATCTCGGAAAATATTGGGAGATGCTTAAATCAAGATTTCGCGCCATCTCCATTTTGACTCACATGAATTTGAAATACGCAAAGTCCGCATGGCCGGCCGCTCCCGCGTGTTTGCGTTTGGAGCTATACAAACCCGCCTTCGCGCCGATCCACTTGCCTTTGGTCGCCCGAAAGGTTTCCGCGACGGAAACAAACCCGCCCAAGTCCTCAAATCCAAAGAAAACTTCCCCGCCATCCCTGACTTCGGCGCGCAGTTTCACCGACGGCGAAGCGAGACGCTGCAGTTTTTCCACTTTCGCGTCCGTCCGCAGCACCAACCATTTTTCCGCGCCGTCGTGCTGGACGCCGAGCATGGCCGATTTTTCACCCACCACCACCAAGCCGGCTTCTTCGCCGTTTCCCTGCGGAAAAAACTCCAGTTTGGTTTCCACGGAAAAACGCCGCGCCGGAAATTTCTGCAACAACAAATTGGGCTGTTCGTTCAACGGGGTCACCGCCGGCTGCGGAAATAGGCGCAGCCAGCCCGGCCGCGCCGTGAGCGAATGCCAGTAGTCGCGGTGGTTTGCCTGCCACTGCCATTGCAGGCCGAGCTTGGGTGAGTCAAATTCGTCGCTGGTTGGCGGCGCAATCGGTTTTTGATGGGGAAGATTAATTGGCTTTTTGTGACGCCTGACCGGCTCGCCATTCTTACCCATCACCGGCCAGCCGGCTCGCCATTCCACCGGTTGCAAGTGGATGATACGGCCGTAAACGCCATCGTCCTGAAAATGCAGGAACCACCAGCCGTCGTCGGGCGTGTCCACCAGCGCGCCCTGATGCGGACCGTTGATGTCGGTGCCGCCTTGCGCCAAAACGATTTTGGCTTCGTAAGGGCCGTAAATATTTTTTAAGCGGAGCGCCAACTGCCAGCCGGTCTCGACGCCACCGGCGGGCGCGAGAATGTAATACCAGCCGTCTTTCTTCAAAAACTTCGGCCCTTCAAGCGTCGGGTGTTTTTCGGGCTGGTGAAAAACGATTTCGCCTTTGCCCAGCAATTTAGAGCCGTCCGGCGCCATCGGGCAGACACGCAGCCGGTGCTTGATGCCGGCGCGCGAACCAGCGTAGGCGTGGACCAGATACGCTTTGCCGTCGTCATCCCAGAGCGGACAAGGATCGATCAACCCTTTGCCCGCCTGCACGCAATGCGGTTCCGACCACGGGCCGGCGGGATTACCGGCGGTGACGAGAAAAATGCCCTCGTCGGGCGTGGGATAAAAAATCCAGAATTTCCCGGCGTGAAAACGGATGGCCGGCGCCCAGACCCCTTCGCCGGGCTGGACTTTTTCGTAGCGTTTGTCCGGCAGATTTTTCAGCGCGTGACCGATGAGCGTCCAGTTGACCAAATCCTTCGAGTGCAAAATCGGCAGACCCGGCGTGCAGTTGAAGCTGGATGCCACCATGTAGAAATCGTCGTCCACGCGGATGGCGTCGGCATCCGAATAATCCGCGTAGAGCACCGGGTTGCAATAGGTGCCGTCGCCCTGATCCGACAGCCACGGATGCGCAAAGTCTGGCAACGCGGCGGTTTTTTTTTCGCCGGCAACTTTTTCAGAATTGAGAATCGTGGTCTGCATTGGAAATTATTTCACTTCGATGGCTTTGATGCGCGGCACACCGATATGGAACATCGTCCACGCCACCAGATACGCGCTGCCGCAAATGAGCAGGATGGTTTTGTAGGTGCCTTCGCCTTGCAGGACGTGGCCGACAAGATAGAAAAATCCCATGGACAAAAATGACGCGAGCATTCCGCCAAAGCCCACGACTGAGGCCACGGCGCGTTTCGGGAAAATGTCCGAGACGACGGTATACATCGTGGCCGACCAGCCTTGGTGCGCCGCGCTGGCCAGGCCGAAAAACGCCGCCGCCAGCCACGGGCTGCTGACATGCGGCGCGGCAATCACCGGCAACGTGCACAGCGCGCAGATGAACGTCGCCGTCTTGCGGGCGCGGTTCAGCGGCCAGCCGCGCTTCAGAAAAAACGCGCTCAAGCTGCCGCCGCCGATGCTGCCCAGCGCCGCCGACAACGCGACGAACGCGAGCGGCAAACCAAAATGATTCAGATCCAAATGAAATTGTTTGTTGAAAAAATCCGGCAGCCAAAAGCCGTAAAACCACCAGACTGGTCCGAGGATGCAGGTGCTGAAATACGCCCACGCCTCGCGGTATTGCATCAGCTTCAGCCACGGCAGTTTTTTTTCCGCCGTCGGCGCGACGCCTTCGTGGATGAGCGAAAACTCCTCGGCGTTCACACGCTTCGATTTGTCCGGCGCGTCGTAAAATTTCAGCCAGAACATCAGCCACACCAAATCCACGCAGCCGAGCGCGATGAATGCCGCCTGCCAGCCGCCAAAATGATAGACGATGAACGGCACAATCAGCGGCGCAAAAATCGCGCCCATGTTCGAGCCGGTGTTGAAAATGCCAGTGGCCACGGAGCGTTCCTTCGGCGGAAACCATTCGGTCACGACGCGGATGGCGGCGGGAAAATTTCCTGACTCACCCAGGCCAAGCGCCAGCCGCGCGCCGCAGAATCCGCCGACGGTGCGGCAGAGCGCGTGCGACATCGCCGACAGGCTCCAAAATAAAACTGAAAGCGCATACGAACTTTTCACGCCGATCCAGTTCATGAACGAGCCGAAGCCGAACTGCCCGATGGCGTAGGCGAATTGGAAAAAAATCGCCATCAGCGCGTATTCGGTTTCCGTCCAGCCGAAGGTTTTTGACAAATCCGGCTTGAGCAGGCCGAGCACCTGCCGGTCCATGTAGTTCACCGTGCAGACGAAGAACAGCAGCGCGCAAATGACCCAGCGGTATTTGGTCGGCCGGTTCATTTCGATAAATCCAGCTTGGAATTTTTCACCCGAACGGTTTTCAGCGCCTCGCCGGTTTGATCTTCCACGCGCACGTTTTCAAATGAAATGTTTTCCGCGTCGGTCACCGCAACGCCGAACTGCGAGGTGATGGAGACATTTTTCAGCGTGATGTTGTCCAGCGGCATCTCCGGCAGCCCTTGCAAAACAATGGCATTTCTTGCGCCGCGGCAAATCACGTTTTCGATGTGGATGTCCTTGAACGCCGGCGTTTCTTCCGTCACCGGCGGAAATTTGGTTTCCGCGCCGCCGGTCTCGTCCAGTGGTGATTTGCTTTCGTAATACAAATTGAAATTAATGGCATCGCCGGGGATGTTTTCCATCCGGATGTCAGAGATGTAAATCTTTTCCACCACGCCGCCGCGGCCGCGTGTGCTCTTGAACCGCAGACCGATGTCCGTGCCAAGAAAGGTGCAGTTGCGCACGATGAAGTTGCGCACGCCGCCGGACATTTCGCTGCCGATGGTGAAGCCGCCGTGCGCGTGATACACCGTGCAATCTTCGACCAACACGTCTTCGCACGGCACGCCGATGCGCCGGCCGGCGGCGTCCTTGCCAGACTTGATGCAGATGCCGTCGTCGCCGGTGTCAAACGTGCAGCCGCGGATGACGGCGCGGCGGCAGGATTCGAGATCGAGCGCGTCGCTGTTCTGCGCGGTGGGCAAATTGTGGACGGTGACGTTGAGGATGGAAACGTCCTCGCACAACACCGGATTCATCGTCCAGTTCGGCGGATTTTGGAACGTCACACTTTGGAGCAAAACTTTTTTGCAACCGATGAGCCGCAGCATTTTCGGGCGGAGAAATTGGTGCGCCGGCTCGTAATCCGCCAGCGCAACAGAATCTTCCTTTCGCAATTTTTCCACAAGCTTCGCGCCGGCAATCACCTCGCGGCTAGGATACCACGTCGAACCTTTTTCGTCCAACACGCCGCCGGATTTGACGAGCGCCTTCCAGTCGGCGTCGCCGAGCTTGTCTTTTTTGAGCGGCCGCCAGGCGTCGCCGCCGCCGTCAATGATGCCTTCGCCGGTGATGGCGACATTCTCCAGATTGACCCCGGAAATCGGCGAGGTGGAATCCACTTCCTTTTCGCCTTTCAAATCAAACACCGCCAGCGGATACAATTTGTAGTCGCGGGAAAACTGGATGAGCGCGCCGCGTTCGAGGTGGAGATTGATGTTGCTCCGCAGCTTGATGGGGCCGGTGCGCCAGAGTCCCGGTGGCACGTCCAGTTCGCCGCCCCCCTTTTCGGCAAGGGCGGCAAGGGCTTGAGCAAAGGCAGCGGTGCAATCGGAGATCCCGTCCCCCACCGCGCCGTAAGCCCGGAGGTCCATCCGATGCTCAGAAAATTTCGGCGCCGCCACGCGCGGCGAAACCAACTCTACCGCCCAAGCATTTACCGCAAGCACACCGGACAGGAGCAGCACAATATTTTTGAAAAGTGGGCCGTGGGTCATTTGTTAAAAAGTCTAAACGCGACCCGGAATAGTTAAAAGGTCGGTTTGTGCATAAAACATTGAAAATTCTCCAGTTTTGTTCCAAATTAGAAAAATCTCACAGAAATGAAAATACGGCAAAAGCGCATTCTGCTGGCGATGGGCTGGTATGACCACAGGGTCTGCCAAGGTATCGGCAAATATGCGGTGGAAGTTGGCTGGCACCTCTGCGCCGATGTGACGCGGGAAAAAGTGATTCCCTGGGGCTGGAAGGGCGACGGCATTCTGGCGTGGCTAGGTGCGGGCGACGACCTGGCTGAATTTGTGGTTCAGGCAAATTTGCCGACGGTGGACTTTAGTTTCCGCCGACCGCACCTGCCTTTTCCACGCGTTCTGTGCGACCACACAGCCGCTGCACAACTGGCGGCGGAACATTTCCTCGTGCGCGGGCTTAAAAACTTTGTGTATTTCAGCTCGGCGGATAACTGGACGTATGACGAAATCGGGCGCGAGTTCGTGCTGGCGTTGAAAATAAAAAAACATGAATGCCGGTGGATCCGCTGGCACGATTCGGCGGCCTTCACGAAAGGACATTCTCAATGGCGGGACAAATCGCGCTGGCTGGCGACGCAGTTGAAATCTGCCCTCAAGCCGCTGGCAGTATTTGCGGCGACGGATGACGACGCGGTGGATGTCATGGAGGCGTGCGAAAGCATTGGCCTAGCCGTGCCGGAAGAGGTCAGCCTGATTGGCGTGAACAATTCACTGCTGGCTGGAGAAGCCATGCACACGCCCATTTCCAGCCTGGACCGCAACCTCGAAACGGTCGGCTATCGCGGTGCGGAATTGTTGGACAGGCTGTTGCATGGCAAGCCGCCACCGCACGAACCCATCCGCGTGCCACCGACAGGGCTCATTGCGCGCAAAAGCAGCGACCTCCTCGCGGTGAATCATCCCGGCGTGGCGCGCAGCCTGCGTTTCCTATGGGAAAATTATCACCGGCCAATCGGCGTGGAAGATTTGGTGCGCGTAGCGGCCATGTCCCGCAGCGCGCTACATCAGGCGTTTTTAGAACACATCGGTCGGCCGCCGGGCCGCGAACTGCACCGCATCCGCATCGAGCAGGCCAAAAAAATCCTAGCGCAATCCAAAGTAAAATTGGAAGCAGTGGCCGAACAATGCGGCTACCAAAGCGGGAACAGTTTCTGGCTGGCGTTCAAACACACCACCGGCACCTCTCCCAAGCAATTTCAAAAACAATTCTGCCATTAATCCGGTGGCGGCCAGAGAACCAAACCAAGATAAATTTTACATTTCCTCCAGCATGTTCGCCACGGCAGCCTGAATGGTGTGCGGACCATCGCCACCCAACCGGCGGTCCACCTCTTCCAGCCTGCGTATCAAATCCAGAACTTCCCGCCGTGCATAGGGTCCGCCGGCAGCGGCACAAAAATGCGTGCGGCAGCCAAACGGTCTATCCGCGTAAATAAGACAGCGGCCGATCTCACGCTTCAGCAACGGACAGATGCCATCCGCCAATTCAGGCAAAGATTTTCGGCCAGTCGCGCGAAATGCCTTGGCCGCAAGCAGCGCCTCGCCCTTGGTCAGTTGCGGCGTCAGTCCCGTTAGCCGAAACTGGCAACACTCGGTCCGCGCCACGCAACTGCGCTCGACCGGGCGGACGGCCAATTCCGCGTATATGGCCCGCACTTCTGCCAGGGCAGCTTTTATCTGCTCGCGTGTTGATGGCATGCAATTTCGCTTGCTGAATTTTATCTTTGCAATGTCACGCTCATCAAGCCAATGACCACCTCATTGGCGATGGCTCGCACGGTCAGCGACTTCAACTCCTTGTCCGGATCAAGCGGCAAATCCAGCACCGTCGCAGCACCGCCGGGGACTTCGCGGCCTTTGCCTTTGAACTCTTCAATTTTTAGCACGCGAATTTTTCCCGTCTTCAAATCCACACGCACCGGCAGTGGCGCGGGCCAAGCAAACGCAAAGTCGTCAATGTAGTAATCCTGGTCAATCGGCCACCACGTCGTCGGATTTTCCAGCGCCAGCCGCGCGCTCGAACCGTCGGCATAAGTAACGACGACTTCGCCGTTGGCAAAACGGCTCTGCATCGCGCCGGTGGAACCAGCCATCAGCAAATAGGCATGCGCGGACCTTCCTGTGAGCGGCACGGAAATTTCGCGCGGATAATTTTCCCACTGCGTAACAAAAGCAATATTTTTTGCGCACGGCACACTCGGCGTAGCTAGCGGCACGCCATTGGGCAGGAATATTTTTCCACCGGACTTTGCCGCCGTAGATCGCAAACCCGAATCGTCCACCAAAAAGGTTGTCTGAGGATGGCACCAACTGCCGATGCCCTGCTTCGGCGTGGCCAGCGAGCAGAACGGTGAACGTGGTGCGCGGTATTCATTCTTGAAAATCTGCGTCACGCGTTCATTGAACTGCGAAGTTAAATCAAGCGTTTCCAGCGTTCCCGCAACCGGTTTCGTCCAGTCCGTCAAAAACATCGGTTCCTGCGCCGCGAGAATTTCAAATGTTACTGGCTGCCACCAAGACATCGCACCCTGCCGCAGTCGCGCAAAAACCGTATGCGCCCCAGGCTTACCGGCCGCTTTGGCGGTAAAACCATGTTCACCAACAGAAACTCCGCTCAACGTGCCCTGTGGATCTTTGACCTCGGCAACTTCAATCACGCCAAACTGCGCAGCCAAATTGCTGCCGACAGACACGCTGGCGAGATTTGATTGCAGCCGTGTCGCCAGCACGCGCCCCTGCCATTCAACGACCACATTTTGTGTTTGGCTGGATTCGCTTTCAATTTCCACACGCGGTTCGCCAACCGAGTCGTCCAATAATTTCCATTTCGCCGGCTTCCCGTTGACCGTCACACTGGCAATGTCGTCAACAAGCGCGGGGATTTGCAGTTGTAATTTTACCGGCTGTTTAAATTTGTTTTCGAAAATATAATTTTCGCGCAAGCCGTCGCGGTGAAAACTGAAATTGAAATCTGGATGCCGGATGTTCGCATAAGTCCATTCCGCAGGAAATCCGGGGCGGATTTTTACTTCTCCTGTCAGCAAATCCGGTTTAATCCCGAACAAGCCCTCGACCAGCGCCCGCGAGGTCGCGCCGGAACCGTCACCAAAGTCCCGCTGCGACTCGTGGCGATTCGCGTCGAAAAACGTGCACATGCCGACATTGCCGGGACACAGGCCGAGATACATCGAATCCAGCAGCGCGCCTTTAAACAGCGGAAACGCACCCTCCGGCCGGCCGGCCTGCCAGTAGCCCAGCGCCGTGTGCATCGTCTCGGCCATCACGACGTTGTTCAGCGACCAGGTGTAAGGCATCCAGCTCGTTGTCGGCAGTGTGAAGTTTCCCGCCGGCACGCCGGGACCGCGCATGGGAATGTGCGCCAGTTGCGTGTCCACAAAGCGCGTCATCTGCCAGGCTTCCAGCGGCGTCGGCACTTCGGAATCCACCGTGTGATAAAATGTCCATGCCGCCGCGTTGGGATGAACCAGTTGCAAGCCAAGCAAATCTTTCCATTCGGCGAACCAGCCACAGTCGGCGAGCCAGAGATTTGTTTTCATGCCCTGCAAAATCAAATCCGCCTCGCGCTCGTAAGGCGTCGGATCCTGACCGATGAGTTTCGCCACGCGCGCCGCCATGCGGTTGTGATAATAATTGTAGGCTGAGGAATGGGTCGCGCCGCCGCCGTTGTAAGCCAAATCGTCGCTCGCCCAAATGCAACAATACGCCTCATAGAGTGGCAGCTTTTCCGCGCCGAATTCGCGGCGGAACAGCCGCCGTTCCCACGCGAGATGCCGCTCGATCACTGGCCACATTTTCTTGGCGTAAGCCAGGTCGCCCGTCCAGAGCAAATGCCGGAAAAAAACATCCACACCGACCAAGTTCATATCGTAATGCGACTGCGTCAAATCGCCGTTGGAATGGAGCGACGCCTCGTTTCGTGCCAGATTTGCTTTTGCGTCGGCGGGGGCAATGGCAGCCGGAACCGGCTCCGTGTTTTGCTGATCCGCAAAACCGGCGAAGTGTTCCGCCGTGCGGTCATGCCAGCCCAGTTCGTCGCCCGCGTAACCGGCGCGCCAGCCCAGCAAACGCACGCGCCACGCGACGCCACCATGCAAAAATGATTCCTGCCGGTCGTCCCAAACAGCATCCGCCGCAACGTTAAGCGCGCCGGCGGCAGCGTTGACGAATGGGTCGGGCGTCTCGACCCGCACGCGCCCGGCCAACGCGCGGCACTCTTTGTCTTCGGCTGAAAAAATCTGCGGCAACTGTTCCGCGCGCCACGCCGAAATCTTTTTTGAAGCGTTCGTCCGGCCAGCTTGCGCCGCAACTTCGCGATAAACTTCCAGCACTTCACCGGCATCGCCCGCCGCCGAGAGGTGTTGCAGGCCGATAAAGTTGGGATCATTCACCGGTAGCGCGATGCGACCGATGACAAGGGGCTGAACCGCATTTTTCATCTGCGTGGCAAATATTTTTTCCGCACTACTCCAATTAGCTGCGTCGG
Source organism: uncultured Verrucomicrobia subdivision 3 bacterium (assembly GCA_903889895.1). Taxonomy (GTDB): domain Bacteria; phylum Verrucomicrobiota; class Verrucomicrobiia; order Limisphaerales; family UBA11358; genus UBA11358. Next base: position 13,385 of record CAISYZ010000038.1, on the reverse strand, counting down.
CGACGGACAGACTGGCTTCACCCGAAAAGCTTCCGCCGATCACACCGGGCTTGCCACGCACGGCAAAGGCATTTTTGGAAAGCACAAACTGGTTGCCTGCGCATTGTTCCGGCTGGAGTTGAAAGAACTTTGACACCGGCTCGGCTTCGCAGCCGATGTCACCGTCGCGCCGGCCTTTCATGCCGTTCACGCCGCCGAAGGCAAAGAGCAGCTCCACCGGTTTATCGCCGCCGGTCATTTCCGCGCGGACAATCAAGCCTTCCGCCGTGCGCGGCGCGATGGCTTCTAGGCGCAGCATGCCGACACCTAGCAAGGGGTCCCGGATTTCATAAATCATTTTGCCCGGACGATAGCGCGCGACGACTTCCTGCGCCGCTTGCAGCCAGAGAAATTTTCCGCCCGCGCAAAATCCAAGCCGCAGGTTGCCGCCGCGTCCCGGCAGATAGAGCGAGAATTCCGGCACGTCCCCGGCATCCACGCGAAACGGGCTGCTGCCGCCGTAGAGTGGCCGGTTGAAAAATTCCGCGCCGTTGGTGATGACAAAATCCCCGTCAATGGGTGTATAGCGCAGCGGACGGTCAATGTTGTTCGTTAAAAAAACTTCTGCCCGACCAGCCGTCGGCAGCAGCAAAAATGAAAGCGCAATGATGACCGGGACAAAATAATTGGTCTTCATGTTATTGATACACGCTTGAACCATGCCTGGCTTATTGTTTGTCATCCAGCAGTGGCTTGATCTGTTTTTCTAGTTCACCGGCTTTGGCCTGCGCCTCCGCGAGCGGCAGCCCGGGGCGCATCGGCCGTTTATGGCCGGTGGCCGTGAGCCACGCGTCTTTCATCACCGCCTGTTGCTGGCGAATCAGTTGAAGGATTTCCGGGCCATGTCGCCAGCGCGCCAGCATCGACAAGTCGGTGGCGGCATCCGCCACATCGGTCGCGCCCAAGTTCGTCAGGATGGTTCTGGCCATCAGCCAGTGGCCGCTCTCCCCCGGATGAATGCCGTCCTTGGCAAATGCAAATGCCGAATCCTTTTCCCGCGCGGCGGTCAGCGCCTGTTTCATGGGCGTGTGCAAATCAATCACCTGCCAGCCAGCGGCGCGCTGCGTCACGAGCCAATCGGAATATTTATCCAGCACCGCGCCATAGCCAGGATGTCCGCCTTTCAATTCATCAAACACCGGGGGCGTGACGTGGATGATTTTTGCCCCGCCTTTTTCTACGGCGGCGTGCAGCCATTGGATGCCGTCGCGGAACGCCTGAAACCGCGCCTCGTCGAGTGGCAGATAAATCCCGTCGTTCATGCCATAGCATGCGATGACGAGATCCGGCTTGGTCTGCGCCAGCACGCGTTCCAACCGCTCGTGTAGATCCGGCCGGGCAAACTTATACCTCGTCAAATGCTCCGGCTCGGACAAGCCCGACACGGTTTCGCTTGGCAGACCGACGTTGATAATTTCGAATTGCCGCCCCGGCTCGCGCGTGCGCAGCCACGCAGTGATATCGCAGACATAACCGCCGCCGTAAGTGATGCTGTCGCCGAGAAACACCACGCGCTTCACGCCCGCCGGAAAAATTTCTGGCGACGCTGCGGATACTGCTACCAAGCCGCTCAGCAATACCAGCGCTAGCACGCATAAGAAACTTTGGCTTGATAAAACAGCCGCGCGAAAACTCAAGGGGTGGATTTGCATGACGGAAAGATAGCCAGCCGGCCGGCACTGGTCAGCTATAAAACTGTTTTGCCGCCTGTCCGCGCCAACTGACATTTGCTTTCTTTGATGCAAGAACTTACGCTCTCCGGCCGATGCACTGGCTTGACCATCTGGCGCGCTTCTGGCCGCACCTTGCGGCCGGCTTTGATTTGTTGGCCGCCGCGCTGGCCTCGTCGCACGCGCTGCTGCACAAGCGCGATTCCCGCGCCGCGACGCTCTGGATTGGCGTGATTTGGCTGCTACCCGCCGCCGGTGCCCTGCTCTACCTCGCGCTCGGCGTCAACCGCATCCGCCGCCGTGCCATTCATCTTGCCGTTCACAAAAACCTGGGCCGACCGGTGCCGGAAAATCTCGGCGAACCCGAGCCAGCCGGTGCGGAGCATCTCCAGCACCTCGCCCGCGTTGTTAATCGCGTCACGACGCGCCCGCTCACCAGCGGCAACCAACTGGAACCGCTCGTGAATGGCGATGCGGCGTTTCCGGCGATGCTGGCCGCGATTGACGCGGCCAAAAAATCCGTGGCGCTCGGCACCTACATTTTTGACAACGACGCCGCCGGCGGGAAATTCGTCACCGCCTTGGAACGCGCTCGGCAGCGTGGCGTCGCGGTGCGCGTGTTGATTGACGCCGCCGGCACCCGTTATTCCTGGCCGCCCATCACCTACCGGCTGCGCGCGGCGAAAATTCCGCACGCAAAATTTTTGCCGGCGTCGCTCATAACGCCGTGGCGCGTGGCAACCATCAATCTGCGCAGCCACCGCAAGCTGCTCGTCGTGGACGGCCTGACCGCCTTCACCGGCGGCATGAACATCCGGCAGGGAAACCTGCTCGCGGAACGGCCGGTGCATCCGGTGCAGGATTTACAGTTCCGCGTCACCGGCCCGGTGGTCACGCAGTTGCAGGAGGCGTTTGTCAACGACTGGGCGTTTGTCACCGGCGAAATGCTCGAAGGCGAAACCTGGTTCGTGGATTCGGAAACCCGTTTTCTGTCAGCCAACCCCTCAGCAGATGCCGGCGTCATCGCCCGCGTCATCACGGACGGGCCGGATGCGGATTTTGACAAGCTGCGGCTGACGCTGCTGGCCGCGCTGGCCGAGGCGCAGACTTCGGTGCAGATCATCACGCCGTATTTTTTGCCCGACACCGCGCTGATTTCCGCGCTTAACCTTGCCGCGCTTAACCTTGCCGCGCTGCGCGGGGTGCGCGTGGATATTTTATTGCCGGCCAAAAACAACCTGCCGGTGGTGCATTGGGCGTCGCGCGCTTTGTGGTGGCAGGTGCTGGAACGCGGCTGCCATGTCTGGCTCACCCCGCCGCCGTTTGACCACTCCAAGCTGATGATCGTGGATGGCCACTGGGTGCTGCTCGGCTCGGCGAACTGGGACGCGCGTAGCTTGCGGCTGAATTTTGAATTAAACGTGGAATGCTACGGACGCGGCTTTGCGCGGGAAATGGAGAAACTGGTTTTGACAAAAATTGCCACCGCGCGCGAGGTCACTTTGGCGGAGGCGGATGAACGCCCCTTGCCGGAAAAACTGCGCGACGCGGCGGCCAGGTTGTTTTCGCCGCTGCTGTGAACCGGACGAACGCTGGCAGCGAAGGGAATCAATAATAATCCAAAATCGCCATCGCCGCCGGTGGCGATTTTGGTGGGACGAGGCTATGTCCCCGGACTAGGGCACTTTTACCTCAATCGGAGCGGCTTGGATTTCAATCAAAACGACTTTTACCTCAATCCCAATGCGGTCGCCATGAGGAAATACGGCTAATCTGCCGATAAATGAGACACAACCGCCTGTAAATGAGACAGGTTTTTGGAGATGGGAACTAGCCGATGGGAGCTTGGGGAAAAATATTTCAGAGGGAGTCGCCAGGGCGGGAAATCCGGCGCGGTGGGCAAAAGCCGGAATTTGTTTGATTTTTGACGACCATTCCCAGCGTTGGTTCATTATCACTAATTTTCAAATTTAGCCCGGCCGATACTTTTCCGTTCGGGCCAAAGTTGGCAAAGGCAAAGCTGTTTTTCCGGCAACCACAGACCAGACTCCGGGAACAGTTGTTTTGGGTTCCAGCCGGGCCGGTGGGAGACAAGACGGAACATTCAAAAACTATAATCAAATGAAACAACAGCACGTATTAAGGGATCATTCCAAAATGCCGGAGGGAAATGTCGGCGAGTATGCGTTGGGCATCGGTGGCCGGTTGAGCAGCAATGCATTCTTCACCAGCCTGACAGCCTTGGGCGGCAAAATCACCGCCAAGGCGACGGAGTTCAACACGGCGCTGGGCATCAGCACAACCGGCAGCGCGACGGATCGGGCGCACAAAAATACGGTGCGCGGTGAATTAAACGACCTGCTCGATGAGGGCGCGGATGGCGTGGACGGCATCGCCCAAGGTAACGTGGAAATATTGACGGCGTCCGGCTACCACCTGACCAATCCCGCCGGCCCGTCACCGGCGCCCGTGGGCACGGTCACTCTCACCGGCCTCGCCAATGTGGCGCCCACCAAGCTGGGCTTGGTGCTCACCATCACCGGCAATGTGTGGGCGGTGATTGCGGAGCGGCAGAATGCGGACGGCACCTGGACCAAGGTCGCGGTGTTCACCGATCTGAATGACACGGTGGTGACGGGCCTGGTGTCCGGTTCCATGAACACCTTCCGCGTCTGCGCCATGGCCGCCGCCAACCAGACGAGCGAGTGGAGCGCACCCCTGAGCGCCATTTGCACCTGAACTCCCGGACCGGCAGAAAAACAAATACGGCGCAAGCGTAAGCCTGCGCCGTATTTTTAAATTTATCGCAAGGTGATGGACCGCGCGCGTTTCAAGACTTCCAATCGAACGCTTTCTTCTTCACCGCATAGATGTAGCCGGCGAAGAGGATGCCGAGGAACGAAATCATCGAGCCAAGCACCAGGTTGCGCGTGGCGTGTTCGGCCAGCAAATCGCGATAGACGACGGCCCACGGATACATAAAAACTACTTCGATATCGAACAGGATGAACAGCATCGCGACGAGGTAGAATTTCACCGAGAAGCGCCCGCCACCTTCGCCAATGGGGTCTTTGCCGCATTCGTAGGCGGCGTCCTTGGCCTTGCTGGACTTGGCGTATTTGCCGAGCAGCACAGAGATCAACAGCGTCCCGCCCGCGAACCCAACGGCGGCGGCGAGCAGAAACAAAACCGGGATGTATTGCGCGAGTTGCGAATTTTCCATGGCGGAAAGTTTAGCCGGACACCACACCTATTTCAACCAAGAATCCCGCTGGCCGATTTGTCGCACGCCCAGCGGATTCAATGGCGATGGCTTTCGGGTTTAGAAACTGAATTTTCCGACCACGCCGACGCGCCAGTTGTTCTGCCAGTTGTGGCCGTTGGACGCGGGGAAGGCCGTCGGCGTGTAATCAAACACCGGGCCGATGGTGATTTGCCGGGTCACTTGCACGTCCACGCCACCGCCGACCGTCAGCGCAAAGGCGTTGGCGGAAGACCGGTGGGTCATGCCCGAATAACGGAACTCGTTCTCATCATGCACGCCGCCGGCGAGCACATGGCCGACAAGCTGGATTTGTGGCACTTGCGGAATCGGCTGGAAGGTGACCTGCGGGCCGAACATGTAGAGATACCGGTCCAGCGAAACATGCTCATTGACCATGGAATAATGCCGGGTATCGGTGCCGAACAGGCCGCTGAACTCGCCGCCGACCGCGAGCCATGAGTTGACGTTGTAAAAGCCGGCCACCTGGAAGCCGTGGAGATTTTTTACGTCCTCTTTATCCGTGCGCATGAAATTGTAGCCCAAGCTCAACTGGAAAAGATCATTGGCAGGAGCAGTGGGAGCGGCGGCGGTTTTCACGCCGCCGGGGGTTGAGGATGGTTTTTCTTCAGGACAAGGAACGCGGACATAAGATGCTCCGGGAAAGTCTGGAATAATGTCGGGATGACCGGATTTTACCGCCGGAACCTCCGCATGATTTGGGTCGCCTATGTTTAGCTTCGCTCCTATTGGGACTAGATCAGCGCAAGGGACTGGCACGCCTGTTTTCGAATTGATCCATTGCCCGCTTGGCAACCTAGTATAATCTGCTCCAGGAAAGTCTGGAATAATGTCGGGATGACCGGATTTTACTGCCGGAATCTCCGCATGATTTGGGTCGCCTATGTCTAGCTTCACTCCATTTGGGACTAGTTGATTTTTGGGGACTTGGATTCCTGTCTTTTCGTTAATCCAGCAACCACAATCATCATCAGCGGCGACTGCAGAAATGGCCACGGTGAGCAACCCGAGTGCGATTATCTTTTTCATAAGAGCCTTGACTATTTATTGTTGTAAAGACGCTTTTGATCTGCGATGGCTTGGATACGTTTGTCTTCAGGCATCCACTCAAGAAGTTTACCATAAGAAACCGTAGTATCAGGACCGGTGTCCGGGGCATGTTCATCACACACGACATGGGCAATCCAATTCACAACGACTTGAACCCTCCAGACCTGAATTTTGTTCTTACCAACAAATTTATCTTCCGCGTTGCACGCAAATTGATCGAGCAGGACGGCCATATAACTATGCTTATACTTACATTCATCGGGACAATTGCCCTCTGTTGCAGCTTTCGCAGTCGATTCTCCCGATTGGCGACACTGTTCAAAATAGGCTCTAACCTGCGCGTCAAAAGATATGTAATCAGCAATAGTAATTGGGACTGCAAACTCTTTTCATGATGCCATGCTCCCAAAATAATAATTGGCGATGCCGCATTTGTGCTTTTTCATAATTTTCTCTTCACTTGGTTTATTTTTTTGATTTAGATTTTGTTCGGAGCATTAAACTCAAATCTTCACCAATTCCACCCGCCGGTTTTTCGCCCGGCCTTCCTCGGTGTCATTGGAAGCCACCGGCTGCGTGGCCCCCGCGCCGATGGGCGTCAGCCGTTCCGCCGCAATATTGTAATCGTGAACCAGCGCGCCGGCCACCGCCTGCGCGCGGCGCGTGGAGAGATCCAGGTTGTGCTCCGCCGTGCCCAGGCTGTCCGTGTGCCCGACAACCTTGAATTTCAACGCCGCATCGCCGGCCATCAGCTTGCCCACCTCGTCCAGCGTCGGCTTGCTCTGCGGCTTGAGGTCGGCCAGGTCGTTATCAAAGTAGATGCCGTAGAGCCGCACCGCGCCGCTGGCGGCAAGCTGTTTGGCCATGTCGCCGGCGGTGCCGTCCACCATTTTGTTGCCCACGGCCTTTTGCTGGATGGAATCCACGAAAACGGCGGTGTCACCTTTCTTGAAGTCGCCTTCATCCCCGCCCATTTCCGCGACGAAAACGGAGAGATGCACTTTGCCGGCGGGATCGTTCTTGGTGGCATAGACGTAATAATCATTCTGGCTGTTGTAGGGACTGATTCCCGGAAAATTCCGCTGGCAGGTGAAGTCGCCCGCCGAGCGGGAGTCAACCTGAAGTGATGCCAGGATTTCGAATCCATTTTCCTTCAGAGCGTTTTCGTAATTCCGGCAAACCTCCAGCGAACTGGCTTGCCCGCCGGGAATATCGTAGCCGACGCGGACCATTTTGCCCTCAACACTCACGGGCGCGGCCAGCTCCTTCTTCTCCTTGTCCATGCCTCGGAAACCCAACGTATCGTAGTTCGCCGCCTTGTAGCGGACGATGACCGAGCCTTCAAACCGGCTCACGAACGGATTGTCCTTGCTACCGGCAAGGTCGGCGGCCGACAAAGTCAGGGCGGTGACAAACAGGAGGGGAAGGAGGAATTTTTTCATAGCTAATCCAGCCTATTAAAAAACCTTTACGCCTGTCATCAAAAAAGTTCCAGCTATTTCCCTGCCGCCAGAAACCTCACCATCGCCGCCGCGAACGGCGCGCAGTCCTTCGGCGTGCGGCTGGAAATCAGATTGCCGTCTACCACCACCGGATCATTCACCCAAATGCCGCCAGCATTTTCCAGATCGTCCTTGATGCCGAGTGAACCGGTGACTCGTTTGCCTTTAATGATCTTCGCTGAAATCGGAATCCAGCCGCCGTGACAGATAAACGCCACCAGCTTGCCCTGCTCAAAGAACTCCCGCGTGAGCGCCAGCACCTTCGCGTCGCGGCGCAACTTGTCCGGCATGAAACCGCCGGGCACCAGCAGTCCGCAGAAGTCTTCGCTGCGCGCATCCTTCAGGAGCAAGTCCGAAGCGGCGGGATAACCGTGCTTACCGGCGTAGATCTTGAGCTCCGGCGCGGCGCATTTCAGCGCGTAACCCGCCTCCTCCAGCCGCAGCTTGGGATACCACAGCTCCAGGTCTTCATAAACGTCGTCGAGGAATGCCAGCACGGTTTGATTTTGCATCGCCCAGTTATTCGCGAAAACCGGCCGCCAGACAAGCCTGCAATTATCGCGCACTGGCCGTGTAGGATACGAAGGTGAAATCGATTATATATTCAGCGCAAATTTCCTTCGCCCACTTCGCGGCCAGCGCGCCATAAATTTAATTTGACCAACATCGTTTTGGCCGATGTTGGCAACATGTTTTTTGATTCACGCCCCGGCCGCAATTCGGTTAGCTTCCATCAACGCATCAAAAGCGATGATGACCACGCTCCTCAAACCTTCGGCGGAACCGCTGGGCTGGAAGCCATCCCTGTTCTGGCTCGCGTTCGCCGTGGCGTGTTTTCACGCGGCCTACACATCCGTCCAATATCCCGCCGCCGGACTGCTGATCTTTGGCTATGCCCACGGCCTCGTCCGACTGACCGACCAGCCGAATGCCCGCCGCGCGTTTTATTTCGGGCTGGCGACGGGTTTTCTCAGCTACGCGCCGCAACTGTTTTTCTTCTGGCACATCTTCAGCGTCGCCGCCGTGGTGCTGTGGTTGGTGCTGGCGTTTTGGGTGGGACTGTTCACGGCGCTGGTCTGCGGCTGCACGCGGCTCTGGGGCAATGTCAAGACTGCGTGGCTGATTCCCATCATCTGGACCGGCCTCGAATACTTCCGCAGTGAACTCTATTACTTGAAATTCTCGTGGTTGAATGTGGGGTATCTATCAACGATTGGTAGCGGGTTGTTAGGAATGTATGGCGTTGGATTCATTGCAATTTTAATTGCCACTTTAATTTGTCATAGACGTTTTCTTTCCAGAAAAGCCATTGATGCGATTATTATTTTGATAATTGTTTTAATCCTTTGGGCAATGCTGCTTCCAGCCACTGCTTATACAAAACACAAACGTATTCCCCCACTTTCCCTCGTCGGCATCCAACTCGAATTCCCGCCCGGCGGCATCCTGCCGCAAATCCTGAACCAGGCCCTCGCCAAGAACACCAACGCCCAGATTTTCGTCCTCAGCGAATACACCCTCGACGGACCGCCGCCGCTCGCGTTGACCAACTGGTGCCGCGACCACGCGCGCTACCTCGTCGTCGGCGGCAAAGACCCCGTCGGCACCAACGATTACTACAACACCGCCTTCGTCATCGGCACCAACGGCCAAATCATTTTCCAACAGGCCAAGTGCGTGCCCATCCAATTCTTCCGCGATGGCTTGCCCGCGCCGAGCCAGCAGGTCTGGAATTCTCCGTGGGGCAAAATCGGCCTCTGCGTCTGCTACGACCTCAGCTACACCCGCGTCACCGACGAACTCATCCGGCAGGGCGCGCAACTGATTATTTGCCCGACCATGGATGTAGAATCCTGGGGCCGACACCAGCACGAACTCCACGCACGCGTCGCCCCGGTGCGCGCGGCGGAATACGGCGTGCCCATCTTCCGCGTGGCCAGCTCCGGCATCTCGCAAGCCGTCACCGGCGGCGGCCAGGTCATCGCCCAGACCAAGGCTTTTGCCAACGGCGAAATCTTCGCCGCGCCCCTCCTGCTGCCACGCGCCGGCTCCCTGCCCCTCGACCGCTACCTCGCGCCGCTGTGCGCAGGCGCGACCGGCCTGCTCTTGGCCGGGCTGCTCCTGCTCACTTGGCGGGAAAGCCATAAAATTTGATCAGTTTACCCAGGCAAGCGTTTCTCTGCCTAAAACATTACTCAAAATGTGACGAAAGTTTTTGACGGGTATGAAGCGTTGCCACCCGCTTTTATGCCGTTTTAATACATTATCATCTGGTTTTAATTAGGCCACCCGCGTTGGTTGAGTCAAAGTAGCAATGTATTTATGACTGACCTCATTTACATCGGAATCGTCTTGGCCTTCTTTGCGGCTTGCGGATTTTATGTCTGCTTTTGCGGGAAACTTTGATTATGGAAAACTTCCTTGTGGGCGGCATTTCGGTGCTGCTGTTCATCTACCTCATCGTGGCGATGCTTCGCCCTGAGAAATTTTAAATAACTATTATGCGCTCGATTGACTGGTTGCAACTCGGCTTGTTCGTGGCCGCCCTCGCCCTCATCACCAAGCCTATAGGCTTGTACCTCGGCGAAGTTTTGGATGCGAAAGGCAAAACTTGGTTCGATCCGCTTTTAAAACCTTTGGAAAAAATCACCTACCGCCTCATGGGCGTGGATGTCGGGCGCGAGCAGGATTGGAAACAATACACCATCGCCATGCTGCTGTTCAGCGCGGTGACTTGTATTTTCACTTACGCGATTTTACGGCTGCAAAACCATCTGCCGCTCAATCCACAGGGCTTTGGCGCGTTGTCGCCAGACCTGGCGTTCAACACCGCCGTCAGCTTCACCACCAACACCAACTGGCAGAGCTACACCGGCGAAGCCACGATGTCCTATCTCTCGCAGATGGTGGCGCTGGTCATCCACAATTTCGGTTCGGCGGCCACCGGCATCGCGCTTGCGGCGGCGCTGGTGCGCGGCATCGCGCGGCATTCGGTGGCGACACTCGGTAATTTCTGGGTGGACCTCGTCCGCACGACTTATTATTTATTGCTGCCGATTTGCGTCGTGCTCGCAGTGTTTCTCGTGTCGCAAGGCATCATTCAAAATTTCAATCCTTACACCAAGGCGAAGCTCGTCGAATCTTACACCATTCAGGTTCAGAAAACCGATGATAAAGGCCAGCCCGTCACCACAAACATGGTAGTCATGGTGCAAGCGCCCAAGCTGGATGAAAAAGGTCAACCGCTACTGACCAACGGCGTGACGGTGATGATGGAAGTGCCGCAGCTCGATGCGAAAGGCCAGCCGGTCATGACCAATGTGGCCGTCATGGTGGATCAAAAAGTGGACGAGCAAGTCATCGTGCAAGGACCGGTTGCCTCGCAGATCGCCATCAAAATGCTCGGCACCAACGGCGGCGGTTATGCCAACGCCAATGCCGCGCATCCGTTTGAAAACCCCACGCCGCTTTCCAATTTCCTCCAAATGCTCTCCATCTTCGCTATCGGCAGCGGGCTGACGTATTACCTCGGTCGCATGACGAAAAATCAAGCCCACGGTTGGTCCATCTGGACTGCGATGATGATTCTTTTTCTCGGTGGCGCACTGCTGTGCTGGTGGGCGGAATCCAAAGGCAATCCGATTCATCAGCAACTCGGCATCGCCGCCGCCGATGGCAACATGGAAGGCAAGGAAGTGCGTTTCGGCATTTTCAATTCCGCATTGTTCGCCACCGTCACCACCGACGCGTCCTGCGGCGCGGTGAACTCGATGCACGATTCCTTCACTCCGCTCGGCGGTTTCGTGCCGCTCTTCAACATCCAGCTTGGCGAAATCATCATCGGCGGCGTTGGCGCGGGACTTTACGGGATGCTCGTATTCGTCGTGCTGGCCGTGTTCATCGCCGGGTTGATGGTCGGGCGCACGCCCGAATATCTCGGCAAAAAAATCCAATCGTTCGAGGTCAAGATGGCGATGCTCTCGCTGCTGATTCTCTGCCTGACGATTCTCGGCTTCGCGGCCTGGGCGTCCGTGAGCCAGTGGGGATTGGCCGGCTTGAACAACAACGGGCCGCACGGCTTGAGCGAAATTCTCTACGCCTATTCGTCCTGCGTCGGCAACAACGGCAGCGCGTTTGCCGGCTTGAATGCCAACACGCCATGGTATAACACGACGCTGGGAATCGCCATGCTGTTTGGGCGTTTTCTGATGATCGTGCCGATCATGGCGCTGGCTGGCGCACTCGCGGCGAAGAAGATTTCCCCGGCCAGCGGCGGCACGTTTCCAGTGTCCGGCGGGACATTTGTAGTGTTGCTCCTGGGAACAGTGTTACTCGTCGGTGCGCTAAATTTCCTGCCCTGCCTCGCGCTCGGCCCGATTGTCGAGCACTTCCTGATGCTCCAGGGAAAATTGTTTTAGCCAGATGACCATCGTAAATCGTCATTCGTAAATCGTAAATTGTATGACTCACAAAACTCCTTCGCTTTTCGACTGGAACATCGCCGGGCCGGCGGTCGTGGATTCGTTCAAGAAACTCGACCCGCGCCTGATGATCAAGAATCCGGTCATGTTCGTCACGATGGTGGGCGCGGCGGTGACGACGGTGGATATTTTCACCGCCACGGCGGATCGCGGCTTCATCGCGCAAATCGCGCTGTGGCTGTGGTTCACCGTGCTGTTCGCCAATTTCGCCGAGGCGATGGCCGAAGGTCGCGGCAAGGCGCAGGCGCAGGCGTTGCGCAAAACCCGCGTGCTGACCAAGACTCGCCGGCTTGGTAAAAACGGCATCGAGGAAATCAGCGCCACTGAGTTGCGCAAGGACGACATCGTAATCGTGCGGGCCGGTGAGATGATTCCCGCCGACGGCGACGTGATTGAAGGCGCAGCGACGGTGGACGAATCCGCCATCACCGGTGAATCCGCGCCGGTCATCCGGGAAAGCGGCGGCGACCGCAGCGCGGTCACCGGCGGCACACGCGTCTTGTCCGACGAACTTAAAATCCGCATTTCCGTCAATCCCGGCGAGGGTTTTCTCGATCGCATGATCTCGCTCGTCGAAGGCGCGCAACGACAGAAGACGCCCAACGAAATCGCGTTGACCATTCTGCTTTCAGCGCTCACGGTGATTTTCCTGCTCGTGTGCGTCACGCTCAAGCCGTTCGGCATTTATTCCGCCGCGAATTTTTCCGTGCCGGTTTTGGTCGCGCTGCTCGTGTGCTTGATTCCAACCACCATCGGCGGTTTGTTGAGCGCCATCGGCATCGCCGGCATGGATCGTTTGCTGCAACGAAATGTCCTCGCGATGAGCGGGCGTGCCGTCGAGGCTTCCGGCGACGTGGACGTGCTGCTGCTGGATAAGACGGGCACGATTACACTTGGGAACCGGCAGGCGACGGAATTTATTCCTGCGCCCGGCGTGCCCGAGCAGGAAATCGCCAACGCCGCGCAACTGTCATCGCTCGCCGATGAAACGCCGGAAGGCCGCAGCGTCGTGGTGCTGGCGAAAAAATTTGGCATCCGCGAACGGCAGATTCACGAAATGCACGGCGCGAATTTCGTCGCCTTCACCGCGCAGACGCGCATGAGCGGCGTGGATTTGGATGGTGTGCAATATCGCAAAGGCGCGACGGACGCCATCCGCAGTTTCGTTTCCATGCCGATGCCCGCGCCGGTGGAGCGCGCGGTGGAAAACATTTCCCGCTCCGGCGGCACGCCGCTCGTCGTCGCCACGCGCGAAAAAGTTCTCGGCGTGATTCATCTCAAGGATGTCGTCAAAGGCGGCATCAAGGAACGTTTTGCGCAGCTCCGCAAAATGGGCATCAAGACGATCATGATCACCGGC
>CAISYZ010000037.1 GCA_903889895.1 uncultured Verrucomicrobia subdivision 3 bacterium | reverse complement strand
GAATCAGCGTGAGCAAGGTTCCGGTTCCAGTCGGGCTACGCCCGCCTTCCACCGGAACCTTGAGTGGCAGCAAAACAACAAACTGAAACCACCGGAAACTGTCTCATCACAAGTGGTCTAATGAACGGGGTCCAAGCAGCGTGTGATATAACGTAGGCTTGTATCAAGTATTGATACAGCGGTCTGGCGAATACCTGGGATTGGCGATTGGCGAAACAACGTTGCCAAACGGTTTGCCGATTAAAATTGTGCTTAAAAGTTGCCATGAAAATATGCGGGGAATTGAACAGGCTTCCCGAAGGGATTGAAGGCGTTGGCAGCGAGAATTGGCAGACTTTCCGGCTGGCATCCGATCTTGAAATCAAAAGGTCGTTTTCCAAGATGCGGATGTTGAAAGCTGGCACGCTCGTTCGTCGGATGGTTTCGCCGCTTCAAGGCAGGGAGATTAACGCTTCACCATCGCGACCTATTTCTATTTGACGAGAGTTGATCAAACTTCTTGCTCGGAAATCTCAAATTGGTTAATGAATCTGACCATGGCTGATTTCAACCGCAAAAAACTTCAGGTTTTTGTCTCATCAACTCACAGCGACTTGATTGATGAGCGGCAGGCTGCGGTCGAAGCGATTCTTGCGGCGGGACATATTCCTGCTGGCATGGAATTGTTCACGGCGGGCGACGAATCGCAGATGGAAGTCATCAAACAATGGATTGATGAATCGGATGTTTATCTTCTCATTCTCGGTGGCCGTTATGGAAGCATTGAACCCAAGACTGGGAAAAGCTACACGCATTTGGAATATGAATATGCACTTGCTCAAGGCAAGCCGGTGTTTGCTTGCGTAATTAAAGATGAGGCCATCGAACCGCGCGTAAAGAAAGCAGGGACAAGCGTCATCGAAATGGATAATCCCCAAAAACTAAAAGAATTTCGCGGCGAAGTTCTCTCAAAGATGAGTGAGTTTTGGGAAGACACCAAAGACATCAAAATCACTATTACGGGAAAACTATCGCAATTGATGAAGCGGGAAAATTTAATTGGTTGGGTTCGTCCAAATTCCCAATCTGACTTACCGGCACTTGCCGACGAAATTGCGCGGCTAAGTAAAGAAAACGCTCAATTGCGAGCGCAAATATCTGTTGGAAATTCAAACGATAAAATAAACGGACTAAGTTTTTCAGATTTAAAGCAGATGCTTGAAAAGTTGGGGGTTCTGGAAATGTTCAGAGTTGAACGAAGGAGATTGTCTGTCGGAATATATACCCCGCATATTGGATCAGCGATTCCGCGATGCAGACATATCGGCGGAAGATCGCCCAGAAGATTCTGGAGTTCATGGGGGCGGACGTGCTGGCCGACATCGTGAGGCTGCCCGGCTGGCGGATCAGCCTGGACTGCGAACGCGAGGCACAGGCCTGCCGGAACGACCGGCGCGCGTGTGCGGCCGCGAACTGAAACAACAGCCGGGGCTCGCACGAGCCCCGGCAATACCCACCCCAACCATCCCTGAAAGCCCTGGCACATGCCGGGGCTTTTGCTTTCCACGAAAGGTGTAAACGGCGGTTGAAAAGTGCGGCGGGCGGCGCTCGAAAAGTGCTGCACCTTCCGGGCAAAGAAGACTGTTTTTTCAGGGTTTCGTCAAGCTGTTGATTCCGCTTCGAGGTAGAAGCAGCAGGAGGGGG
>CAISYZ010000036.1 GCA_903889895.1 uncultured Verrucomicrobia subdivision 3 bacterium | reverse complement strand
TACACGATCAGCGTGACAAACCTCGGCCCGTCGAGCGCCAGCACCGTGGTAGTGACGGACAGCTTGCCGGTGGGCGTGACGTTTGTGAGTGCGAGCGGCAACGGCTCGAACAATGCCGGTGTGGTGAGTTGGAATCTTGGGACGTTGACCGCTGGCCAATCGAGCAATTTGACCGTGACGGTGAACGCACCGGCGAGCGGTTCCATGACGAACATCGCCAGCGTGAGTTCGCCGACGATTGACACGAACATTCTAAATAACATCACGCCGCCGGTCATCACTGCTGTCACGCCGCTGGGGGATATCAGCGTGGTGAAAACCGGCCCGGCGGGAATTCTTTTCGGGACAAATTTCAATTACACCATCACCGTCAGCAACGCGGGTCCTTCCATCGCTGCCAGTTTGATCGTGACGGACAGCCTGCCTACTGGCCTCTTATTTGTGAGCGCTTTGCCCACCACGACGACCAATGCGAGCAATCAAGTGATTTGGAATCTCGGCAGCTTTGCTGCCGGCACCGGTAGCAATTTGACGGTGACCGTAATTTCGACGACGCGCGGAAGTGTGACCAATATTGCCACCGGCGGCAGCCCGACCCCTGACCCGGTGCCGACGAACAACGCCGCGCCGCCGGTGGTCACGGCTGTGACCAACAATCCGCCCATTGCAAATCCCGACAGCTACGCGATTACCGAGAACACGACTAACCTTTTTAGCCCGCTGCTCAATGACTTGGTGCAAACTCCGGGCGGCAGCCTGACAATCCTCGCGGTCAGCTCGACGAACGGCATTGTGAACATTCTTAACGGCACGAATGTCGTCTTCACGCCGACGAATAATTTCCTCGGCACCACAGCGATTGGCTACACGATTACGGATAATGTTGGCGGCACCAACAGCTCGTTCATCAGCGTGCTCGTGACGAACATCCCGCCGGTCGCGAATCCCGACAGCTATGCCGTCACAGAAAATACGACGAATTCGTTCGCGGTTTTGGGGAATGATTTGGTGCAAACGCCCGGCGGCAGCCTGACGCTGCTCTCGGTCAGCACGACGAACGGCGTGGCGGTCAGCGGCACGAATATTATGTTTACGCCGTCGGCGAATTATCTCGGCATGCTGACTTTGAATTACAGCATCACCGACGGTATTGGTGGCACGAATAATTCCTTCGTTACCGTGCTCGTGACCAACATTCCGCCGCTGGCAAATCCCGACGCTTACACGGTGGCGGAAAACACGACGAATACCTTTGCGCCGTTGGCAAATGATCTGTTGCAGACGCCGGGCGGCATGTTGCAAATCATCGGCGTCAGTCCGACCAACGGCGTGGCGACGATTTTGAATCTCACAAACGTGGTCTTCACTCCGTCATCAAACTTTGTCGGCACGGCGACGATTGGCTACACAATCACTGACGGCATTGGCGGCACGAATAACTCGCTCATCACGGTGACGGTGACAAATTTGCCGCCGACCGCGTTTGGCCAGTCCGTGGCCACGACAGAAAATATCGCGCTGCCGATCCCGCTCACCGGCAGCGATCCGGCGGGTCGACCGCTGACCTTCATCATCGTGAGCAGCCCGGCGGGCGGCACGTTGACCGGTTTGAACACCAACACCGGCGCGGTGACTTACACGCCGACGAATAATTTCACCGGCACCGACACGTTCACCTTCCGCGTGAACGATGGCTACAACAGCAGCGCCACCGCGACCATCAGCATCGCGGTCACGCCGACGGCGGATTTGCTCGTGGCGCAATCAGGCCCAGCCAGCGGCGTTGCGGGTGCGAACCTTATTTTCACGGTCGGTGTAACTAACTTCGGTCCGGCGAGCGCGACAAATGTGGTCGTGACGAATCAACTTGCCAGCGGCTACACGTTCGTCAGCGCATCGTCGTCCGGCAGCACGAATGGAAATCTCGTGACGTGGACGATTCCGGTTCTGCCTGCGAACGGCGCGACGAATCTTACTGTGACGTTGTTCGCGGTGGAAGGCGGCACGTTCACCAACACGGCTTCGGGTATTTCCACCACGCCGGATTTGAACGCGGCGAATAACAACGGCTCGCTGACCAATGCGCAGGTTGTCACAACTGTTTCGGCGAGTGCGGACATCGCGGTGTTCAAGTCGGGCAATCCGAGTGTGCTGGCCGACGGCACGGTCAATTATTCCATCCTCGCGACCAACTTTGGTCCGTCCACCGCGAGCAACGTCGTTGTCAGTGACAGTCTGCCGGCGGGCACGACGCTGGTAAATGCATCCGGAAACTATTCCGTAAACAGCGGCATCATTACATGGTCGGCGGCGAATTTGCTTGCCGGCGCCGCTACGAACTTCACTGTCACCCTCACCGCGCCGGCCAGCGGCACGTTGACGAACATCGCTTCCAGCACAGCGGACACGGCCGATCCGAATCCGGGCAACAACGACGGTTCCTCGCCGAATTCAGCCGTGATCACGCTGGTGACGCCGGTGGCCGATTTGTCCATTGGCAAATCGGCTGCCGCGTCCGCGCTGGCGACAAGCAATTTGGTTTACACAATTTCCGTGACCAACTTTGGTCCGTCCACCGCCAGCAGCGTGATGGTGACGGATAATATTCCGAACGGCGCGAGCTTCATCGGCACGAGCGGTGGCGGCGTGAATAATTCCGGCGCGGTGATTTGGAACCTTGGTGATTTGGCGAATGGTGCTGTGAGCAACGTGACGCTGACCGTGGCTGTTCCGGCGAGCGGTTCCTTGACGAACATCGCCACGGTGGGTTCGCCGACGAGTGATCCGAGTTTGACGAATAACTTGACGCCACCGGTCATCACCGTCGTGACTTCATTCGCGGATCTGGCGATTGGCAAAACGGCGGCGGCGACCGTCTTGGCAGTGAGCAATCTGACCTACACAATTTCGGTGACGAACTTCGGTCCGTCCACCGCCAGCAGCGTGACGGTGACGGACAATATTCCGAGCGGCGCGAGCTTCATCGGCGCGAGCGGCGGCGGGGCGAATAATGCCGGTAGCGTGGTTTGGAATCTTGGCGATTTG
>CAISYZ010000035.1 GCA_903889895.1 uncultured Verrucomicrobia subdivision 3 bacterium | reverse complement strand
TACACGATCAGCGTGACAAACCTCGGCCCGTCGAGCGCCAGCACCGTGGTAGTGACGGACAGCTTGCCGGTGGGCGTGACGTTTGTGAGTGCGAGCGGCAACGGCTCGAACAATGCCGGTGTGGTGAGTTGGAATCTTGGGGCGTTGCCCGCTGGCCAATCGAGCAATCTGACCGTGACGGTGACCGCACCGGCGAGCGGTTCCATGACGAACATCGCCAGCGTGAGTTCGCCGACGATTGACACGAACATTCTAAATAACATCACGCCGCCGGTCATCACTGCTGTGGTGCCCGTCGCAGATTTGGCGATTGGTAAATCGGCAGCGGTTTCGGTGCTGGCCACGAGTAATCTGGTTTACACCATTTCGGTGACGAACTTCGGCCCGTCCACGGCGAGCAGCGTGACGGTGACGGACAACATTCCGAATGGCGCAAGCTTCATTAATGCTAGCGGCGGCGGCGTGAATAGTGCCGGCGTGGTGATTTGGAACTTGGGCAATCTGGCCAATGGCGCCGTGAGCAACGTGACATTGACCGTCACCGCTCCGGTAAGCGGCACGCTGACGAACATCGCCACGGTTGGTTCGCCAACCAGTGATCCCAATCCTACGAACAACTTTACGCCGCCGGTATTCACCTCGGTGACGCCGGTGGCCGATGTGGCCGTGGGCAAGAGTGGTCCGGTTGGTGCCACGTTCAACACAAATTTCAGCTACACGATTTCTGTGACGAACTTTGGCCCGTCCGCCGCGTCGGGAATTTTGGTGACGGACAGCTTGCCGGCTGGCGTGATTTTTGCCGGCGCGGTGCCGGTCACGACGACGAATGCGATTGGCCAGGTGATTTGGAGCGTCGGTAGCCTCGCGGCGAACGCGACGACGAATCTGACACTGACCGTGGTTTCCACGGCGCGCGGCGCGGTGACGAATTATGCATCGGTTGGCGCACCGACATTTGATCCGACGCCCACGAATAATGTGAGCCAGCCGGTCGTCACGCTGGTGACGAACATTCCGCCGGTGGCGAACGCCGACAACTATGTCATCGCTGAAAACAGCGGCACGAATACCTTCACGCCGTTGGCAAATGATGTCATTCGCAATCCGGGCGGCGTGCTGCAAATTATTTCCGTCAGCACCACGAACGGCTCGGCGAGCATCAGCGGCACCAATGTGCTGTTTGTGCCGGGCACCAATTATTTTGGTTCGCTGACGCTTAACTATTCCATCACCGACAACGTCGGCGGCACTAATAGCGCGGTCATCACCGTGCTCGTGACGAACTTCCCGCCGCTGGCAAATCCCGACAGCTACACCATCGGCGAAAACAGCGGCACGAACACGTTCAGTCCGCTGGTCAATGACGTGATGCGCACGCCCGGCGGCACGTTGCAAATCATCGGCGTCAGGGCGACGAACGGCACGGCGACGATTTCCGGCACGAATGTTTTGTTTGCGCCGAACCCGAACTTCTTCGGCGTGGCGACGATTGGCTACACCATTACCGACGGCATTGGCGGCACGAATTCGTCCGTCGTCACCGTGAGCGTCACGAATGTGCCGCCGGTAGCGAATGCGCAGTCGGTCGGCACCACGGAAAATACGCCGGTGCAAATCACGTTGACCGGCAGCGATCCGAATAATCTGCCGCTGAAATTTGCCATCATTGGCAATCCAGTGAACGGCACGTTGAGCGGCCTAAACACCAACACCGGCGTGGTGACTTACACCCCGGGCACAAATTACACTGGCGCAGACAGCTTCACGTTTCGCGTCAATAACGGCCAGACGAACAGCGCGGCGGCCACCGTCAGCCTCACCGTCACGCCGGTGGCGGATCTCGTTGTGGTGCAGTCAGGCCCGGCCAGCGGCGTGGCTGGTTCGAATCTCGTCTTCTCCGTGAGCGTGACGAATCGCGGTCCGGCCACGGCGACGAGTGTGGTCATTACCAACCAGCTTGCGTCTGGCTTCGCTTTTGTCAGTGCGTCCGGCTCCGGCGCAACTAGCGGAAGTCTCGTGACGTGGAGCGTCGCGTCGCTGCCGGTCAATGGCGCGACGAATTTCACCGTGACGGCGTTCGCCACGGAAGGCGGCAATTACACGAACATCGCGTCCGGCGCGTCGGCGCTGCTGGATTTGAATCCGATGAATAACAACGGCTCGCTCACGAACGCCTGGTCGCGCACGGCCATCACGGCGCTGGCGGATGTGGCGGTGTTCAAGACCGGCGGCACGAATGTCTTTGCCGGCCAGCCGGTGAATTACACCATCATGGCGACGAATGCCGGGCCGTCCACGGCGGCCAGCGTGGTGGTGCAGGATGATTTGCCGCCCGGCGCCACCTTCCAGAGCGCATCCGGCAGCTATTCCTTGAGCAACAACGTGGTCACCTGGAGTGGCTTCACGCTTCCGCCTGGTGCAACCACAAGCTTCACGCTGACAATGCTCGCGCCGGCGTCGTCGAACTCGTTTATCAACATCGCGCTGGCGAACTCGCCGACCGCCGATCCGAATCCGACGAATAACAACGGGTCGCTGACCAAGTCGCGTGTGACCACCAAGGTCGCGCCGTCGGCCGATGTCGTGGTGGCGCTGAATGGTCCGTTGAGCGCGATTCTCGGCAGCAACTTCGTTTACACCATTTCGGTGACGAACACCGGTCCGTCCACTTCGTCGAATTTGATTACATCCGACGCGCTGCCGCCGGGGCTGACCTTTGTATCGGCAACTTCCAGTGGCACGGTGAGCACTAATGTTGTCACCTGGCCGGCGGTGGTTTCGCTGCCGGTCGGCGGCGTGACGAATTACACCGTCACCGTCCGTTCCACAGCGGCGGGATCTTACACGAACGTCGCTTCCGAGGTGGCGACGACTTACGATCCAAATCCGACGAACAACAGCGGCGTGCTGCCGGCGGCGCGTGTGCTGACGGCGGTGGCCTTGCCGCAGTTCACGTTCCTGGCGGGCACGCCGGTGTTCAATCCGCAGACCGGCTTGTTTGAAGAAACAGTTTCAGTCACGAATACCGGCAGCATCACCGTGCTTGGCTTCCGCCTGAACATCGGTGGCTTGCGCAGCGGCGTTTCGCTGTGGAACGCCAACGGCACCAACAACGGCGTGCCTTACATCAATTACAACTTCCCGCTCGACCCGTCGAATTCCACCAGCGTGGTGCTGGAATTCTATGACCCGACGCGGCTGCCGTTCACGAACACCGTGAGCATTGAGGTCATCACGCCGGCCAATCTCAATTACACCGGCACGAATGGATCGGTCGCGGTCACCAGCGTGTTCCTTGACACGCGGCTCACGAATGACACGCGGTTTGTGATCGAGTTTGCGTCGGTGCCGGGCAAGACCTACGCGGTCATCTACAATGACAGTTTGACCGGCACCAACTGGCTGGTCGCCACGCCGAGCGTGAAAGCAAATGCCAACGTCACCCAGTGGTATGACGACGGCCCGCCCAAGACCGTCAGCAAACCGTCGTCGGTAAGCACCCGCTTCTACCGCGTCATCCAATATTAAAATCAAAACCAACCTGAACTGACATGAGCAAAAACCATAAAGTCTGGCTGCTGCCGGTGGCCGGCACGCTGTTCCTGGCCACAGCGGCAACCACCCCGCAGCCACCGCCGCCGCTGGAGCGCGATTATCTGGATTCCACCAACCGCATCACCGGCTCCATCCGGTTCGGCATGAACATCCACGCGAAGTTTTTAAATCCCGGTGGCAGCCTGAACCCCCACAACACCGGCGGCACCGGCCAGCGCACGCGCGGCGGGAAGCTCTTCAACTACGACGACGGTTATGTGCTCACCGACATCAGCCATAATTTCGGCGGACAGACGTGGTATTGGGGCTACGAGAATGCCGGCCAGATCAACGAGTCTGGGCCGAACACGATTGATTTTCACCACGTCACCGCTCCGGGACTGCCGGGCGAAATCCCCGCCGGCGATTCGCCTTACATGGGCGCGGAAATTACCTACGACCACGAACTCGGCGTGAAGGATGATTGGCATCACTTGCGTTACGGCATCGAGGCGGCGTTCAACTTCATGCCGTTCGATGTGGACTACGCCAGCGGCATCAACACGCGGTTGGCCACCAAGACCGACACCTACGGCTACACGCCCGGCACCACGCCGCCCGGCGCGCCGTATTCCGGCAGCTACGGCGGACCGGGTTTTGTCATCGGCTCGACGCCCATCAACTCGTTCACATCACTGTCATCGGGCGACGCCAATTTTCAGGGGCGTTACGACCTCAACGCCTACCTGTGGGGCTTCCGCCTCGGGCCGTATCTGGAAAGCCCGCTCACGAAAAAGCTCTCGCTCCATGCCTCCGGCGGCCTGTCCTTCGGCGTGGTGGATGCCACGGCTTACTGGTCGGAAACGCTCACGCCGCCCGGCGGCGGCACGCCGGGCACCACTTACGGTGGCGGCGGCAACACGCAAGTTCTTTGGGGCTATTACCTCAGCCTCGATGCCACTTACCAGGTGAATGATCGCTGGGGCGTGGACCTCGGCGTGCAATACCAGGACCTCGGGCGCTACCGCCATAACTTCGGCGGGCGCACGGCGGAACTCGACTTGTCACAGTCCATCTTTGTGCAGCTCGGCGTCAGCTACAGTTTCTAAACGAGCCGGCGGCGGGTCCCGGGCGAAGGCGCTTCCGCGCTTTCGCCCGTCGCGTTTTCTGCTAGAGTGACCGCCACGACCATTTGAAATCGCTCGTTCACCAAAATCAAAACGCCCGCTCCGTCCGCGTCTTTCTCGTCGGCGTGGAACTCAAGGACCGCACGCATGCCGATGTCCGCGAATCCCTCGCCGAGCTGGAGGAACTGGCCACCACGGCCGGCACGCAGATTGTCGGGGAAGGCGTGCAGAAACTCGCCGCGCCCGTGGCCGCCACCTACATCGGGCCGGGCAAGGCGCAGGAATTCGCGGAGCAATGCCGGGCCGCCGAGGTGGACACCGTCATCTTCGATGACGAACTTTCCCCGGCGCAAACGCGCAACCTGGAAAAGATTTTCGGTTGCAAAACCATGGACCGCACCGCGCTGATTCTCGAAATCTTCGGCCAGCGGGCGCGGACGCGCGAGGGCAAATTGCAGATCGAACACGCGCAGCTCGAATATCTCCTGCCGCGCCTCACGCGTTACTGGTCGCACTTGTCGCGGCAACGCGGCTCCACCGGCAGCATCGGCGGCGAAGGCGAATCGCAGCTCGAGGCCGACCGGCGCAAGCTGCAGGAGCGCATTGACAAAATCGAGGACGAGCTGGACGCTGTGCGCCGCCAGCGGGAGACGCAGCGGGCCGGCCGCCAGCGTGCGCAATGGCCGCTCGCCTCCATCGTGGGCTACACCAATGCCGGCAAATCCACGCTGCTCAACCGGCTCACCGGCGCGAGCGTTTTGGCGGAAGATAAATTGTTCGCCACGCTCGACCCGACCACGCGCCGGCTCCGGCTGCCCACAAACCAAAATGTCCTGCTCACCGACACGGTGGGCTTCATCAAAAAGCTCCCGCACGGCTTGGTCGAGGCATTCAAGGCCACGCTCGAGGAAGTCGTGCAGGCCGATTTGCTCGTGCACGTCGTGGACATCAGCCACCCGCAGGCGCAGGAGCAGATCGACGCGGTGAACGCCGTGCTGCTGGAAATCGGCGCGGGCGCGAAGCCGGTGCTCATGGTCTTCAACAAGCTTGACCGGCTGGAGGGCGGGGTGCCCCCCGTGCTGCGCGAGCGTTATCCGCAGGCCGTCTCGCTCTCCGCGCGGACGGGCGAAGGCATCACGCCGCTGCTGGCCGAACTCGGCACGCAACTCCGGCCCATCCGCGAGTTTCTGGATTTGCGCGTGCCGCTGGCGGAAGCGGCCGTGATTGCGCGGCTGCATGCCGTGGGGCAGGTGGTGACCAGCCGTTACACCGGCAAGAATGCGCGGTTCAAAGTGCGGGTGCCGCCGCACCTCGTCGAGGAGTTCGCGCCGTTCGTGGTGGTGGAAAAACCCGCCGCCCGCGCGTAACCGGGCTCCCGCCGGGTGCCGCTGGACAGAATCCGCCCAAACCCCGCCGCTTGGCCCCGCCGCCGCGCCCGGTTCCGCCGGGGCGGGGAGCGTTTGCTGGTTGAAAGTTGACGGCTGGGAAGGTCTTTTGGAGCTAATTCTTTGATTTTGAAGCCATTGCCGGAGAACCGGCCTTCGCTCCCAAACTTCCCGGAATGATTCCGGGAACTCCCCGAACGACGCGGGGAACTCCCCGAGCGCTGGAAAACGGGAGGGGAGGCGGGGAGAACGAATGCGGAACGGCGGCGGACGTGACTGGACACGCGCGAACCGAGGCCCAAGCCGCAACAAAATGGCGCGGGGAATTGACGATTGGGGAGGGGGAACTGTGGCAGATAAACGGATGGGGCTTCAGCCTATCCTTTTATTTGGCAGCTTATGCGTCGGTCTCACAAATCAATTCCCAGAAAGATACATTCGCGTCTGCGCTTTCACGACGGATGGAATCAATGAATGATTCTCGCTCGCTGTCAGTCAATGGATGCTTTTCCATTTGGACAGGCGTGGCGCGCCCGCGAGCAAGAACCTGCAACCGCTCAAGAATCTGGACGAAATGCCGAAAGCTGGATGCAATAACCTGCGGACTCCACTTGTCCATGCCATGACGGCAGTATAAACCGGAAATCTCTCGTCGCCCGTATCAATGAAAATGGGATCTCCGCATAATCCTTCGGTGCCGATGACAAGCCACTCGGCACGCCAATCGGTCGTCTGGCCGGCGGGAACGATGCAATAACCTCGCTGTGCTGACTCAAGCTCTGCGACTGGCGATAAGTCAATAGAAGCGTAACCAATCGAAACGCTGTCGAATGGAACTGCCGCTCGCAACTGCTTGTAACGCTCTGGAATGTTCATGGCGTGGTCAAGCTGCCTAACAGGTAATCGGCGCACGGTTAATCCGCCCATCCGCGATGGCAGAGTGGGAAAGGGGCTTATTCGCCCACGAGCCGCGTGCGGTTGACGGCATCCTCGCCGAGGCCGGTGGCGGGCGAGGCTTTCAGCGAGAGCACGATGGCGATGGTGTAATCCGGCTGCACGCCCACATCGTCCGTCACGCGGAAGGTCAGGGCGGCGGTGAGGCTGCGGAGGTCGCGGTAGAGGGTGTAGAATTGTTCCTGCAAACGGCCGGTGACGACGTTGTAGTTGTGCGTCATGCGCGCGCCCCAGTTGTCGCTCAGGCGGAGGAAGGCGGTGCTGGTGATGAAGTCGTTCTGGGTCCAGGCGCTGTTGCCCCAAGTGCCGCCGCGCAGATACCAATAGCCGATGCCCCAGCTCCAACGGTCGTTCGGGGCGAAGGTGAGCTGCTGGAAGGAGAGGTTGAGCCGGCCGTTCTCAAGGTCGTAGCGCGTCTGGGATTCGGCGATGAGCCAGGAGCGCGGCTTGAAGGCAACGGCGGTGTAAAGGTCGTTGAGGTGGTTCTGCCCGAGCATCGGGTCGAGCCGCCAGTCGAGCATGAGGTTGCAGGAAAGCAAATTATCCAGTTCGCCGTCTCGCCGGGTCTGGAGGGTGTTGCGCAGGCCGAAGCGGACGACGTTCTGCGAGGTGACGGAATCGATGTTGTTGTAGTCGGAGAGCGCCAGCGGGAGAATCATGAGGCTCGGCTGGTCGGCATCGAACTGCGGCAACTGCGCGGGGTTGGCGCCGGGGTTCGGAACATAGACGTAGCTGATGGACGGCTCAATGACGTGCCGGAGGCCGTCCACGTCGAGCGTGGAGTTGGTGGCGCCGGCCCAGAGCTGGGAGGCTTTGAAGGAGGTATCAATGCCGGTGTTGAGTTCGCCGCGATAATGGTCGTTCTCGGAACTGCCGGTGAAGTCGTTCATCTGGCTGTAATAGGTGACGCGACCCCCCACGCGCGGCGTGACGTTCAACCAGTTGAAGAAGGTCCACGGCAGCGAAATCTGGTGGTAGGTGTCCGCGCGCGCGGCGGAGTTGGTCAAGATGCCGTTGAACTGCGAATAAAGGCCGTTGGTGTTGTAGGCAGCCGTCGAGAGAAACTGGCGGTAGTAGCCGAAGGAACTCTGGCTGTCGTAATACACCGGCGTATCGAGAATCTGCTGCCGGAAACCGGTGAGGCGCACGTCGGGCAGGCGCTCGACCTGGTTGAAGAAGTCGTTGATGCGCGGCTGCGCGAGGGCGTCGAGGCTCCAGTTGCGCCAATACTTGTTCGCCTCGATGAAGGAATACGGCTGGGGATTGTAAGCGTAGTCGTTCTCAAAAAAATCGAGCGCGAGCAGCGGGTCGGTCTGGTAATTGATCAGAGCTTTGAGGTCGAGGTTCGTGGCAGGCGTGGCGAGCCAGGTGAACTGAAAGCGCTGGCGGTCCTGCGGGATGTGGCCGAACTGCGGAAAGGCATTGGTGCTCGAGGAAGCTTTCTGGTCGTTGAGGTAATAATACTTGAAGCCCATCTCGCCCCACTGGCCGAGGTGGAGGTTCATGTCCGGTCCCGCGCCAAAACCGCGCCGGGAACGGTAGTCCACGTGCAGCTTGCCGTCAGCGGTGTCGCCGAGAAACCAATTATAGGTATTCAGCAAAAAAGCGCCGTAGCGGCCGCGGTAACCGGGCGAGAAGGTGAAGTTGTTCGCGCGCGGGCCGAGGTTGCGCTGGTAGAAGGGAAAGTAAAAAATCGGCACATCGCCGGCATAAAGGATGGCGTTCCACATTTGCACATAACGGCCCGGCACGATGCGCACGCGGCTGGCGCGGACGCGGAAGGCGGGATCGGCGTTGTCGTCGGTGGTGACGTAGGTGGCATCGGCGGTGTAAAGGCGGTTGCTGGAATTGCCCGCGAGGTCCGTGCCGCCCGCCAGCACCGGCCATTTGCCCGCGCGGAACTCTTCGGTCTGCATCCGGTGGGTCTTGAAATTGTAGTGGATGTGCTCGCCGAGCCAGAGCTGTTCGCCGGATTCCACGCGGACATGGCCG
This sequence comes from uncultured Verrucomicrobia subdivision 3 bacterium, assembly GCA_903889895.1. Classification (GTDB taxonomy): domain Bacteria; phylum Verrucomicrobiota; class Verrucomicrobiia; order Limisphaerales; family UBA11358; genus UBA11358. The sequence continues at coordinate 10,354 of CAISYZ010000035.1, read as the reverse complement.
TCGGCCTCGACGTCCCCGGACTTGCTGTCCAGCGAGGCGCTGTCGGCGGTGAGAACGGTGTCGCCGTATTTGACGAAGATCCCGTTGGTGCCGAAGGCGCGGCCGGTGGCGGGGTCGTAATCCAGCTTGCCTTCGATATTGCCGGGGAGGATTTGGCTCAAGGCCTGCACCTCCCAGGACGGCGCCTCGGTGGTGGCGGCGGCGGCCAGCGCGACGTATCCGGTCAGGAAAAGGAGCGCGAGGGTGGCAAATGGTTTCATCGGGCGCGGCCAGTTAAACAGAGCCTAACGCGGCTGCCAAGCCGGATTTGCCGCCGGCGGCTCAGTTCTTCGCCGGCAGGAACACGAACACCACCGCCGCCAGCACGCACGCCAGCGCGGCCAGGTGGTTCCACCGGATTTTCTCGCCGAGATAAAAGATGGCGAAGCCGCAGAACACCCCGAGCGTGATGATTTCCTGCAACACCTTCAACTGCATTGGGGAATAGACCGAGCTGCCCCAGCGGTTCGCCGGCACCATCAGGAGATATTCGAAGAAGGCAATGCCCCAGCTCGCGAGAATCACGAGCAGCAGCGGCTTGCCCTTGTATTTCAAATGCCCATACCACGCGAAAGTCATGAAGACGTTGGAGCAGGTCAGCAGCACCACGGGCAGCCAGCGGGACGAAGTAAAATCCATGGCGGCACAATGGCGTCGCTCACTGGCGGAGTCAAACGGGAATTTCCGCACCGTCACCGGGCCTTGCGGCGACCGGTCTTCCGGTAGCTGACAGGCTTGGCTTTCTCCGCCGGCGCCTCGCCGGACACCATGCGCTTCAATTCCTTGATCTGGTCGCGCAGCAAGGCCGCCTTCTCGAACTGCAGATCTTCGGCCGCCTTGAGCATATCGCCTTCGAGTTCGCGGATGGTTTCGGTCACGTCCAAATCCGTTTTCGTCTCGCGCAGCAAACCGGTCGCCGCTTCGCGCTGCTCTTCCTGCACGGCCAGACTTTCTTCCACCGCGCGCACCACGCTGCGCGGCGTGATGTTGTGCTCTTTGTTGTAGGCAATCTGTCGCGCGCGGCGCTTTTCGGTGACGGCAAGAAATTTCTGAATGCTTTGCGTCATCACGTCGGCGTAGAGAATTACTTCGCCGTTCAGATGCCGCGCGGCGCGGCCGGCGGTCTGGATCAAACTCGTTTCGCTGCGGAGAAAACCTTCCTTGTCCGCGTCAAGAATCGCCACGAGGGAAACCTCCGGCAGGTCCAGACCTTCGCGCAGGAGATTGATGCCGACGAGCACATCGAATTCGCCCTTGCGTAGCGAGCGCAAAATTTCCACGCGCTCAATCGCATCAATGTCGCTGTGCAAATACTGAACGCGGATGCCGATGTCGCGCAGATAATCGGTGAGTTCCTCGGCGGTGCGCTTCGTGAGCGTGGTGACGAGCGTGCGTTCCTTTTTGTCGGCGCGCTTGCGGACTTCCTCCATCAAATCGTCAATCTGCCCCTTCAGCGGTTTGATGGTGACCTTCGGATCAATCAAACCCGTCGGGCGCACGACGAGTTCCACGACCTTGCCCTGCGACCAGCCGATCTCGCGCGGCGCGGGCGTGGCGCTGACGTAAATCGTCTGGTTCTGCATCGCCTGAAATTCCAGAAAGTTCACCGGCCGGTTGTCCAGCGCGCTCGGCAGCCGGAAGCCGTGCTCGACCAAAACCGTCTTGCGCGAGCGGTCGCCTTCATACATGCCGCCAATTTGCGGCACGGTGACGTGCGATTCGTCGAGCACGAGCAGATAATCGTCGGGGAAGAAATCAAATAGCGTCGTCGGGCGCGAGCCGGGCGGACGGTTGGCGATGTGGCGCGAATAATTTTCGATGCCGGAGCAGAAGCCCATCTCTTCCATCATCTCGAGATCAAATTCCGTCCGCATTTTGATGCGTTGGGCTTCGAGCAATTTGCCGTCGCGCTCGAACTCCGCGATGCGGATGCCAAGCTCCTCGCGGATGGCAAGCAAAGCACTTTTCATTTTATCGCCGGTGGTGACGAACTGCTTTGCCGGAAAAATCATGTTGGCCTGCAGCGACTCGATCTTGTTTCCCGTCAACGGCTCGAACCGCGTGAGCTTCTCAATGGTGTCGCCGAAAAACTCCACGCGCAAAGCATCCTCGCGGCCGGCGGGCCAAACCTCGACGGTGTCACCGCGCACACGGAAATTGCCGCGCTCGAAGGCGATGTCGTTGCGCGAATATTGCAAATCCACCATGCGCGAAAGGAATTGGTCGCGCGAAAGCTCCAGACCAACGCGGATGGGGATGACCATCGCCGCGTAATCGTCCTTGCTGCCGATGCCGTAAATGCACGAGACGCTGGCGACGACGATAACATCGCGCCGCGTGAACAGCGACGCCATCGTGGACAGGCGCATCCGCTCGATATCGTCGTTCACGCTGGAATCTTTTTCGATGAAGGTGTCGGTGCGCGGGATGTAGGCTTCCGGTTGGTAAAAATCGAAGTAGCTGACGAAGTATTCGACGGCGTTGTTTGGAAAAAAACTTTTGAACTCAGCGTAAAGCTGCGCGGCGAGCGTTTTGTTGTGCGAGATGACCAGCGTGGGCTTGTCCACGTTCTTGATGACGTTCGCGATGGTGAACGTTTTGCCCGAGCCGGTGACGCCGAGCAACGTCTGATGCGGCGCACCGGAGACAATGCCGGCGGTCAGCTTTTCAATCGCCTGCGGCTGGTCGCCGGCGGGCGCGTAATCGGAAACGAGTTCAAACACGCGCTGAAATTAAGGCCACAACGCGGCAGCGTCAAACGTCGCGTTTGCAGGTTGAATCTGTAACCGCAAAACCTAAACTGCGTCTCCACTGACATGAAAATCTTTCTGGCCGCCCTCACCGCGACCTGGCTTTGCCTGGCCGTGCCCGCGGCGGATGCCATTAAACCCGGCGCGCTTTGGCCGGATAACCTCGGCGAACATATCCAGGCCCACGGCGGCGGCATTCTCAAGGTCGGCGATACATATTATTGGTTTGGCGAGGATCGGGCGAAAAATAATCCGCGCGGCTTGCGCTGCGTGAGTTGCTATGCCTCGACGAACCTCGTGAATTGGACGCATCGCCATCAAGTATTGAAACTGCGCAACCCGGAAAATTTCGGGCGCGGCTGGGTGCTGGAGCGGCCGAAGGTTTTTTACAACGCCCAGACCAAAAAGTTCGTGATGTATATGCACATTGACGGCGCGCTGGCCGGCGAAGGCCACGGCTACAAGCTCGCGCGGGTCGGCGTGGCGACGTGCGACACGGTGGACGGCGACTACCAATACCTGAAAAGTTTCCGCCCGCTCGGCCATGAGAGCCGGGACATCGGCCAGTTCATTGACGACGATGGTGCGGCGTATCTGATTTCCGAGGATCGTCCCGCCGGCTTTCACATCTATCAACTGTCGGACGATTATCTGACGGTGGCCAAGGACGTTTGCCTGATACCCGAACATCTCGAAGGCGGCGCACTGGTGCATTATGACGGGCTTTATTACGCCGTCGGCTCGGAACTAACCGGCTGGAACGCGAATCCGAACCGATACGCAACAGCAAAAACACTGGCCGGGCCGTGGTCGGAATTCAAGGACCTCGCGCCGCCGGAAAAAAACACCTACGGCTCGCAGTCCACGATGCTGCTGAAGATTATCGGCACCAAAACGACGAGTGTGATTTTCATGGGTGATATCTGGCGACCGGATACGCAATGGGATTCGCGCTACCTCTGGATGCCGCTGGAAATCGGCAACGGGAAATTATCGCTGCCCGCGCCGCGCGAATGGACGCTGGACGTAAAAACTGGCGAAGCTATCATCAACAGGTAACTCACCATGAAAGCATCATTCGCCGCCGTCATTTTGATTTCGTCACTCACCTTCACCCACGCTGAAATGCAAAAGCCCATTCTCCTCTGGCCGGAGGGCGCACCCGGCGCGCTTGGCACTTCGTCCAACGACATTCCCACGCTGACGCCGTATTTGTGCGAGTCCAACGCCACCGGCGCAGCAATGGTGATCTGTCCCGGCGGTGGTTATGCGCACCTCGCACCGCACGAGGGCAATGATTACGCGCTCTGGCTGAACCAGCATGGCGTCACCTGCTTCGTTTTGAAATACCGGCTTGGCTCCAGCGGCTACCATCATCCGGCGATGCTCAACGACGCCGCGCGCGCGGTGCGCTGGGTGCGTGCCCACGCGGACGACTACAAGATTGATGCGCACCGCATCGGTATCATGGGCTCGTCCGCCGGCGGACATCTGGCGTCCACACTGCTGACGCACTTTGACGCGGGCGACACGAATTCAGCGGACGCAGTGGAGCGGCAAAGTTCGCGGCCGAATTTGGGGATTCTCTGTTACGCCGTCATTTCGATGGGCGAGTTCACGCACAAAGGTTCGCGCGAAAATCTGCTCGGCAAAACCCCCGACCCCGAACTGGTAAAGCTGCTTTCCAACGAATTGCAAGTGACGCCGAACACACCACCGTGCTTTTTGTGGACGACGTTTGAGGACAAAACCGTGCCGATGGAAAACACCCTGCTATTTGCCGAAGCGCTGCGGAAAAACCATGTGCCGTTCGATTTACACGTTTATCAAAAAGGCGGCCACGGCATGGGGCTGAAAGACAAGTTTCCCTTTGCGAATCCGCACCCGTGGGCGGGCGATTGCTTGTTCTGGCTCAAGGCGCAGAATTTCGTGAATTAATTAGAAGCCGCGTAAATCCGTGCTGCTGCGCTTGGGCAAGCCGGGAGCGGGCGTGCGTTTGAGCACGAGATATTCAATGCCGAGCTCTTGGCAGTATTCGCGCTTGCCGCCCTTGTCGCCGTCTTCGTTGACGACATAGATGTCCGGTTTCAAGCGGCGGATTTCCGGATCGGCATCAACCCAGCCGGAGCCGGTGGTGACGAGCGCCTGTTTCACAAACTTGATCGAGCCGAGAACGTAACGCCGTTCCTGTTCGCACAACAATGGATGACCTTCGCCTTTCAACAGGCGCACATTTGCGTCGCTGCCCAGACAGACGTAAAGATCGCCGTAGGCCGAGGCCTCCTCGGTGAAACGCACATGGCCGGAGTGAAACCAGTCGTAGCAGCCGGTTGCGATGACTTTTTTCCGGCCGGGCGCGGACGGCATCGGCGGCGGCTCGGGAAAACCTTTCAGGTCATCCGCCGAGAAAACGCGATAGGTGATATTTTGTATTTGGCAGAATTCCTTCCGCGCGGGAACCCACTTATTTTGAACATCAGCCCAAATATCAACACGGTTTTCAGTTGGTAGTTTATCTATGCCGAATGCGTCATTAGCTACAAATACGTTTTTCACATAGCGAACGGCGTTCAAAAAATAGCTGCGCTCGGCCAACGGAAATTTCGGCGGCTGGCCAGTGGTTTTTTCCAACGCGGCGTCCGGCCAAAGCAGCACGGTGAGTTCGCCGAGTTTTGACGCTTCTTCCAAAAAACGCAGGTCGCGCGACTTGATGTCGTCGAACCCGCCGCTGATCACGACTTGTTTCGGCATGGACATTTTCAGGCGTGAATTTTCAAGGCGAACGCGATTTTTCCGGCAAATTTTTCCGGCAGCAAAACGTGCAGGCCGGTTTCATCGCGCGTGAATTTCAATTGGCTCCACCAGTGGCCGCCGACCAGTTGCACGCTGCCAATTTCGCCCGGCCAATTCAGTGAGCCGGCGGCGAGAGATTTGATGGTGACCTGGCCGTCTTTCGGAATTTCCAGCACGAGGGCGTAAAGCATTTTTCCATCTTTGGACTGCGTGAATCGGATGTCTTCTGCCGTGAACGGTTTTTTCTGCACGTCGGTCTGGCCGCCAAAATGGCCCTTTTCTGTGATGACGGTTGACGGGCCTTCACCAAAGATTTGCCATGGGCGCGTCGCGTAGATCGCCTCGCCGTTGACCTTTAGCCATGAGCCGATTTCACTGACGATTTTGATTTCATCCGCGTCGGGCTGGCCGTCGCGCTGGAGCGGCACGCTCAACATCAGGTTGCCGTTTTTACTCACGATGTCGGCGAGCATCCGCACGACGGACGCGGCGGATTTGTATTGGTGTTTCTTGAAAATATCCTGGTTGTAATGCCACGAGCCGATGCAGGTGTCGGTCTGCCACGGTTGCGGCAGGATGCCTTCCGCCTTGCCGCGCTCGATGTCATAGACCATCGCCTCGCGCTGCATCGGGTCGAGCATTTTATTGTTCATCACCGCCTCGGTGCGGCCGTCCTTGTCGAGGCGCGTGTTGTAAAAATGCGCCGCGAGGTTCAATCCGATTTCATCCGTCACGCCATGGAACGGCAGCACGCTGTCGTCAAAATAAATCTGATCGGGATGATAATCGTCCCAAAGTTGTTGCGTGCGCTTGAAGAATTTTTCCATGTAGGCGGCGTCCGGCGTGCTGCTGCCCTTCGCCGGATCCCAGCTCCATTCCAGCTTGGAGCCGGGCGTGTGGTTTTGCGCGTATAAATCCTGCGGGTCGAGGCCGTCCCACCAAAGTCCCTTGCCGTCGGCCTGGGTGAGCTTGCCGTCGTAAGGCACGCCGGCGAGCAGCCCGTCTTTGTCCGCGCCCTGCGCGGGTTCATACCATGACCACGCCCGCGAGCAATGGACGCTGACCGCAAAACGCAAGCCGTTCTTGCGCGCCGCCGCCGCCCAGCCGCCGACCAAATCCTTCTGCGGTCCGAGCGCGACAGAATTCCACGGCTGATATTTGGAATTGAACAGATCAAAATTGTCGTGGTGATTCGCGAGCGCCATGAAATATTTCGCACCGTTGTCCTTGTAAAATTTCAGCAGCGTGTCGGGGTCGAAATGCTCCGCCTTCCAAACGTGAATCACATCCTTGAAGCCGTTCGTGGATTGATGCCCGTATTCTGCGCGGTGCGTTTTCCAATCGCCCTGGCCGGGGATATACATGTTGCGCGCATACCAGTCGCCGTGTTCCGGCTCGCATTGCGGACCCCAGTGCGCCCAAATGCCGAACTTCGCGTCGCGAAACCAGTCGGGCGTCGAATAATTTGTCAGCGAATTCCAGTCCGCCTTGAACGGGCCGGCGGCAATCGGCGGGAACTGCAAATCATTCGTTTGCGCCACCGCCGCCGTGAGCGACAAGCCAAGCAGCAGCGTGGAAAATTGAACTTTATTTTTCATATATTACTTTTTGGCGACGCGAACGTTCACTTTGAAAGCCCCCGGCACCGGTCTTTCGGAAACGACAATCAGATAGCCGCCGCCGCAGCCGGAATACATCGCGCCGAGATATTGCTGCTGATACGCCTGTAAAATCGGCATCAATTGCACGCGTAGCGACGGATGCCGGACGACGTGCGGCAGCAGCGTCTCCCAGCATTTCATGGTGAGGTTCAGCGACGTGCCGAGCTTCTTGGCGTTCATTTTCACAATCGCGTCGTAGCAATCCTGGCCGGACTGGCCAAGTTTCGCGACCCACTTCGGCGAAAGTTTTTTTATGCCGAGTGGCGAGTAGCCATCCGGGCGCGGCTCAACGGGAATCAAATGCAAAACCCGGCTCAACCATTTTGCCACGCGTGGTGAGTTGCACGATTCGATATGCGACGTAAACACGCCGCCTTGAATTTTGAAGTCGTAGTCGAGCCGGTTCACGCCGGGATAAATCAGGCCGATCATGTCCTGCGAGCCGCTCGGCTCGGCCTTGCCCTTGTTCTCCGCGTCGTAAAGTTCGCGCACCAGTTCCTCGGGTGGACGATTTGGCAGTTTGCCTCGCCACAATTTCATCGCAATGGCGCGCGTGCCGCTGGCGATGCCGCTGCGGTCCATGGGGCGGAAGTCCGGCTCAATCTGCACCACGACCATTGAGCCCGGCGGTTTGGGGTTGTGGCGCGAGACGAACGGCTGGTCAATCCAGCCGCCCGCGAGCTGCAGGCGGTTGGGGATGGCGCCGATAAGTTTTTCGACGGGAGACAATTTCATTGGCTTGGTGCGCGGGGATTGAAACATGCGCGCAAAAAAATTCCCCGGCCAAAGTTTTAGGCCGGGGAATTTTGAAGTTTATCAGCCGATGCCCACGCGCTTGCCGGCTTTGCGTGCCTGATACTGCTGACCAATCCATTTGTAAGTAATCGCCAGGCCTTTATCCAAAGGCGTGCTGGGTTCCCACTTGAGCACTTTTTTGATGAAGGTGTTATCCGAGTTGCGTCCCGCGACGCCTTGCGGCGCATCGAGATTGTAAGAGCGCTTCAACTTCTTACCCGCGATTTTTTCCACTTTGCTCACGAGCGTGTTGATGGAAACGAGTTCGCTCGAGCCGAGATTGATCGGCGTCGCCACGAGTTCGTCGCAATGCGTAATCATATCAATTCCCTTCACGCAATCGTCAATATACATGAAGCTGCGCGTTTGTTCGCCATTGCCCCAGATGTTGATGCTCAAATCATTTTTATCAATCGCCTCGATCATTTTGCGGCACATCGCGGCGGGCGCTTTTTCACGGCCGCCATCCCACGTTCCGTTCGGGCCATAGACATTGTGAAAACGTGCAATAAAAGTTTTCATGCCGCGTTCGTGCCAGTATTCCTCGCAGAACATTTCGGAAACCAGTTTCTCCCAGCCATAGCCGCGTTCGGCCATCGCGGGATACGCATCGGATTCCTTCAGCGCGCGGACTTTCGGGTCTTTTTGCAATAGCGTGTTGTAGGCGCAGGCCGAGCTGGAAAAAAAGTAACGGCGCGCACCGGCCTTGTAAGCCGCCTCGACCATGTTGGTATTGATGAGAATGGAGCGCAGGCACTCGACGCGGAAGCGTTCGATGAAACCCATGCCGCCCATGTCGGCAGCGAGGTTGTAAACTTCCACCGCGCCTTCGCAAACATGATGGCAGTTAGCCTCGATGCTCACGTCCAGGCAGAGGTTTTGGACGCCGGGGACGTGCAGATACCACTCGTAAAGCGGCTTCTTGTCCACCGCGCGGATGTTGGTGAAACCTTTTTTCTTGAAGTGCAGGGCAAGATTGCCGCCGATGAATCCGCCCGCGCCGGTGATGACGATCAAATCATCCTTCTTCAGCGGGGCATCCTTTTCGATTACGCGTTTTTTTTGTTCCATATAATTTGGTTGCGGACGGCGGGGCCGTCGGTGATGCAAATGTTCAAGGATATGTTTAGCCGATTTTCCTAAAAGGGGAATGTCCAGTTTTGACCAAAACATATCTATTGCTGACTTCTTAATTTCTTGCCTTAGGTTCTGGCGGGCCTGGCGAGGTCTGTCGTTGCGCGCTCGACAAATTCTTTCCAGAAATTAAAATCCCATGCATGGCTAAACCTACCTTACTCGTCCTCGCCGCCGGCATGGGCAGCCGCTACGGCGGTCTCAAGCAGATTGATCCCGTCGGCCCCAACGGCGAAACCATCATTGACTACTCCGTTTACGATGCGCTGCGCGCCGGCTTCGGCAAGCTTGTTTTCGTCATCCGCAAGGACATCGAACAGACCTTTCGCGAAGTCATCGGTGCGCGGTTCGAGAAACGCATCGCCGTGGAATACGATTTTCAGGAACTGAACAAACTGCCCGCCGGCTACGCCATCCCCGAAGGTCGCACCAAACCGTGGGGCACCACGCACGCGATTATGATGGCGCAAGATGCCATCAAGGAACCGTTCGCCGCCATCAATGCCGACGATTTTTACGGCCAGCACGCCTACAAAATCCTCGCGCAACATCTCACTTCCGGCACGCCCGACTACGCGATGGTCGGTTTCATTTTGAAAAACACCTTGTCCGATCACGGCAGCGTGGCGCGCGGCGTTTCGCGCGTGGATGCGAACAATTATCTCACGCACATCGTCGAGATGACGAAGATCGAGCGCGACGGCGGCGGCGCGAAAAACACCGGCGCGGACGGCAGCATCACCCAGCTCACCGGCGACGAGGCGGTCTCGATGAATTTCTGGGGCTTCACGCCCGCGCTGTTCCCGCAGCTCAACGTGGCGTTTGAAAACTTCATGAAAAAAAGCGGCGGCGAGCAGAAATCGGAATGTCTCATTCCCGCGACCGTGGGCGACCTCGTGACCAGCGGCAAGGCCAAGTGCAAAGTGCTGCGCTCGTCTGATTCGTGGTTCGGCGTGACCTACCGCGAAGACCGACCGGTCGTCGTCGAAAACATCCGCAAGCTGATTGCCAAGGGCGATTATCCGGAGAAACTTTGGGCGTGAGCGTCTGAAAATTATTTTGCAACCGCCGCCTGCGGGTGGCGGTTTTTAATTTCCCCGCCGCACCACGCTGTCGCGCTGCGCCCAGTCGGGATTCAAGTCGGGAAAAACCAGATAGTAATTCAGCCCGCGGCTATCCGGC
>CAISYZ010000034.1 GCA_903889895.1 uncultured Verrucomicrobia subdivision 3 bacterium | reverse complement strand
GCTGATCTGGAAATAGCGCGGGTCATCCGCCGCGCCCGCCAGCGACGCGATTTCCCCCTTGGCCAGCTTGGGCGCAAACCCCTGCAACCCGATGTCCGGGAAACCCACCGTGGCCACCGTCCCGCCCAGTTTCACCGTGCGGCTGGCGGCAATAGGCAGCGGTGCAAACCGCCCAACGGCTTTCAACAACTAAAGAAAAGTTGACGAATAAATCTACTTCTGATCTATTCAACACATGAAAGTGCAAAAGCGAATTGCTAAATTAACTCCCAAAGAAAACCACGCTTGGGAATTTGCGTTTTGCTTTTATCGCGAAAAATGCAAAACAGATTTGCAAGCTGACAAATTGGCGTGGCGTGATTTGTGTTTGGAATTTCCGCGACTTAAAAAGTTTGCCGGCTGCAACTAAACACCCTTCTTAATTTACAAACCAAGGATTGTGCTGACGAACTGCGTTCGCGCATAAAATGCCCGGCTAGTGCTTCCATGTCCTGCGCCTTTGGTTCGCGGCTGGACGAGAACACCCATTTTGCCGGTCAACGCTTCAAAGCCTTTGGTGCGGATGGTTTCTCTGACCAATTCGTAGTCGGCGCGGACTTGGTTATAGATTTCCGCATTGCCCAAATCAAAAGTAGCAACTTTGACCAAGAGCGTGCTGTGCTCATGTTGTGACTCAAACATCCGCGAGCAGACGACGGCCTTTTTGAGTTTTGAGAGCAGGTGGCTTTCTTCAAATGGCTTTAGCAAAACATTGACGGGATCAATCATGGTGATGGCCATTGTCTCTTTCACAACTATTTTGCCGTTCGCGAGTTTCTTAAGCGGAACGACTTTTAATTCCCACGAACCAAAATTGGGGGACTGTGAAGAATTTAATGGGAGACCTAAATGCCTCTCGATTACATGACCAGCCCAGCCTTTATTTTTCTTGTCACCTTTCCATACGGTGATGCCATGCTTGTCAGCAAGGATGCGGAGGTCTTGTCCTTCCAATAGCCTCAAGCTAATTACTGCTTCTTCGCGTTCCATAATTCAGTCGAATAAACCTTTTGGTGTCTTGATTTCTCCCTCGATCCGTTTCGCTGCAAGCTTGGCGTGCGCCTCGTCCAATTCGATACCGACGCAGCCGCGTTTTAATTTGGTGGCCGCAACCGCTGTCGTGCCGCCGCCGAGAAACGGGTCGAGCACCAAATCGCCTTCGTTGGTGGACGCCAGCAGACAGCGTTCAATCAGTGCGATGGGCTTTTGCGTGGGATGTTTGCCAAAAGTTTTTTCGCCATTGCCCGGAGCCGAGAGATTCCAGATAAGCGGCATTTCCTCTTCGCCAACGGGAAACTCCTTTTCGCGCCAGACGGTCTTCATCTGCTTGCCGGTGACTTTGCGCATTTCCTGATAGTTGAAAACGTGTTTGGACTTTTCATTTTTAGCCGCCCACAAAACCGTCTCCGTGGAATGGGTGAAATAACGGCAGGAAAGATTCGGCGGCGGGTTGGGCTTTTCCCACGCGATGTCGTTGAGGATTTTGTAGCCGAGCTGCTGCAAGGCAAACCCGATGCTGAAAATGACGTGGTGCGTGCCGGTAATCCAGATGGTGCCGTTGGGTTTCAAAACTTTCTGGCAGCGTTTGAGCCATTCGAGGTTGAAGTTGTGGTTTTCGTCCACGCCTTGGGATTTGTCCCAGTCGCCCTTATGCACCTGCACCATTTTGCCGGCGTGGCAGGTGATGCCGCCATTGGAAAGAAAATAGGGCGGGTCGGCAAAGATGGCGTCAAACCGGCCTTCGGGATACTTGGCGGCAATGGCGTCGAGCAGTTCCAGGCAGTTGCCATGATAAAGCCAGAGCTGGCGTGCGGGGTCGGCATGAACCAGTTCGGGAGCGCGTTTCTCGTCGCGTCGTTCAACGGCAATCGTCCCGTCTTCGCGGAGTGCGAAATGCGCGGGAGTTATCGGTTCGGCATGGACAAAATCGTCGCCGTTAAATTCAGGCGTTTTCTGGCGGTAGAGCGGCTTCGGTTTGCGTGGCGTCTTTGATTTTGGCACGCGGATCAATTGATCAGATTGGCAAATGGATCAAGATCGAATTGACTAAACGCACTAAATGCTCACAAAAATTCAACCGCCCTTTGCCCCGTTCGTTCATCCCAAACTGCCATTGGCCGGTGCTGGCGCACGGCCACCAACTGGGACATTGCTGGGGAGCGCGCCCGTCCCGGTTGCCGTTTTCGCCGTCGCGCCGCTTCCCCTGAAAATAGCCCAGCCATTTATGGCTGGGTTCACGGTTCGGAAAGGTTCCCAGTCCCGTCAGGGACGAAAGAATTCTTCTGCCGTCCCTCACGGGACTTTTCATTTGATTGACGCCTGACCCAGCCATAAATGGCTGGGCTATTATCAATGCGTCGCTCCGCGACTTCGCCGCCTTCGCGCGACAAAAATTCAAACTTCCCTTTGCCCCGTTCGTCCACCCCAAACCGCCATTGGCCGGTGCTGGCGCACGGCCACCAACTGGGACTTTGCCGGGGAGCGCGCCCGTCCCGGTGGCCGTTTTCCACCGGAGCGCGGATTGTCTCAATCCGCAGCACGTCGCCAGACCAGCCTGCTTTGAAATCATTCCAAACGTCTCTCGTCATGCCACCCGCTGCGAGTTGGGACAACTCGCGCTCCGCTGAAAATAGCCCAGCCATTCATGGCTGGGACTCGTTGCCCGCCATCGTCCCAAGTCCCGCCAGGGACGAAAGG
>CAISYZ010000033.1 GCA_903889895.1 uncultured Verrucomicrobia subdivision 3 bacterium | reverse complement strand
TCGCTGACTTGCGCCAGTCCTTTTTCCTGCACGATGACGGCGGGTGCTTTGCCGGTCGCGAACATTTCCGCAAACACCTGCTGCGCGGCGGAACTGCTGATGGTCTTGGCCTCGACGAGCGCGACAAGTTCCAGCAACGCCTCCGGCTTGAACTTCAAGTCAGCGAGCGTGGAGAGCTTCATGTCGGTCAGATCGAGGCCGAGCGCGGCCTGTTCCTCGGCTTCCGCCTCGTTTGCCTCGGAGAGTTTGGCGAGGAGGTTATTGATGATCCAGTTGGCGAGCGCTTTGGGATTTTTCGCCTGCTTGGCGAGGCCTTCAAAATAATTTCCCAACGCGACGTTGCTCTTGAACACTTCCGCGTCGCCAGCGGGCAACTGGTAATCGCGCATGAACCGCTGCTTGCGCGCGAGCGGCAATTCGATAACACGGGACTTCACGTCGGCCAGCCACGCATCGGTCGGCGCGAGCGGCATCATGTCAGGTTCGGGAAAATAGCGGTAGTCGTGAGCGTTTTCCTTCGTGCGCATTTCCTCGGTGATGCCCGCGACGTCATCCCAGCGGCGTGTGGACTGGATGAGCGTGCCGCCGGATTTCAAAACTTCGATTTGGCGGGCGATTTCGTATTCCGCCGCGCGGCGCACGCCGGAAAATGAATTCATGTTTTTGATCTCGATCTTTGCGCCGAGTTCCTTCGTGCCGACGGGGCGGACGGAAATGTTCACGTCGCAGCGCACCATGCCTTTTTCCATGTCGCAATCGCTCACGCCGCCCTGGTGTAAAATCTCCGTGAGCGCGTTGAGATAGGCGTAGGCCATGTCGGCGCCGGTGAGGTCCGGCTCGGAAACGATTTCGAGCAGCGGCACGCCGGCGCGGTTAAAATCCACGCCGCTGGTGCGGTCGAAATGCGTGAGCTTGCCCACGTCTTCTTCCAAGTGCGCGCGGGTGATGCGGACTTTGCCCAGGCCGTTGACGGAGCCAAGGCCGTTGAATTCAAATTCCACGAAGCCGTTCGCGGTGCTGGGTTTGTCGTATTGCGTGAGCTGGTAATTCTTGGAGGCGTCGGGATAGAAATAATTTTTTCGGTCGAACTTCGCGTAGTGCGGAATCTCGCAGTTCAGCAGGTAGCCGGTCAAAACCGTTTTGCGCAGCGCCTCCTCGTTCGGCACCGGCAGCACGCCGGGCATGCCGAGGCAGACGGGGCAGACGTTGGTGTTCGGCTCGGAACCGTATTGGTTCGCACAACCGCACCACATCTTGGATTTGGTTTTGAGCTGGACGTGCGTTTCCAGTCCGATGACGGCTTCGTATTCCATTACGCGGACATTTTAGCCACAGATGAAACACAGATGAAACACAGATTTTTTCAGCCGTGCTTAACTCAAGCCGAGATCTTTGACGAAGTTTGCGTCTTCATTGAAATCAGGTTTGCAGCCAAGTTGCTCAACGATGATTTCACGAATGCGCGCGGTGATTTGTTCGCGGGTCCAAGCCGGCGCGGTCGCGGTGGCAAGATCGGCCTTGTGAGTCATCACCCAACGAGCGAGATCGCCGACGGTTTTTAAGTTGTCGGGGAACTCTTTGCAAAGTGGTTCGGTAAGGCGCAAGGCGACTCCGGCGGTTGAAATAGCGACGATGATAAAAATCCATAAGGCGATTGAACCCAAAGTGTCTCTCGCAGCCCAAGCCACCCCAATGCCGGCCATTAATGAACTAGTCAGCAAGGTGATGCTTAACCAATTTGCCCGAACTAATTTCGGTGGGGTTTTAATTCCCATTTCTGCGGTAATTTTTCCCAGCAAGTTCGTCCGTTGGTCGCGGCCAATCAGCGCCGCCAGATTGGTGGCGGGAGTTATTTCAGATCGTTTCCAGCCGCCGTGGTGGAGCAGTGATTTTCGTAGGAGGTTGAAGGCGCGCTGGGTCAGACATACGGAAGCGGTCGCCACGGAGACTTTGGTTTGAACCAATTCGATGAGTTGGCGCGGCGTAAGCAGTTTTGCCGCTTCAGCTTCTTCGATGTGAATATCGAAAGCTTCTTCCACTGCCATCACGATTTCGACGCCGTCCATTCCCATGCTGGAATGTTTCACAGCGACCGGCACCAAGGTCAAGCCAGCTTTTGTGCATTTTTCTTGAACCGCTGCTGGAAGCGTTCCATGTAGAGGTAAATCACCGGCGTGATGTAAAGCGTCAGGGCCTGCGACACAATGAGGCCGCCGGTCACCGCCAGACCGAGCGCGCGGCGGGATTCGCCGCCGGCCCCGAGGCCGAGCGAAATCGGCAGCGACGCCATCAGCGCGCACATCGTCGTCATCATGATGGGCCGGAACCGCAGAAGGCAGCCCTCGAAAATGGCGTCGTAAGGTTTTTTGCCGTGGTGCTGCGCCTCGATGGCGAAGTCAATCATCATGATGGCGTTTTTCTTCACGATGCCGACGAGCATGATGAGGCCGACGAAGCCGTAGATGTTCAAATCCAGCTTGAAAAGCATCAGCGTGACCAGCGCGCCGAAGCCCGCCGACGGCAGCCCGGACAAAATCGTCAGCGGATGGATGAAGCTTTCGTAAAGGATGCCGAGGATGATGTAAATCACCAGAATGGACATGATCAGCAAAAAACCGAGGCCGGCGAGCGACGATTGGAACACCGCCGCCGAGCCCTGGAGACTCGCGCTGATGGTCGCGGGCAGATGCAGTTCGCCTTCGAGTTCGTGGATTTTATCCACCGCCGTGCCGAGCGCGACGCCGGGCGCGAGGTTGAACGACACGGTGACGGACGGCAGCTGGCCGACGTGCGAAATGGTCATCGGCGCGACGCCGCGCGAGAGTTTCGCCAGGGCGCTCAGCGGCACGAGCTTGCCGCTGCCGGACGTGATGTAGAGCCGGCCGAGCGCGTCGGGGTCGCGCTGAAATTCCGGCAGCACCTCGAACACCACCCAGTATTCCGCGAGGTCGCCGTAAATCGTCGAGATCTGGCCGGAGCCGAACGCATCGTAAAGGCCGTTCTCGATTTGCTCGGCGTTGACGCCGAGCGCAGCGGCCTTGTCGCGATCAATGGTCACGATAACCTGCGGGCTGGCGATTTGCAGATCGCTCGTCACATCCTGAAACACATCGCGGTGCTCCGCAATCTTGGCGCGGATTACCGGCGCCCACTTGAACAATTCCTCCGTGTCGGTGTCCTGCAAACTGAATTGATACAGCGTCTTCGAAAGCATGCCGCCGACGCGGATCAGCGGCGGCATCTGCGGATAAACATTGAAGCCAGGAATCTGCGCGAACTGCTTGCGCAGATCTTGAATAATTTCAGCGGCGCCTTGCCGACGCTCGGAACGGTCCTTCAGGCGCATGAAAATCCGGCCGTTGTTGCCGCTGATGGTCGAGCCGCCGAGACCG
Organism: uncultured Verrucomicrobia subdivision 3 bacterium; assembly: GCA_903889895.1. Classification (GTDB taxonomy): domain Bacteria; phylum Verrucomicrobiota; class Verrucomicrobiia; order Limisphaerales; family UBA11358; genus UBA11358. The sequence goes on along the minus strand of CAISYZ010000033.1, from coordinate 30,096 downwards.
ACCGCCGACATGAACGCGGCGACGTTGGGATTGGCGGCGACGATTTTTGCCGCCTGCTGCTGGTGCGCCTTCATCGCCTCGAAGGAGATGTCCTGCGCGCCTTCGGTGATGCAGAAAATCTGGTTGGTGTCCTCGTCGGGGAAAAAGCCCTTGGGAATCAGGTAGAACAAAACCACCGTGGCCGCGAACGTCGCCACCGCAATGCCGAGCGTGATCCGGCGGTGTTGCATCGCAACGCGGAGAGTGCGTTCGTAGAGCGAGCGGACGTGCTCGAAAAACCGTTCAAAGGCGTTGTAAATTCCGCCGTGTTTTTCCTCACGCACGGAATGCACGAACCGGCTGCACATCATCGGCGTGAGCGAAAGTGACACGAAGCCGGACACCAGCACCGCGCAAATGATGGTGACGGCGAATTCATGCAGCAGCCGGCCGAGCAGCCCGCTCATGAACAGCACCGGGATGAACACCGCCGAGAGCGACAGCGTCATCGAGATGATGGTGAAGCCGATTTCCTTCGCGCCGCGCAACGCCGCGGCCATCGGCGGCTCGCCGTTTTCCATGTGGCGCACGATGTTTTCCAGCATCACGATGGCATCGTCCACCACGAAGCCAACGGACAGCGTGAGCGCCATGAGCGAAAGGTTGTCGAGGCTGAAGCCGGCAATTTTCATCGCCGCAAACGTGCCGACGATGGACAGCGGCAGCGCGAGGCTGGGAATGACCGTCGCGGAAATATTGCGCAGAAAAACGAAGATCACCATCACCACAAGGCAGACGGTCAGCATCAACGTTTTTTCCACGTCGGCCACCGAGCGGCGGATGCCCTCCGAACGGTCGAACAGCATGTCAATATTCACCGCCGCCGGAATCTGCGAGCGCAACATCGGCAACTGTTTCTTGATGGCGTCCACCACCGCGACGGTGTTCACGCCCGGCTGGCGCTGCACGGACAGCACGATGCCGCGCGTGCCGTTGAACCACGCGGCGACCTTGTCGTTCTGCACGCTGTCAATGACGTTGGCGACTTCCTGCAGACGCACCGGATTGCCGTTGCGATACGCGACGATGAGCGGCCGGTAGGCGGCGGCGTTTTTCAACTGGCCGTTGGCCTGAATCGTGAATGCTTGATGCGTGCCGTAAAGCGTGCCGAGCGGTTGGTTCACGTTGCCGGCGGCAACGGCGGCGGCGACCGTGTCAATGCCGAGGCCGTAGGCGGCGAGTTTGTTCGGGTCCGCCTGCACGTGCACGGCGAATTGCTGCGGACCGAACACGCCGACCTGCGCCACGCCGTCCACCATCGAGATGCGCTGCGCAAAAAGATTTTCCGCGTAATCATCCACCGTCGAAAGCGGCAGCGTGGCCGAGGACATCGCGAGGAAGAACACCGGCGAGTCGGCAGGATTGACCTTTTGATACGTCGGTGGCGAGGGCAGGTTCGGCGGCAGTTGCTTGGCCGCGCGGGTGATGGCCGCCTGCACATCCTGCGCCGCGCCGTCAATGTTGCGGTCGAGCGCGAATTGAACGGTGATCTGCGAGATGCCCAGCGCGCTGATGGACGTCATCGAGTCCACGCCGGCGATGGTGGAAAATTGTTTTTCCAGCGGCGTCGCCACGGACGACGCCATCGTGGACGGACTCGCCCCGGGCAGCGTGGCCGTGATTTGAATCGTCGGGAAATCCACGCTCGGCAAATCGCTCACCGGCAGCAAGCGGAAACCAAAAAAACCGAATAGCAAAATTGCCGCCATAACCAAGGTGGTCATCACGGGCCGGCGGATGAAGATTTCCGAAACGCTCATGGCGCGCTGGCCGCCGGCTGGTTTTTGTCGCTGATGGCGACGCCCGGCGCGAGACGAAGCTGGCCGTCGGTCACGACGGTTTCCCCGGCGCTGACGCCGGACGCGACGACGGTTTCGCCATTGACCGTCACGGAGGTTTTCACCGCGCGCTGTTCCACGGTCTGATCCGCTTTGACGACGAAGATGAACTGTCCGTTCTGGCCGTTTTGCACCGTCTGCGACGGCACCACGACGGCATTCGTCAATTCATCAAGCTGGAGCGTAACTTGCACGAACTGGCCAGGCCACAACTTGCCACGCCGGTTGGGAAACGTCGCCTTGAGCAGAATGGTGCCGGTCGCCGTATCCACGGAATTGTCCACGAACGACAGTTCACCCTGCGGCGCATCGCCGACCATGTTTTCAAAGCTCGCCGTGACCGCCAGCGTGCGGGCGCGCATCTGCCGCTGAATTTCCGGTAAATATCGTTCCGCCACGGCGAACGCCGCGTAGATGGGATGAATCTGGTTGATGGTCAGCAGCACGTCATCCGGCGATTTGACGACGTTTCCTTCATGAAATTGCAGGCTTCCCGTGCGGCCGTCAATCGGCGCGCGGATCTCGCAGTATTCCAGATTCAGTTTGTCGGCCTCCACCGTGGCGACCAGCGTGTCGCGCGCGGATTTGCTGGTGTCGAATTCATCCTGAGAAATCAACTTGTCGGCGAATAGTTTTTGTTCGCGGTCGAATTGAATCTGCGCGTTTTCCAGCTGCGCCTGGTCGTGCGCCAGTTGTGCCTGCGACGGTCGCGGGTCAATCGTAAACAGTAGGTCGCCCTTTTTGACTTCCTGCCCCTCCTGAAAATTCACCGTGCTGATGAGGCCGCCAATTTGCGGCCGGATGGTGACCGTCAAAACCGGCAGGACATGACCGACCGGCGGCGGGTCAATCAGCACCGGCATGTTTTTGACCATAGCCCGCGCCGTTAGCACCGGCACCGGCGCGGTGCCCTTGACAACCGGGCCGCGCGAGCAGGCACCGGCAAGCATCAATGCCAGAATTGCCGTCGCACCGTAGAATGTTTTTTTCACAGACATCGTAGATTGAATTTCAGCCCCGGCTTCATGGACGAAACCCGGTAGAAATAGTTTCAAGGAAGCGCGCGTATTCCCGCTGGAAGCTGGGGCTGTGCGGCGAACGGCCGGTGATAATCCGCGCCAGTTGTGGCAGCGCTTGCGGAAACATCGCCAGCGAGACCTTGGCCAGTTGCAGAAACTCGGCGGGCACGTCCCGGCGCAAAACTCCGGCGGCTTGTTTCCGCTTGATGCGGGCGACCGACTGCCTCGAAACGCGACGGCGCTCCGTTTCATCCATCACGGCATCCTTTGTCGTCTGGAGCGATTCCCACGCGAGCAGGCGCACCCAGTCGGTGTCCTGGCAATTTTGTTTGAACCACAGCGGCAGGCTGGTCGCCACGTCGGTCTGGGGCGCTTGCTCCTCGATGCGGCTCAAGCGGTCGCTGATTTTGTAGCGCAGCACGGCGCGGAACAAGCCCTGCTTGTCGCCGAAATAATGGTAAAGCATCCGTTTGTTGGCCTTGGCGCGGCGGGCAATGCCACTCACACGGGCACCGGCAAAACCACGCGTGGAAAACTCCTTCAGCGCGGCCTCCAAAATGCGGCGGCGGGTGCGTTCGGGATCACGCACGGAAACACCGGTCGGCTTTTTTCCTTTGGATGTCATTTGTTATAAGTAACCAAAAGGCTACTAGCAAGCAAGATGGAAACTTCAGCCGGCGGCCGGCGGCGGTTTCTGGGAACGGTTCAACTCCTCGATTTCGCGCATCATCTTCGCGGCGGCATCTTGCGACAAGCTGTGCGACACCGAGACGCCAAACTGCTTCTTGAGGTATTCATCAAGCCGAAGCCATTGGCCCCGATACTGCACCTGACCGGTCCACGCGCAGATGGTGACGAATTCCTGCAGTCGCTCGAGCCGGAGCAAAATGACCACCACCAAAATCAAGGCCATCGCCACGGCCGCAATCAATGTCAGCGACATGACCTGGCTGGAAACCACATCCTCCTCGGCCTGCTGCTGGTGCTTGCTCAACGCCTGCTGCTGCTGCTCCAGCGCCTGAAACAGCACGCTGCGGATATGCTCCAGCTTCTCCCGGCCACGCGCGGTCAGCGTCACCACCGAGGCGTCATTCGCCGTGCTGCCGGGACGTGGCACGGTGTTCGGATCAAAGACTAGCTCTTCATCCACCATTTTTGCTAGCACTGCCAGATTAGCTTGCTGCACGGGATCGCCGGTGGTGAGCTTTTTCAGATCCGCTATGTTATCGCGGATGGATTGCATCCCGTGCTGGTAAGGTTCGAGATATTCCGGTCGGCCTGTCAGCAGATAGCCGCGCTGGCCGGCCTCGGCATCCACAATATGCGCCTGCGTCTGCTCGAAGATATCCAGCACCTTGTAATTCTGCATGACATAGGTGAAGGAGTTGTTGAAGCGGCCGCCGGTCTGGTGCACCAACCACGCCATCGCCAGCAACGCCACCATCGGCAGGGACAATCCCAGCCAAAAGAGAATTTTTTTGGTTTGCGGTGAAGCCAGCATTCTTTTGGGAATCTAATGCAGGTCGGCTTAAATTACAGTTTTTTCTTTATGCCACGGCGTCGCCTGTTCGTAGGCGTGCGCAAGCTTCAAAAGCGATTCCTCGCCGAAGGGCTGGCCGAGCAATTGCAAACCGACCGGCAGCTTGGGATTTTTCGTAAACCCGCACGGCACGCTCACGCCGCAGATGCCGGCGAGGTTGCAGGAAATCGTGAAGATGTCCGACAGATACATTTGCAGCGGGTCGTCCGACTTCTCGCCGATTTTGAATGCCGCCGTCGGCGTCGTCGGCGTCACGATGGCATCCACTTTTTCGAACGCTTTCAGAAAATCATTGCGGATGAGCGTGCGAACTTTTTGCGCGTGCAAATAATAGGCGTCGTGGTAACCGCTGCTCAAAACGTAGGTGCCCAAAATAATTCTCCGCTTCACTTCCGACCCGAAACCCGCGCCGCGCGTCTTCGCGTAAAGCTCTATCGGATCCGCACCCTCCACGCGCGCGCCGTAGCGGATGCCATCGAACCGCGCCAAGTTCGCCGATGCCTCGGCGGTGGCGATGATGTAATACGTCGCCACGGCGTAATCCGTGTGCGGCAAAGAAATCTCCACAATTTCCGCGCCAAGTGCCTGAAATTTTTTTACAGCCTCATCCACGGAAGTCTTCACCTCCGCATCAAGGCCACCGATCATGTATTCCTTCGGCAGGCCGAGTTTCATCCCGCGTATGTCGCCGGTCAGCGCCCGTGTGTAATCGGGCACCGGCTGCGGCACGCTGGTGGAATCGCGCGGATCCACGCCGCTCATCACGCCGAGGAGCGTCGCCGCATCGCGCACATCCTTGGTGAACGGGCCGATTTGATCCAGTGAACTCGCGAACGCCACGAGGCCATACCGGGAAATTCTTCCGTAAGTCGGCTTCAAACCCACGCAGCCGCAAAGCGCCGCCGGCTGGCGAATCGAGCCGCCGGTGTCTGAGCCAAGCGACGCGATGCACTCGTCCGCCGCGACCGCCGCCGCCGAGCCGCCAGACGAGCCGCCGGGAATGCGCGTGATGTCCCACGGATTTTTGGTCGGCCCGAACGCGGAATTTTCCGTGGAGCTGCCCATCGCAAATTCATCCATGTTCAACCGCCCAAAAACAATCGCGCCGGCAGCCTTCAATTTTTCGATCGCCGTCGCATCGTAGGGCGAAATGAAATTGCCGAGAATTTTTGACGCGCAGTTCAGCGGTTGGCCTTTCACTGCCAGCACATCTTTCACTGCAATGGGCACGCCTAGCAAAGGTTTCTGTTCGCCGGCAGCGATGGCTTTATCCGCCGCGTCTGCTTGCGCGAGCGCATCGGCGTCATCGTGGCTGAGAAAGGCGTGGATTTTTCCGTCCACTCGCTGAATCTGGTCGAGGCAGGCTTGCGTGGTTTCGCGCGCGGAGACTTCGCGGCGGGTCAGTTTCGCGTTGAGTTCAGAAATGGTGAGTTGGTTTAGCATACCGGTTTTGCGGCGTTATCGCCGGCAGGTTTTGAGGTTTTGATAATGGCTTCGCCCGGCCATTTGGCGAGCAGAAAGTCATTGAGCCAGTAGGCGACCGGCGCATACACAAACGCCGCCAGCACGTCGGTGAGATAGTGGTAGCGCAGATAAATTGTGGCAAAAGCGATGAGCAAGACGTAGACGAGGCACGGCAGAAATAATTTTTTGCGGTAATCGTGCAAATAAAGCGACAGCAGGAACGGAATAGCTACGTGCAGCGACGGAAAACAGTCGAAGCCGACGCGGCCGGCATTCATAATATAATCCACGCTCTTGGAAAACCGCTGGCCAAATAGGTCGCGCGTGTATTGGTCGGCAAAATGAGACTGGGGTCCCATCGCTGGCACGAGCAGGTAGCTGGCAAGCCCCATCATCATCAAGGTCAGGTAGCCCATCATCACGCGGCGGAAAACACTTTTTTTATCCGCGACATAAAAATAAAACGCCACCGTCGGCAGCGAAAGCACATAGGAAAATAAACCAGCGACAAGAAATCCGTCAGGCCTGGCGAGATCCATGGTTCGAGCAAAAAGGACGGTTGCGTGCCCACCAGAAACGCGTCAATCTTGCCGAGCAACGCATCGTCGGTCTGCGGCTTGATGCGGAAAATCAGATTGCTGTAGAGCGAATAATAACTGGCGCTCAACAGCACGAAGGGAAACCAGTCGCGGAAAATTCCAACCAGCGGCCGGAAAAACGCAGCGAGCATGTTAAGCGGTCCGCCTTGGGCGTTGGTTTCTTCCTCGCCGGTCACCAACAATTCCAGCAGATATTTCACGCCGAGAATTCCGACCGGCAGCAGGATGAAGGCGAAGTCCAGCGCCTTGAACTGAAACGCGTGGTAAAATTCCGTAACGCCAGAAAAAACCAGCAGCACGAGCGAGACGCCCACGGCCATGATATCTTCCAACCGGCGGCGCAGGACAACAGCAATCAGTTTTCCAAACATATCAGTGAGGGTCGGCTTTCAATCTGGCCTGCAATTTTTCAAAACGCGTTTTCCAGAACGGCGGCAAATCCGGCGAATAAAATTTGTCCGCCAATTTTTGCGCCTCGGCCTTTTGGCCGGCGAGGAATTTCAGCGAGGCGACGATGTAGGCTTGGTCGGCATCGGTGACGTCAGCTTCCATGTAAGGCTTCATCAGGTCGGCGGCGTTCGTCGGGTCATTCACGTCCAGCGCCAGAGCGGCGAAATATTTCAGCACCGGCCAATGATACGCCGCGTCCGGGGAGGCGGTTTCAAAAAATGGCACGCCGCGCTTCGTTTCGCCGTTCAAAATGTAATAAAGGCCGTGATAATAATCTTCAAACGCCGACGGGCCACCACGCAGTTGCCGGGCACGTTCCAGCAACGCTTCGCCCTGGGCGGAATTGCCCAGCCACAGCAGACAGACGCCTTCTTTGCCGATGGCGGCGGCGTCGGATCGGTATTTCGTGGAGGTGTCGAAAAGCACACAGGCTGAATCCAACCGGCCGGCTTCAAACGCCTGCGTGGCGTAATGGGAATACAGCATCGCCATGCTGCCGCGAATGGAAAACCAACCAATGCCCGCGGCCAGCACGCCAAAAACGCCTGCCACCAAAAGGCTTTGCCAGCGGTGGCTGCCAGCGAGCCGCCGTCCGCCACGCCAAAGCCGGATGGCCAGCACGGCAAACAGCAGGACGGCGAAGTAGCGCACCGACTCGCCGAGAATCAGCCGGATGAGATCAATGTAGCCACCGACGCTAGGAAGATTCATGAGATGTTTGCCGACTCAAAATCCACAGGCTATTCCACGATTTTAGGAACCACGAAAAGGCCGCCGGATTTTTTGGGCGCGTTACGCAACGCTTCGTCGTGCGGCAGCGAGGGGCGAATTTCGTCGGCACGCGTCACGTTCACCAGCGGCACGGCATGCGCGGTCGGCTCGACGTTCGCCACGTCCAGCTCGCGTAGTTTTTCGATGTAGCCGAGGATGCTGCCGAGCTGCGCGGACAGTTTTTTTTCCTCGTCCGGCGTGAGCGCCAGCCGCGCGAGGTGCGCGACGTATTTCACATCAATTTCTCCAGTTGCCATGCGGGGAAAATAAAGTCCCAAGCCCGAAGTTGAAAGCCCAAAGTCTGCCGCCAATCTGAATTTGCAGATTGGAATTGAATCACTCCTCGTCGAACTTGCGCTGCACGAGCGCTTCCAGTTCATCGAGCGCGGCGGCGGCATCCGCGCCCTTGACATGGAGCGTGACTTTGCTGCCGGGGCCGGCGGCCAGCATCATCAGGCCCATGATGCTTTTGCCGTTGATTTTTTCGCCGTCCTTTTCCACGAAGATTTCGCAGCCAAACCGGTTGGCGGTCTTGACGAACATGGCCGCCGGCCGGGCGTGGATGCCGGATTTGTTCAGCACGGTCAGCTCCTTGGTCAGGAACTCGGCATCGGTGGCTTTTTTGGCGCTCATGGGCGGTCTCACGGCAATCTAATGCGGCAATAAATTTTCCGCCACAAAAATCAGGTTATTCCGCCGGCGTGGGCGCGGACGGGTTCATCTGCGCGAGCAGACGGTTGTTCAAATCCTCGGCGGCATTGTAGCCGGACTTGCGGAGCTTCATCTGGAACGCCGCCACCTCGATGAGCCGCGCGATGTCGCGGCCCGGTCGCACCGGCAGTGTGACGTGCGGAATGTCCACGCCCAGCACCTTGACGAATTCCTGCTCCATGCCCACTCGCTCCACGTCAGAAACGTCATCCCACGGCTTGAGCGTGACAATGAGGTCGAGCTTCTTCTCCTTGCGGATGGCCTTCACGCCAAACATCTGCGCGACATTGATGATGCCAATGCCGCGGACCTCCATGTGGTCGCGCGTCAACTCGGAGCTGGTGCAAAGCACATCGCGTCCGTCCACAAGCACGCCGCGAACCACGTCGTCGGCGACCAGACTGTAGCCGCGTTCAATCAGCGCCAGCACAGACTCGCTTTTGCCAATGCCGCTTTCGCCCTTGATGATGACGCCCACGCCGAGGATGTCCACCATGCAGCCATGTTCGCTCGTGCGCGGCGCAAACATCATCTCCAGCTCCAGCGTGGCCTTGTTGATGAATTTCATCGTGACCAGCGGCGTCTGAAAAATCGGCACGCCCGCCTGGGCGGCGGCGGCGAGAAATTCCTTGTCCGGCTTCAGCCCGCGGCTGAACACGACGCACGGAATCTTGTAGGCGAACAAATAAGCGTAGCGCGACTCGCGCTCCTCCTGCCGCTGTTCGCGCAAATAAAAAACCTCCGCATGACCCATCACCTGCATGCGCTTGTAGGCAAAGTAGCGCGTGAAACCACTCAACGCCAGGCCGGGGCGGTTGACGGTCGGCTCGCGAATCACGCGCTCCAGACCGGCCTCGCCCGCCAGCAGCTTCATTTCCAAAGACGGACCGTGCTCCTTGAAAAATTGTCCGACGGTGATGGCTTGGCGTTCCATAAGTTCAAAGGTTGAATTCCGGCCCCAGATAAATTTCCCGCGCCTTCGGATCGTTCGCGAGAAATTCCGCGCTGCCGGCCACGAGCACCTGACCTTTGTGAATGATGTAGCCGCGATCAATCAGCTTCAACGTTTCGCGCACGTTGTGGTCGGTAATCAAGATGCCGAGGCCGCGCTCCTTGAGCCGGCGCACAATTTTTTGCACTTCATAAACCGCAATCGGGTCAATGCCGCTGAACGGCTCGTCGAGCAAAAGCAATTTCGGACTCGTCACCAGCGCGCGCGTGATTTCCAAACGCCGTTTTTCGCCGCCGCTCAACTGATACGCCTTGCTCTTGCGGATGGGCGTCAAATCCAGTTCTTCCAAAAGATATTTCAACCGCACGTCGCGCTCGGCGCGGGACAGTTTGCACGTTTCCAGAATCGCCAGAATATTTTCCTCGACCGTCAGCTTGCGGAATACCGATGGCTCTTGCGTGAGATAACCAATGCCCAGCCGCGCGCGCTTATGCATCGGCAGGTTGGTGATTTCGCGTCCCTGAAAAGTGACGCGGCCCTCGTCCGGCTTCACGACGCCGACGACCATGTTGAACGTGGTTGTCTTGCCCGCGCCGTTCGGGCCGAGCAGGCCGACGATTTCGCCGGCGCGCACATCCACCGACACGCCGTTGACGACGCGCCGGGTGCGGTATTCCTTCACCAACTTGTCCGTGGCGAGCAATGCGCCGTTTTCGGTCGGGGCGGTGTTCATTTCAAAAAGTTCAGCATCGGCGCGTTCGTATCGCCGCTGCCGCCGAGGCCGGCGGTGGATTTCATGATGGGCGCGATGAACGAAAACTTGTTCCGCGCGCGGTCCCAGATCATCGGCTCGCTCTCAATCGTGCTCTGGCTCGTCACGACTTTCGGGCTGCCGGAAAACGTCACCGTCTCGTTGGTCGCGACGCCCACGACCTTGTAATCATACACCGCCCGTGCCGACGTGACGTGGTAAGTCTCGCCTTTCTCGTCGGTGAAATCCACCACCACGTTCGTGTCCGCGAGCACATGGTTCAGGTGCGAACCCGTTGCCGGCAAATCCACCACCATCCAATCGCAGGTCAGCTTCACCTCCGGGTCGCGCACAGTGACATGGCCGCGATAAACCGCCTGATGGATGTTCATGTCGAAATCCGCCGCGTCCGAGGTTATTTCGGTTTGTGCGCGCGGCTTGGATTTTGCGGCCGGCAAATTCGTCGCGATTGCCGAGGCCGGAATGGCCGGCGGAACCTGCGCCAGCGCTGCGCCACCCAGACCCAGCGCCAAAAGTAAAAATATTTTTTTCATGATGCGTTCATCTTCACCGCCGGCATATCAATCACGGTCCGCACGCGATTTGAAATCGTGAGGAACTGCTCGTTCTGCCGCCACATAAATCCTTCGCCCTCCACGTGAAACTTGCCGTCGCCGGTCTGAAGTTCGATGTGCCCCGGCGAATTCGCCAGGCCGTCGAACGGCGCGAAGGTGCATTGCGGCGCGCGCACCACCATCGCCAGCTTGCCGTCCACGCCGAACGTTTCCAACCGCATCTGGCGGATGTCCTCCAAGCTGCCCGGCAACGACGTGACCTCCGCGCCGGACAGGCGCATCTTGATCTGCCGGTCATGCGGCGGTTCAAAATACGATTCCGTGGTGAAATCCTGGCCGTGGCCGACCGGTAGCTTTTCCTGCGCGCGACCGCCCGGCTCCGCGAGAAGCCACAGCGCCGCGCCGGCCGCCAGACAAATTTTTGCCGCGTTGAGATTCATGCCGAATATTTTTCCACGAACGGCTGCCATTTTTTCTGCGCTTTCAAAATCAATTCCACCGCCTCGCGCACCGCGCCGCGTCCGCCGACGGCTTGCGTCGTGAAATGCGCCGCCGCCTTCGCCTCCGGCACCGCGTCGCCCACGGCTACGGCCAGGCCGGCGCGCGTGAGCGGACCGAGGTCAATGATGTCGTCTCCGACAAAGCAAACGTCGCTCCAGTTCAATTTTTGTTCCGCGAGCAGGTTTTCCACGGCCTGCGTTTTGCTGATGTTGTCGCCTTGTTGCACGAGAAAATCAATCTTCAATTCCTCCGCACGCAATTTCGTCGCCAGCGACGGCCGCGCCGAAACCCAGCCGACGCGCAAGCCCGCGCGGCGCGCCACGACGAGGCCGAGACCATCGCGGATGTTGAAGCGTTTGAACTCGCGCTCGCCGCCGATGAAAATCGAGCCGTCGGTCAGCACGCCGTCCACGTCGCACAAAAACAGTTTGATGCGCGCGGCGCGCTGGCGGAGGGCGGATGAAATTTTTGCGGGCATGAATTTATTTTGGAGCGAGTTCGCCAAACCAATACGCAGCGGTCACGCCGCCGTCCATGAGAAAATCGCTGCCGGTGATGAACGCGCCATCCGCGCCCATCAGCAGCGCGCCGACGTTTCCGACTTCGTCCGGCGTGCCAGCGCGACCGGCGGGACAGAGTTCAATCATCCGTTTGTATCCTGCGCCACGTGGACCATTCAATTCATCTTTGGCGAGCGGCGTAATAATAATTCCGGGGCTAATGGTATTAACGCGCGCGCCGCGCTTGCCCCAGCGAATCGCCTCGGCCATCACGCGCAACGAATTGCCGCGCTTGGAAATCTGGTAGGCGTGAAGTGAATCGGTGATTTTATCCGGCTGCAACATCGGCAGCGCGAGCAATTCCTCCGTCGGCGTCAAGGCCAGCAGTTTATTTTGTTCCGCCGTCAGCGCGCCGAGGCGATGGCCCGATTGCGACGCGATAACCACGCCCGCGCCACCGCGCGCGATGACGCTGCCAAATTCCTCCAGCACGAGCGCCGTGCCATACAAATCCACTTTCAGAATCGTGGCCGGCGACGCCTGCGTGGGCGAAACGCCGGCGGCATGAATGACGCCGGTGACTTCGCCCAGCGCCGTGGCTTGCTCGACCAATGCGTGAACGGAGGCGCGCGAGGAAACGTCCACCGTCGCGGTGCCGACCTCAAATCCGGCTTCGCTCAAAACCTTCGCCGCCGCTGCCGCGTTTTCCGGACGCAAATCGGCCAGCAGAACGCGTTTGCCCGCGCTGACGCGCCGCGCGATGGCCTGACCGATGGAGCCGGCCCCGATGACGACGATGACATTGGTGGGTGGCATCATTTAGGCGCGTTGGCGGTTGGCGGCGGAAATTTTTACGGGCATGGAATTCAAAAATGAAAAATATTAAACATCGTTAGGCGACTGATTGCCACAATGCTTTAGCCTTCGCAACATCCTCTTTGTCGAGTTCGTCAATGCGTGTTTCAATGTATTCAAGAAAATCTCGAATGGCTTGCATTTGCTGTGGGGAATAGCCGTCGCTGGGCTGCAACCTGAAATCGCTTGATAACGAATAAAGAACAAACTGTGCAACAAGCGAATCTGGCTTGAGCGCAGCAACGCGAAAATATGCCGGAAAATAAAAGCGCTTTGCGTCGTCTGAAAACAATGGAAGCTGGTCAAAGTTTTCCTCAACCCAAGAATCTGAAAGTTCGTCTGCCGTGCGGCCACGAACACCATCGCGAAGAACGAAGCACTCCTCACACTCGTGACAGATGATGTTGTCATCCTCTGGAGCGGGTGCGGTTGCAAATGCAGATTTGATTTGCTGCATCAGTTCGTTGTAATCCATGAGAATGGTCACCTGATTTCATTTCGCCGCTTCGTAAATTTTCAGCAGCGAGCGCAGCACCGTGGCTATTTCGCCGAGCGGAATCATGTTCGGGCCGTCGCTCATGGCTGCGTCCGGCTTGGGATGCGTCTCGATGAACAGGCCGTTCGCGCCGACGGCGAGCGCGGCCTTCGCGAGCACCGGCGCAAATTCGCGCTGGCCGGTGGTCTTGTCGCCGCCGCCGCCGGGCTGCTGCACGGAATGCGTGGCGTCGAACACGACGGGGAAGCCGAAACTTTTCATCACCGGAATCGAGCGCATGTCGGCGACGAGATTGTTGTAGCCGAAGGTCGTGCCGCGTTCGGTGAGGAGAATTTTTTTGCCGCCGGCGAGCCGCGCCTTTTCGGCGACGCGCCCCATTTCCTGCGGCGAAAGGAACTGGCCTTTCTTGATGTTCACAATCTTGCCGGTGGCGACGGCGGCTTCAATCAAATCGGTCTGGCGGCAGAGAAACGCGGGGATTTGCAGGATATCCGCGACTTCGCCGGCGAGCCGCGCCTGTTCCTCGGTGTGGATGTCGGTGACGACGGGCACGCCGAATTCATCGCGGATTTTCGCGAGCACCTTCAATCCGTCCGCGATGCCCGGCCCGCGAAAGGCTTTTCCTGAAGTGCGGTTCGCCTTGTCGAAGCTGGCCTTGAAAACATAGTAGATGCCGAGCTGTTTGCAGGTTTTCACCAGCGACGCGGCGACGGTGCGGCAGAGTTTTTCGTTCTCAATCACGCACGGCCCGGCCAAAAGAAACAGGCGGCCTTTCGTGTTGAGATGTTTCCAGATGGCGGCGGAATCAGGCACGCGGCAGTCTAGCGGCGGGGCGCAGGAAAGTAAATGGCGCGTGGAAGACTGCTACCGACAAATTTGGCGCACTACAATTGTGAACCTAAACGGCTGGCTCATTTGTCACACTCTGCTCGAACCAAATAAAAAATGCCAGCAACGAGAAAAGCAGCTGAAAATATCCACGGCGCAATCCCAATGTATTGCAGCCTGCCGTCAAATAGCTCTGCGCTCAATGTCCCGCCTGCGCCGCCATACCAGCAAGCAAAGACATAGCGGGCTAGAAACAGCACAACTGCCAAACAGCAGAATAATGCACCAACGGTTCTTTTTGTCATATATGTAAATGTGTGAAGTCGCCTAACAGTAATTAGGCGGTAGGTCGCTCATATCTCAAAACCTGTTTACCAGCTCAGTCTTCCCATCAGAATCTTGCACCGTCACAACTTTTGCGCTGCGCGCTTGGCTGCTCGACTCGTATGAAACCTCCCACACGCCATCTTTGAAAGCCACATGATATGAATCTCCAATTTGTGGTGGCAATAAAGCCGTGGCCGATGATAACACCTGCGCCTCGGTCATCCGTCGGCCAGATGTGTCAGGCAGAGACGCCTGATGCACACTCGCGCAACCGGTGATTCCGACGACCGCCAAACAAGTGATGAATGATAATAATCTCATAGAGTGTGAAACTAAACCACGTTTTCATCTTACATGATTTGCCGAAACAAGATAACGACCGTCAAACTCTCCATCTACGGCAGTCAATCTCGCCTCGTAAGCCCATCCATCACTATTTGTGTCGGTTCGCTTACAGGTAAATATGGCAACATTGGTAACGGGTAAAGTCTTGCCGCCTTTGGTGATGAAACCACCGACATCCCACCAAAGCGGATCAGAACCTGGTGGCATCGCTGCCTTGCTGTCATACGAACCAACTGTGCAAACAAACTGGTGCTGCTCCATAATCTGTCGAAGCTCGACAACTGGTGTCCCTTGGGGAATCCACTGCTGAATCTGCTGGCTCATCTGTGAAGCCGGATTCGGAGCCTCTGAACGGCTACAACCGATTAGCGCAACCAGTAAAACGAACGGTGACAGTTTCATAAAGAGTTTCGCGGCCTAACGAAAAAAGAAGGCATGTTGAAGGAGTTGTCGCGCCGAAGTGAAACGCAGGCGGAACAGCGGAACTGCCAGCGCCAACGCACCATAGCGTCAGTGGTCTGCCTTCTCATCTAATCTGGTTAGACTGCGTCATTTTGGTATTATCCCGCCATCAAAGGCAGTAAAAGCGTTTGTTTCATCATCTGGTATATCTAAACGACAGCAAGTAAATGTATAAACCTGGTTTGTGGTGAGTCGTAGTCGTGACGGGCGGCCAGCTTCTACACCGTAAGGTGTCACAAAATCGGTGGCTGAGTCCTGATCGTAATAAACGGAAACCACCCTCGCTAGATTCGAAGATAAACCTGGCTCCGCATTTACCCTCTCCACAGACACTTCGGCCTTCCAGATTTCCAAGTGGTCGTTTTTGTCTTTAACACCATCATTTACTTTTGCTGGCGTGACCTGTCTCTCTAAACCTCCATTTGCTTCTTTGTGGAAGCTGACGTCACTTACTTTCTTTGCTGAAATAACTCTGCCATCAAAAATTGCTGTCGGTGGAGTTAACCAAGCCAAAAGACTCGTGGCAGAGACAATAAGAAACAATATAGCGATACGCATAAGCAGCCTAACAGATAGTAGGCCGCAGTCCGTGCACGGGGGTTTTGGCGACGGCCTTTGTGAGCATGGGTTTATGAACGCGGACTTGCGAATTTCTGTCAAAGATTATCCCCAGTCCTTGCGGACGGCTACCGTGCCTAGCTCACAAGCACCGTCGCGCGTTCAGGCACACCTGATGATTCGGCACCGGTTGTGACCCATCGGGTTCACGCCGCCGGCGTCTCGGCAGGCGGTTTCAGCCGCAGCAGGCAGTGGCCGAAATCCAGATGCCCCAGCTCGGCGTTGAGGATGAAATGGCGCGGGATCTGGTGGTTCCGCCGGCTCAACACAATCAGCCCCGCGCGGCGCAGCACGGCCAGATGCTTGGAGGTCATCGCGGGCGTGATGCCGACTTTTTTGGCAATCTCCACGGCCATGCGCGGTTCGCCGGAGATCATTTCCGTCAAAATGCCGCACCGCAACGGCGAGCCGATGGCCTTAAGCAGCGCGTCTTTGTCCGGGTGCAGATGGGCGGGAACGGTGCTGGCGGTGGAAACGGGTGTATTTGGCGTATTCATTTGGATTTTTGAGGATTACACCCAGTCGGCCAGGCTTTGACAAGACTTTTTTGGACTGCAACCAATAAAGTTAGTCTTCCACCATTAAATTTTAGTGCTCTGACAATATAAATTAGCTTTCTAACCTTAAATATTTAGATTTTAACATTAAAAGTTAGCCTTCTAGCATCAAGGATTAGTCTCCTGACATTAAAAGTTAGTCTTGCAACCTTAACTTTTAGTCTTGCGACGGTAAAATTTAGTCTCTTGACCGCAACTTTTAGCTTTCAGTTGCTGGAAATCAGGCTTCCGATTTGGCGCAATTTCGGCGCAAGGCCGGTTCAAATCACCGTGCCGTGCGGAATCACCGCGTCCTTGGGAATGATGACGATGCCGTCGCGGATGAAATAGAGCGCGTGGTCCACGTTTTCTTGCTTGCCGGCGGGCGAGATGGTGACGTTGTTGCCGATGCGCGCGTTTTTGTCGATGATGGCGTTCTCGATTTTGCAGTGCGCGCCGATGCCCACGCGCGGCAGGCCCTGGTGCTCGTGGCGCTCGACGGATTCCTGGGATTCGTAATAGTCGCTGCCGAGGATGACCACGCGGTTCAGCTCGGTCTCGTCGCCGATGATAGTGCGCAGGCCGACAATGCTCTGGCGGATGCGCGCGCGGTTGATGATGCAGCCGTCGGAAATCACGGCGTGGTCAATCTGCGCGCCGTTAATCTTGGAGCCGGGCAGATAGCGCGGGCGGGAGAAGATGGGCGCGCTCATGTCGAAGAAATTGAAGCGCGGGAGTTCGCTGACGAGGTCGAGGTTGGCCTCGAAGAAATTGCGAATCGTGCCGATGTCCTCCCAATAACCTTGATAGACGTAAGAGAAAACGCGGTGCGTGTTGATGGCGTGCGGTATGATGTGCTTGCCGAAGTCGGAGAGCGGATTATCCAGCAGTTCCGCAATGACCTGGCGGTTGAAGACGTAAATGCCCATCGAAGCGAGATACGATTCGCGACCGCCGGGGATGGCCAGCGCAGCGTTCATCTCCGGCGCAATCTTCAGCGTGTCCAGCACGGCGGGGTCCTTGGGTTTCTCCACGAAGCGCGTGATGCGTTTCTCGCCGTCAATCTGCATGATGCCGAGCGCGCCAGCCTCGTCGCGCCCGACGGGCAGCGTGGCGATGGTGATGTCCGCGCCGGTGTCGTGGTGCTGCTCGACGAGTTCCTGAAAATCCATGCGATACAACTGGTCGCCGCTCAGGATGAGCAGGTAGTCGAAATCGTGGTTCATGAAATGAACGAGGTTTTTGCGCACCGCGTCCGCCGTGCCTTCATACCACGAGGTGTTGTTGAAGGTCTGCTGCGCCGCGAGGATTTCCACGAACCCGGCGGAAAACTGGTCAAATTTGTATGTCCGCGAAATGTGGCTGTGCAGCGACGTGGAATTGAACTGCGTCAAAATATAGATTCGGCGGAAGCGGGAGTTGATGCAGTTCGAGATCGGGATGTCCACGATGCGGTATTTGCCGGCGAGCGGCACCGCTGGCTTGGCGCGGTCTTTCGTAAGCGGAAACAGGCGCGAGCCCTGCCCGCCACCCATGATGACGCAGAGAACTTTGCTGACGTTAAGTGATTGACGACCCGTTTGTGACATAAAATACCTTGGTTGAAGTGCGACCTGATTAAACGCCGAATGCCGCCGCGACGCAAGCCGCAGTTGAAATTTTGTTCAAAAATTTTGGCGATGACCAAAACCCGGGGGTTGCGGCAACAAACTTTCCGCTTTTGCCCGCGCCGCACAAAAACTAGAATGACGCGATGAATTCGCCCGGATTTCCAGTCGTCCGCCCGCGCCGTTTGCGCACCTCACCGGCCTTGCGCCGGCTCGTCGCCGAAACGTCGCTCCAAACCTCGCAGCTTGTCCTGCCGCTGTTCGCTCGCAGCGGCCGCAAGGTGCGCATCCCGACGGTTTCCATGCCAGGCGTGTTTCAACTTTCGCCCGACGAAATCTTGCGCGAGGCCACCAAGGCGCAGGAACTCGGCATTCCCGCTGTGCTGCTGTTCGGCATTCCCGACAAGAAAGACGAGAAAGCTTCCGGTGCTTACACCAAAAACGGCATCGTGCAGCAAACGGTTCGGCTGTTGAAAAAGGAACTGCCTTCGCTGCTGGTCATCACGGATGTCTGCCTCTGCGAATACATGAGCCACGGTCATTGCGGCATCGTGCACGGCGGGAAAATTCTCAACGACCCGTCGCTGAAGCTGCTCGCGCGCACCGCCGCCAGCCATGCGGAAGCCGGCGCGGACATCGTCGCGCCGAGCGATATGATGGACGGCCGCGTGCGCGCTATCCGCGCGGAACTCGACAACGAAGGGTTTTTCGACACGCCGATTATGAGCTACGCGGCGAAATTTGCGTCGGCGTTTTACGGGCCGTTCCGCGACGTGGCGGAATCCGCGCCGAGCTTTGGCGACCGCCGGAGTTACCAAATGGACGCGGCGAACGGCAACGAAGCCCTCCGCGAAGTCGCACTCGATGTGCAGGAAGGCGCGGACCTGGTCATGGTCAAGCCGGGCATCGCTTATCTCGACATCGTGCACCGCGTCAAACGGGAATTCGGCCTGCCCACGGCGGTTTATGCCGTCAGCGGCGAGCACGCGATGATTAAGGCAGCCGCCGCGAACGGCTGGATTGACGAGCGCGCGGTGACGCTGGAAAGCCTGCTCGCCATGCGCCGCGCCGGCGCGGATATTCTCATCACCTACGCGGCGCTGGACGTGGCGAAGTGGCTGAAATAAGCATTTCGCTCAAACGGTGGCCATTGACCACCGCCCGCGCAACTCCGGCCGCGCAGTTCAGGGCGATAACATTCTGCTTTTGCGTTTGCCATGTTCCTTTGGGCAAGTTAGGCTTCGCGTTCGCTTTTTATGATTGGATCAATTCGCAAGCATTCCGCGTGGCTCTGGTGGATCATCGCCGGCCTCACGATTATTTCGTTCGTCTATTTCATGGGCCAGGCCCCGAACCGCAACGGCGGCGGTGTCCGCAGCACCGGCAATTACGGCACGATTTACGGCCACACCATCTTGGCGCAGGATTTCCAGCGCGCGCAGGCGGGGTTCTATCTTTATTACTGGATGCGCAACGGCCAGTGGCCGGACAAGAGCGCGGGCTTCAACCGCGACGACATGGACCGCGAAGTTTATATTCGCCTGCTGCTGGAACAAAAGGCGCAGAAGCTCGGCATCAAGGTCGGGTCGGACGCACTGGTCACCGCCGCGAACGATTTGCTGCGCTCGCTCGGCCGCAACGGCCAGCCGATTGCCATGGACAAGTTTCAGGAACAGGTTTTGCAGCCGGAAGGTCTCGGCGTGGCGGATCTGCAGAATTTTCTACGCGATGAACTTGTGGTGCAGCAGTTGATTCAGGTTTACGGTCTGCCGGGTGTGCTGGTCACGCCGGCGGAAGTCGCCCAGCTTTACGACCGCGAACATCAGGAAGTCTCCGCGCAGGCGGTGTTCTTTGATGCGTCGAACTACCTTGCGCAGGTAGCCGTCACGCCCGCTGCCGTCGCGCAGTTTTACACAAACAATCTTGCCGTCTATCGCCTACCGGACCGCGTGCAGGTGAGCTACGTTTTCTTCAACGTCACGAATTATCTGTCGCAGGCCAAGGCGGAATGGGAGAAGACCAACTTTACTGAATACGTCAACTCGGTCTATGCGCAATACGGCGCCAGCCAGTTCCCCGACGCGAAAACGCCGGATGAGGCCAAGGCCAAGATTCGCGAGTTGCTCATCCGCGACCGCGCGCTGCGCGCCGCCCGCCAGCAGGCGAACGATTTTGCGAACGCCGTGTTTGCCATCACGCCGGCCACGCCGGCTAACCTGGCGACCTACGCCAAGCAAAAGGGTTTGGGCGCCGGCGTCACCGCGCCGTTCTCCGCCAACTACGGACCGGAAGAATTCAACGCCCCCGCCGCGTTCACCAAGTCCGCGTTCCAGTTGAGCAGCGACGAACCGTTCGCCGGACCAATTCCGGCCGCCGATGGCGTTTACGTGATTGCGCTGGCCAACCAGTTGCCCAGTTCGATTCCGTCGCTTGAGCAGATCAGCGCGCGCGTGACGCAGGATTTCCGCGAACACTCCGCCGTGGCGCTGGCGCAGAGCGCAGGCACGAACTTCTACTACACCGCCAGCGTGCAGATCGCGGCCGGAAAAACCTTCGCGCAGGCAGCGGTGGCCAACGGCCAGTCGCCGCTGGTGCTGCCGGCGTTTTCGCTGAGCACGCAGGAGCTGCCTGAACTCGGCGAGCGCGCCAGCCTCAACCAGGTCAAGCAGGCGGCGTTCACCACGCAGCCCGGCCGCGTGAGCAGTTTCCAGGCGACCGCCGACGGCGGCTTTGTCCTGTTCCTCCAGCAGTTGCTGCCGGTGGACACTTCGCGGAAGAGCGCGGAGCTGCCGCAGTTTACCGCGCAGGTGCGCCGCGCGCGGCAGAGCGAGGCCTTCAATCTCTGGCTCCAGGGCGAGGCCAACCGCGAACTGCGCGACACGCCTTTCTACGCGAAGGCGACCGCCGGCGGCACGGCCAAACAGCCGTGAGCGCCGTCATCAAGCTTTCGTCACCCGCTACCAAGGAATTTTGGGAAATCCCCGTTCTCTTTGAGGACGGGGATTTGCTGGCCCTCGACAAACCCTCCGGTCTGCTCACCTCGCCGGACCGCTACGACGCCGGACGGCCGAACCTGATGACGCTACTGCACGACGGCATCGAACTGCAAAAGCCGTGGGCGAAGGAACGGCATCTAAATTACCTCGCCAACGCACACCGGCTGGATTTTGAGACCAGCGGCGTCATTCTGCTCGCTAAAAACAAACCGGCGCTCGTCGCGCTCGCCAATTTGTTCGGCTCGGAGAAGCCGCTGAAAAAATACGTCGCGCTCGCGTGGGGCGCGCCGCCGGCACCGCACTTTGAAGTGGATGCCAAGCTCTCCCCGCATCCGGTGCGCCTCGGCCAGATGCGCGTGGATCCACGCGGCGGCAAAAAATCAAAGACGGAATTCGAGGTGCTTGAACAATTTTCCGACTGGTGTTTGCTGCGCTGCACGCCGCTGACCGAGCGCACGCACCAGATTCGCCTTCACCTCAAACACGCGGGCTTTCCTCTGGTCGGCGATGAACTTTATGGCGGCAAAAAATTGTGGCTCTCGCGGTTGAAACGGGATTTCCGCCTGAAACCGGGCAAGGATGAACGCCCGCTGCTGGCGCGCGTGGCCCTGCACGCCGAGGAACTGACCGTGGCGCATCCGACCACGCACGAGCCGGTGCACCTCAAGAGCGAGTGGCCGAAGGATTTGCGCGTGGCGGTGAAATACCTGCGCCAATACGCCACCGGCCCCAGCCGTCGCGGCCTGCCGGACGAAGAATCAGAATTCGAGCAGGGATAGTTTTACTTGGCGGTTAGCTCACCGCCCAGTTCAAAATAGATTTCTGCACGTGGAGCCGGTTTTCCGCCTGCGTGAAGATGGTATCCGCGTGGGCTTCGAAGGTTTCCGCGTCAATCTCCTTGCCGCGATAGGCGGGGAGACAGTGCATGACCAGCGCGCCGGGCTTGGCCAGCTTCACGAGCGCCGCATTGATCTGGTAGCCACCCAAAACTTTGATGCGTTCGGCAGCCTCAGACTCCTTGCCCATCGAAACCCAGACGTCGGTGTAAAGCAGGTCGGCACCGCGGGCGGCGGCGTTGAGGTCGTCCGTGACGATGATTTTGCCACCCGCGCGCTTCAGGATTTCCGACGACGGTTGAAACGCTTTCGGCGCGGCGATGCGGAGTTCGAACCCGAGCTTGGCGGCCGCAAAAATCCACGAGACGGGCACGTTGCACGCGCCGTCGCCCACGAACGTGACGACTTTGCCGGCAATCGGCCCGTGCGTTTCTTCAAACGTGAAGATGTCGGTGAGAATCTGGCACGGATGCTCGTCGTCGGTCAGCGCGTTGATGGTGGGAATCTTGGAAAATTCGGCAAACTCCTCCACGTCGCTCTGCGCGTAGGTGCGGATGACGGCGCCGTGGATCATGCGGCCGAGCACGCGCGCGGTGTCGCGGATGGGTTCACCGCGGCCGAGCTGAATGTCGTTCGCGTTGAGAAACATCACGCCCGCGCCGAGTTCGCGGATGCCGGTCTCGAAGGAAACCCGCGTGCGCGTGGAGGACTTGGAAAAAATCAGTGCCCACGTCTGGCCGGCCAGCGGCTGCGCCGGGTGCGCGCCGCGCTGGCGCTTGAACGCGGTGGCATCGCGCAGGATGGTTTCAATGTCCGTGCGCGGCAATTTTTCCAATGACAACAGATGTTTCATGTCTTAACAGTTTTGGGGAATTTCCAACCAAAGAAAATTTTATAACCGAACGGCGTTGCGCCGTCACTTCTTTTTCTTGGCGTTTTGCTTGGCCGCGTCCGCCGCGCGCCAGAGATACCACGCCGCCGTGGTGCCGTGCGGCCGCCACTTTTTGCCGAACGCCAGCAGCGCCTTCGGCTTGGGCATCTCCCGCTTGCGGTAGGCAATCCGAAAGCCGTTGCGCACGCCAAAGTCATCCACGGGCAGCACGTCGGTGCGGCCGAGTTGAAAAATCAGCAGCATCTCCACCGTCCAGCGCCCGACACCGCGCGCCGCAGTCAGGCGAGCGATGATTTCCTCGTCGGTGAGCTTTTCAATTTGCCGTGACGATGGAATCGTCCCGTCCAAAGTTTTTGTCGCGATGTCGCGGATGGCGGCGATTTTGGAAAATGAAAAACCGCACGCGCGAATCTGTTCGTCCGTGACTTTGGCCAGATCTTCCGGCTTCGGAAACCGGCGTTTGGGAAAAAGTTTTTTGAACCGCGTCAAAATCGTATTTGCCGCCATGCCGTTGAGCTGCTGATGCGCGACCGCCTGCACCAGCGATTGAAACGGTGAACGCCACGGCTCGTGCTCCAGCCGGCACGGCCCGACTTCAGCGATGAGCTTTTTCATCACCGGATCAACGGCGGCCAGATGTTTCAGCGCAGCGGCGTTCACACGAGCGATTTTACGACTTCCTCGATGATGTGAATGCCTTCGCCGGCTTCCTGCGGCTTGAGATTCAGCGGCGGCAGGAGCCGGACGATTTGGTTTCCCGCCGGCACGGTCAATACGCCTGCCGCGTGCAGCCGGTTGACGAATTGCAGCGCCGGCGTCTTATCGCTCGCGGCGAACGCGGGGATTTTTTCCGCCAGCTCAAGGCCGAGCATGAAACCCATGCCCCGCGCGGATTTCACGACGGTCGGATAGGTTTTCGCCAGCCGTTCGATTTCGGATTTCAGCCACGCGCCGAGCTTGCGCGCCTGTTCGGCGAGATTTTCCTGCTCGATCACTTCAAGAATTTTCAACGCCACGGCGCAGGCGAGCGGCGTGCCGCCGTAGGTCGTGCCGTGCGTGCCGGCGCTCAACAAATCCGCATACGGCGACCGCACCCAGAACGCGCCGATGGGAAAACCGCCGCCGAGCGACTTGGCCATCGAAAGGCCATCGGGCAGAAACTTCTCGCCGCCGGGGATGCCTTCGAGAATTTTTTGAAAGCACTGAAATTTGCCGGTGCGGTAATGGCCATCCTGCACGCCGTCCATGAGCAGCAGCATTTTCTTCTCGTCGCAAAGCTGCCGCAGGCCGAGCAGATATTCTGGCGCGGCCGGCGTGACGCCGCCTTCGCCCTGCACGCCTTCGATCAAAATGGCGACGGTGGCGGGCGAAATCGCGTTGCGCGCGGCTTTGAGGTCGTTGAACGGAATATGCCGGAAGCCGGGCACGGCCGGTTCAAAACCTTTTTTGACTTTGTCCTGGCCGGTGGCGGCAATGCCGGCGAGCGTCCGGCCGTGAAAGGAATTCGTCGCGGTCAGAATTTCAAACCGGCCTTCGTCGTGGCCGAATTTCCGCGCGAGCTTGTAAAGCCCTTCGTTCGCCTCCGCGCCGCTGTTGCAGAAAAACACTTTGCCGGGGCCGATGCGTTTGACGAGTTCGGCGGCGAGTCGGCCCTGCGGTTCGGTGAAATAAAGGTTCGAGACGTGGATCAGTTTTTTCGACTGTTCGACGAGCGCTTCGGTGATGGCTGGATGCGCATGGCCGAGACAGCACACGGCGATGCCGCTGCCGAGATCGAGGTAGCGCTTGCCGGTAACATCAAAAACATGGCTGCCGACGCCGTGGCTCAAGACGAGTTCAAACCGTCCGTAGCTGGGCACGACATTTTTCGTGAACAGTTCCCGGATACTTTCGTAGTCGTTCCGCACGATGGCGGGCGGCGTTGGGACGATTTCTTTCATTGTCGGCGTTTATTTACCACCAAGCGACGGGCGACACAAAGAAAATGCTCCGCCTGGATTGCATCCGCCGCCGCCGTTGGCAGCGCGCCGACGGCGATGTGAAAAAATTGTTCAAATAAAACTTGCCCCGCCCGCCGCTCTTTTGAAATATTCCACCATCGGTCATGGGCACTCTGCGGACATTCAAAAGTCTCACCGCAACCAGACGCACACGCTGCGCGCCTTATGGAATGGTTTTGCCCCGGTTCGTCCGCCGTTGCCCCGACTTTGACAATCGCTGCCCCGAATCCGAAAGCAACTCCCCCGTTTTCAAAACCCGCCACCACGAATCCAAAACCTCCTGCCCCGATTTTTTGAACGGCTGCCCCGGCTTTGACAGCCACCGCCCCGATTTTCGGAAGGGCTGCCCCGGATTCGTGAACCGTTGCCCCGGTTTTTTCCGGCCTTGCCCCGAATTTCTGACCATTGCCCCGGTTTTGAAAGCCTCTGCCCCGATTTTCTGGAGGCCAAAACCGGTTTGCAATGCTCTGTTTCACAGCAATTTAGATGTGTTTGTCGCGCGAAGACCGCGACGGGAGCGAAGGAAATCAATTTTTCAGCCTTCGCCACCTTCGCGCCCTTCGCGCGACCTGCCTTTCCACTCAAAACTAAAAATTAAACACTAAAAACTATGCCCCATCGCCCGCACTTCCCGACCGCCATCCTCACCCATCAAGGCGGCCTCATCATCGCCGCTGCCAAGAACCACACCGAAATCGGCACGCGGCTCAACCCCACCTACCTCACCGCTGCCGACGCGCTTTGCACCCAGGTTGCCGGCGAGGTCACCGGCCAGAAAACCGCCAAAGGCGAACTCGGCAACCTCACCACCGCCCAGCAGCAGAATCTCACCACCCTGCATCAGTGCATGACACAGGCCGCCAAGACCGCCAAACTCGCCTTCCCCGGCCAGACCGTGAAACTCCATCAGGAATTTCAAATCGGCGCGCATGACAAAAACGACCTCGCCACATTTCTCTCCCGCTGCGACACCGTGCTCGGCGCTGTGACCAATACCGCGAACCTGCCCACGCTCAAACAGAAAGGCTGGACGGATGCCGAGACCACGGCCTTCCAAACCGCGCGCAACGGCTTTGGCCCGGCGGAAACCTACCGCGTGCAGCAGATCAGCGGCGCGAAAGACACCACCACGCAAAAGAACGCCGACGCCGCCAAGCTCTATGAATTTATTTTGACCATCCAAAACGCCGCCGATCTGGAATGGCCGGCCAGCGACCCCGCCAACGCCGGCGTGCGCGGCGAATTTCTGCTCGGCATCTTCCCGCCCGACCACGGCGGCAACCACGCGCCAGCCTCGACGCCGACGCCATCCGCGACACCGGCGACGAAATAAAAAGTGTTAGGATTGCACCAAACCAGCCAATGGAGAGATGTCGCGAGCATCCCGATCGCGGAGTGAAAAGCACAAAAACTACAAATCAATTTTTCATGGACTTAAAACAAATAGTTAAAGAAGAAAAACGGATTAAAGAAATAATTGAACGCGAATATGTCGATTCGGTAGGCGAATCCGAACCTATTTATGATGGCATTATAAATTCCGAACTGTATTTGCAATCAAAGCCTCGTGTTTTGTGGATTCTCAAAGAACCATACGACAACGGGGAAACATATGGTGACCCTGAGGACGGTGGCTGGTCTATAACTGAAGAAATAAATAAAAATCCAGACAAATGGTCGCGCGAGCGAGTGTTCCGGCCGATATGCTATATCAATTACGGTATTTGGACGTGTGATGATGATTGGAATTATATGCCTGAGTTGAATGATTCCGAAGAAATACGAAATGGAATCAGAAAGATCGCCTACATAAATGTAAGCAAGCTGCCGGGGCTTAAGGGAACTCCAGGGGATAGGATAGTTAAAGCCTATCAAAAACATCGTGGCGTGATTCTTGATCAGATTAAGACGTATGAGCCAAACATTATTTTCGCCTGCAACCCGCATATGAACCTGATCTTGAAAGACCTTAATTTTGGAGAATCAGAATGGAAGCAGTTTGGAACGGCTGCATCAATTAAGATTTCAAACGCGCAAAGACTCGTTTGGGTTTGCCATCCTTCTCAACGTTCAGTGAAAAGAGCAGACTATGTAAATGATGCCATTAAGGCGGCAATCGCCGATTAATCATTTAAGTCAACCAACATACTTCCAATTATGAAATGCAGAAATAAATATAGCGTCGCCATTCTAATTTTGTGCGCCAGCCTTCTAAACACGGTTCACGCACAGCAAGCAATTTGGGGCAAATCCCCAAAAGAGTTATTTGAAACGATAGGAAATCCGCAGTTTGATTTACGAGATCAAGGTTCCGCCTATGAAAATCTAAAAGATAAAGCAGCGGGTGACCCAAGAGCGTGGGGAGGAGATGCAAATAGTATTAAGGCGAATTGCGAAGCGTCTTACTATTTAGCAGAGTGTTATCTCAGTGGAAAAACGGGGGAAGGTGGGCCAGATTATTCTAGGAATCAAAAAGGCTTTCCACCTAATCGGCCAGAGGCTTACGAACTAGCACTTCCACTATATGAAAAAGGAGCAGGTCACGACGATTATCTTCCATCGCTTGTGAAATTGTCCGCGATATATGCTGACGAGAAATATGCAGGTAAGAATTCAGATAAATCTCTCACATACTTAATCAAGGCTGCAAAACTCGGCGACAAAGATTCCTTGGATAAACTTTCATCATTGTATTCCTCTAACTTTCCTGGGGTTTCTGATGAAAATCAGAAATACATGGGCATGGAACTGCTTGCCAACAATGGGAATCCAGAAGCCCAAGTGGGACTTTCCAAGGTTTTAATTTCAAAAAACTCTGAAGATGCAACGGATAAAGCAAAAGGTTTTTTAATTCCGTTAGCCGAAAAGGGAAATGTATCAGCCGTTGCCTTGCTGGCGGAAGTGAAAAACAGAGAAGATGCTGCCCGCATTCAAGCGGAAAAGATAGCGGCAGATGAAGCACTGCAAAAAGCACCCGCAAAAAAACAGCAAATAGCAGAAGCACAAAAAACGGCTGCCGCAGCAGCGCACCAAAGAACTGCTGTAACAAAACAACAACCAGCAGAAGTGCAAATGGTGGTGGCAGAAGAATCATTGCAAAAAGAGGGTGCGAACAATCAAGACGCGACATCTATGACGGAGACTGTTGTGATTCAAAGTGCAGATCAAAATAATGCACCGATCTTATGGATTGCTTTTTCTGCCATTTTAATACTTGCAACCATTGGGACTATTTTAGGCATTAAAGACAAAGTTGTAGTCTTTAATGGGAAATCGGACGTTAAAGTTTCATTTTTAGCTTTGGTTTCGCTATGTATGTTTCTTGGCTTTGCTCTTGATCCCGAAATTGGAGGCTTCAGGTGGCTGGTTGCAGCGCTAGGTGTCTTGCTTTTAATATTGTTTGCAAGGAGTTCATATTTAGCCAACCAAAAAAATGTCGGGAAGACTATTGTGGTTGTTCCGACAAAGCTAATCCTTCCTAGTCTTGTTGTGTTTTCCTACATCTTGTCGCTCATTTTTCTAAAGTATGCAATTAGTGATGCAATCAATGCTCATGTTACACCTCGCTATACCAAAGAACAAAGAGAACAAAAGCTGCAACATCAAGTGAATGCTGCGGTTTCCCTAGGAGTTGCCGGATTGTTTGCCTATGTAGCACGTCGTTTGCAAGGGTTGATAAAAAAACTAGTGAAGGAGGATTCAAAACAAGTATCAAGCCCGGAGATTATTGAAGCGGAGATTGTTGAATAATGCTTTATTTCATCCGCCGCTGCGGGCAACCGTGGCGGCGGTTTTCATTTTGCATTCTTAATTCCGCATTCGCTTCACGGCCCGGGCAGTTCATCAAAGATTTTGCCCGTTTCGCTGGTTTTTCCAGTTAATCCGCAATCGCCAAGCAGAAATTACAACACTACTTCGGTGCCGACGCCCTTGTCGGTGAAAATTTCCAGCATCACGGAATGCGGCGTGCGGCCGTCCACGAAAGAGACTTTTTCCACGCCGGATTTGATGGCGGCGACGGCGCTGTCCACTTTCGGAATCATGCCCTTGTCCACGATGCCAGCGGCTTTGAGGCCGGGAACTTCCGCAGTGTGCAGGTGGGCGATGAGCGTGGACGAATCCTTGAAGTCGCGCATCAGGCCCGGCACGTCGGACATGAAAACGAGCCGTTTGGCATTGAGCGCGATGGCACACATGGCGGCAGCGACGTCAGCGTTGCAATTGTAAATTTTGCCGTCCTCGCCGCGCGCGGTCGGGCTGATGACCGGCGTGAAGCCGCACCACATGGATTCCTTCAATGGCTGGACATTGACCTCGATGACTTCGCCAACAAAGCCGATATCAATTTTCTTGCCCGGATTCTCCTTGTCGTCAAGGTAAAGTTTTTTGCATTTGAAAATGTCCGGCCCGGCGAACCCCACGGCCCGGCCACCGAGTGCGTTGATGGTCTTGACGACTTCGGGATTGATCTCGCGGGAGAGCACGTCATCCACGATTTGCACCGTGGCCTCGTCGGTGACGCGCTGGCCTTGGATGAAATTCGCCTTCAACCCGGCCTTTTCCATGGCGCGGGTGATGGCTTTGCCGCCGCCGTGGACAACTACGGGGTTGATTTCTACTGCTTCCAGAAACACGATGTCGCGTGCGACGCCGTTGCGGATGCTGGCGTCAGGCGAGTCCATGAAACTGCCGCCGTATTTCACAACAAAGGTTTCGCCGCTGAATTTTTGGATGTAGGGCAACGCTTCAAGCAACGTCGCGGCTTTGGCAATCAGATCTTGCATTGTTTGTCATCAGATTTAGCCATAGATGGCGCGTGGATGAAACACTGTTTTTTAAAAATTAAAGAAAGATTGTCTCGTAACCGATAATGGCAATAATCCGTCCAATTCCGCTACCAATGAAAGCATTTCCATTCAGACCACTCGTTTCCACCGTCGCCCTGCTGTTTCTCGCCGCCGCCGTCACCGCCTCGGCCGCGCCGAAGAAAATATTATTCTTCACCAAATCCAGCGGCTTCGAGCATTCCGTCATCTCGTGGAAAAATGGCCAGCCCAGCTTTGCGGAAAAAGTTTTGCTTGAGCTCGGCGCGAAGAACGGCTGGGAATTTACTTTCTCCAAGGACGGCTCGAAGTTCAGCCCGGAATATCTCGCGCAGTTTGACGCGGTGTTTTTCTACACCACCGGCGACCTGTGCAGCCAAGGCACCGACAAGCAGCCGCCAATGACGCCCGCCGGCAAACAGGCGCTGTTTGATTTTGTGCGTGGTGGCAAAGGTTTTATCGGCACGCACGCGGCCACCGACACGTTTCACACCGCCAACGAATCGCAGAAAGGCCCGGATCGCTACGCGAACCACAGCACGAATGCCGATCCGTATGCGTGCTTCATCGGCGGCGAATTCATCATCCACGGCGCGCAGCAGGTCGCGACGAACCGGGTGATTGATCCGAATTTTCCCGGCTTTGAAAACGTCGGCGACAGTTTCGCGTTTCAAGAAGAATGGTATTCGCTGAAAGATTTTGCGCCGGATGACCACGCGTTGACGGTGATTGATGCGCCGCACATGAAAGGTCCGATGTATGAAC
>CAISYZ010000032.1 GCA_903889895.1 uncultured Verrucomicrobia subdivision 3 bacterium | reverse complement strand
CGCGCCGGCTGGTGCTGCTCCGGCATCGGGTGAGCGACGACGAGGAACGCGGCGGCAAACGCCTGTTGGATGTGCCGGGGTATCGCTTTCAAGCGCTGGTCACCAGTCTGCCCGGCACCACGCACCCGCCGCTGGCGGTATGGCGTTACTACAACGGCCGGGCTGACTGCGAGAACGTGATCAAGGAACTGCAGGCGGGCTTCGCGTTGCCGACGCTGTGCCTCGAACAGTTCTGGGCGAGTGAAGCAGCGTTAAGTCTGGCGACGCTGACTTACAACTTGATCATCCTGTTCGAGCGGCATCTGGGCTGGCAACAGAAGATCACGCTGCGCAACCTCCGGTTCTGGCTGTTCGTGACAGCCGGGGTGTTGAGTCATCCGGCGGGCAAGACCACCCTCAAACTGGCCGTGCCCAAACGCGAACGCGACTGGTGGTGCCGATTATGGGAAAAGATTTTGAGCTCCTTCCCCAACTGCAATGCAGTTGAAAACCACCCCGCTTTCACCAGCCAATCCTCATGAAAATTTAACTCCTACTGCATGGATTCGGCTTAATGTCCGTCCAATCCGGCGTTTCCCGGCCAGCCTGGCGCGCAAGGTAAATTGCCTGCTTCACTGTGTGTTCAATCGCTGCCAGATACTTTTGCGACAGTGCCGCAAAGTCGGCCAAGACTTCGATTGAACGCTTATCCCCATTGGGCAACCATGCGCGGGCGACTTTTTCCAAATCGGCAACGGGCAGCGTTTCCGGCAGCGAAACATATTTTTCAATCCGGCCCATTAATTGAGCGGCGGCCCAGCCGCTCTTGTTCACATAGTCGGATTGGGTGTTGAAAAATTGCGGTGTCACCAGCAACGCCACGCTTGCGCCCTGATTGATTAGGCCGGTCAACAGCCACGAAATGCGCGACGGACGCGCCAGCCGGTAATTGTGCGACGGGTACTCGGGGGGTGCTGGCGCACGGCCACAACAATGAGATGCATCCGTGTGCGAGATTTTGTTTGAGAATTGGCCCGCCAAGCTGAAGGTCGGCGAGCATGAATTGGCAGTCCTGGCAGGTAAACTGAAATTGGTCAGCGCGACAGGAGTTGCACCTGCGATCCCTCGGTCCCAGGCCGAGTGCGTTGCTGCTACGCTACGCGCTGAAAACTCCGGACGACTCTTTGAAACGTCGGAGTGGAGATGCGCAAAGCCGAAACCCTGGGAATCAGCCTCGCGGTAAGGTTTGAAATTGGCGGACCCGAAGGGACTTACACCCTGGTGGCCGTCCGCAAGGACCCTTCCCACAGACAACGGGCTGCTCCTCTGATTGAGCTACGGATCCGAAATGGTGGGAAATGCTGGTAACGCTCCAGTTCGTCGCTTCCGAATTTGTTTTGCGACACCCGATTTACAGTCGGGCAGCCGGATCACTTCCCATATAGATATTGGTAGCGGGAGTGGGAATCACACCCACCTAAAGAAGTTTATGAGGCTTCTCTCTGTGCTTTAGTCGAGTTTCCCGCAATTGAAAATGGTGGAATCGGTGGGTAACGCTCCCACATCAACTTGCTTGCAAGGCAAGTGCATTGCGTGTCTGCCACGACCCTAGGAATAATTGGCACGCCGTCTCGGTGCTGCCCCGAGCAAGCTGAGTTTTGGAGACTCGGCCGCGCAAGCTGGCGCCCGGCGTATCAAGATTGGTGCGGTTGCCGAGAATCGCACCCGGACGTGCTCCTTGGCAAGGAGCCATTCTGCTGTTAAATCACAACCGCGAAATTAAAAGGGCCGGAAGCGTCATGCGCCTCCGGCCCGTGCCATTTCAATAAAGAACAAACACCTCTTGAGATCTATTCGATCCCAACCCGCGGTTTCACGGCGGCTGTTTCGGTGTTTATAGGCCTCCTGCGAAGCCTTTAAAATGTAAAGTCTGTTCAAACCATCTCGGCGCGCTTATGTGCGACCTGTGGGCAGACCCCACCGGTGAGGAGTTTTGCATCCTCTGCGCCATTTTTAATTTTGTGCTGTCAGACATCATCGAGACGTCGATTTAATTCTGTTCACAGTCCGGTCACCTTTCGTTCCGCATTCACTGTTCCACTGTTCGTTTCAGGGAAATAAAAAAACCTGCTCACACGAGGTGAGCAGGGTGTAAAAATCCTAATTCGATTCTCTACCTGCTCACCTCCGCATTATCCAAGCCAGCTTCGGGGCTATACCCGCGATGCGATGTGGATAGTCTAAGGCTAAACACACAACCTTGGCTTAACCGGGTCTGACGGGTCGCTTTCGCGACCGACAGCGTCGGCCAAATCGTGGCTGATATGTTCATGCAAGTTTTCATACGAACTGTTAATATTACTAGGTTAAGTGCTAGGCCGTATTATCGAAGCGTGTTTTACACCACGGGCACTGTCCGGCGAGGTGAATCAGCCTCACTTGCAATCGCGCTCGAATCTGGGGCAGCGTAATCAACATCGCACCAGAAGTTTTTTTTT
>CAISYZ010000031.1 GCA_903889895.1 uncultured Verrucomicrobia subdivision 3 bacterium | reverse complement strand
TGGTATGACCGGCTACGCTTTTCAGTGCCAGGCATGAGTTAGTCCTGGGACATGGTTGAGGTTATGTTTTTGTTGGTTCTTTGTCCATCCCCAGCGGAGTGAGGGCGAAGCCCGAACGGAGCTGGGGATGGACAGCTCCGCGCCGCAAACACCGCTGGGCTGTCGTAGCCCAGCCGGCTGTGCGGTCTTACTTGATTGTATTTCTGCCGATAGTCGCCCACGACTACCCGCGCTTCCGTCAGCGTCCACAGTTGTTCCCGGTTCAAACATTCGTCCCGAAACCGCCCGTGGAAGCTCTCCACAAACCCGTTCTGCCA
Source organism: uncultured Verrucomicrobia subdivision 3 bacterium (assembly GCA_903889895.1). GTDB lineage: Bacteria > Verrucomicrobiota > Verrucomicrobiia > Limisphaerales > UBA11358 > UBA11358. The sequence goes on along the minus strand of CAISYZ010000031.1, from coordinate 1,479 downwards.
CGGGCTGCCCGGTTCAATATAGAGCGTCTTGATCCGGTTCTCCTGCAGCCATCGTTGCACGATCTTGGCAATGAACTCCGAGCCATTGTCGCTCCGCAGATATTCCGGCGCGCCGTGTTGCCCAATCGCCTGCTGCAACCACGCCAGCACATCCGCCGCCTTCAGCGCCCGTTCCGCCCACAGCACATGACACTCACGCGTGTATTCATCCAGGATCGTCAGCAACTTCAACGCGCCGCCACGCACCGTGGCATCGGCAATGAAGTCCCAGGTCCACACATGGTTCCGATGCGTCGCCGTCGTCGGCAAGCCCGTCGAAACGCCACGCCGAACGATTTTGCGCTTGGTTGGTGGCACCCGCAGGCCTGCGTCTCGACGCAAACGCTGGATATGCCGCTGGCCCACACGCCAGCCTTCCCGCCGCAACAAGGCCGCGATCCGCCGATACCCATAGCGCGGCTCCGCCGCAGACAAGGCCAAGAGCCGTTTGCTTAACTGCGCTTCCGCCGGGGTGGGCAGTCGGCCCCGATAGCTAAACGTCGAACGCGCCAAACGTAAGATCCGGCACGCCGCCCGTTGCGAACACAGACCATCCTTAACCGCGGTTTGGGCCAAGGCCCGGCGATGCGCCGGGCTCACAGCTTTTTTTCGCATACGGCCTCCAACACCCGGTTTTTCAGCAGCGACTCCGCCAGCATCTTTTTTAACTCGCTGTTCTCCCGTTCCAGCTCCTTCAGCCGCCGGGCCTCGTTGATCTCCATCTGCCCAAACTGCCGTTTCCACCGGTGGAAACTCACCTCCGAGATGTTCTCCTCCCGGCAGAGGTCTTGGATGCTTTTTTCACCACGATCCGCCGCCCGCAGAATGCGAATCTTGTCTTCCGTCGTATACCGTTTGCCTTTCATCGTCTGGTCCTTTCTTTTGCGTCCCAGACTAACACATCATCCGGCCCGAAAAAACGAAGTCACGTCATTCGTGGCCGCGAATCTTGAATTTTGAGGCACCGGTTAACTCAACGGTGACCTTGCGGCCCATGGAACCATGAAAAACAAATTATTTGTCTCTATCGCGCTCGCCTTCTTGGCGACGCTAACTCCTGCGTCCGCCCAGAACAACACCTTCAAGCTGGCCACCACCATCACTGGGTCAGGCAGTTACCCGGACCCTGCCCAAGTGATCACCGCGGATGTCAACGGGGATGCCAAGTTTGATTTGGTTGGTGCTGGCAACGTCTATACCAATAATGGCAAAGGTGTTTTCAGCAGCGGCTTTCAATTTGGTGCCGGCACCTTCCGCACCAATGGATTTGTGGTGGCGGATGTGAATAGTGACGGCCGGTTGGACGTGATCGCCCTCACCAACTTGACGACGTCTCCTTACACCGAGAGCATCGTGGTTTATACCAACAGCGGTAACAGCAGTTCCTATCCCTACGGATTTTCCCTTGGCTTCAATTCCAGCACCACCAACGTCGGCAAT
>CAISYZ010000030.1 GCA_903889895.1 uncultured Verrucomicrobia subdivision 3 bacterium | reverse complement strand
CCGAATCATTCCTAGAATGCAGCGGCTTGGCACACCGTTTGTCCGCATCATGAGTTACAAACCGGACGACGATGCGGATAGGATTCCGGCGGAAGTGTTCCGTCGCGTGAGTGAAGTGACTAAAATATTTCTCGATGCCGGTATCCAGCCGCTGCATGAAAACTGCATGAACCATGGTGGAATGAGCTGGCGCCATGCTATGGAGCTTTTGGAAAAATGTCCTGGTCTCAAGTGGTTGTTTGACCCGGCGAATCCTGTTTTCAATTACGACCGCTCCCAGCCCAAGCCCTGGCCGAAGCAAGATCCATGGGAATTTTGGACGCAGGTGCGTGATCATGTCGCCCACATCCACATCAAAGATGCCACTTGGATTCTTGCCCGTAATGATGCGGATTATACTTGGCCGGGCGAAGGCGATGGCCGGTTGATGGACATACTCAAAGATGCTTTTGCGCGAGGTTATGATGCGGGATTTTCCATCGAACCCCACATGGTTGCCGTCTTTCACGATACATCGGGCAAAGGCGGCAATGATGACAGCCTGCGCGCCAATTTTGTCGAATACGGTCGGCGATTGAGTCGCCTGGTTGCCAATCCTACTCAAAATTTGAATTCAATTTAGCAAATATGAAAAAATGCCTGATGAATTCATGCCGTTGCGCCTGCTTAGGTTTGCTATCTGGCATCGTGTCGATAACGGTGGCGGGAGAACCGGGGAAATCGACGTTACCGGCGGCCGATGACCAGCCAGCCGCAGCAAAAGATACTTTTGATTATTCCCAGCCGGTGATGTTCCAAGACAGTTTCAACGCCAACCAATTTCGCAAGTGGGAGTTCTCAGTTAATTTTGTGAACTTCAAAAGTGACAAGAACCAAGCGCGCCCGGAACAGGTTAAAATTGTTGATGGTCCGGGTTTGGATGCCGGGCGGCATGCCGTGCGGTTTGCCGTCCAGCGCGGGCCCGACTCGTTTCGTTCGGAAATCTGCTTGCCGTCAGAAGATGGATTCCAGGAACGGTGGTATGGCGAAAGGATATTGGTTCCTGGCGAATGGGTGTATGATCCCAACCCGGCGGCTACGATTGTTATGCAGTGGCATGCTTTGCGCGGCAATTGGAAACCCACTTTTCCGAACTTGGCAATATCTATCTCCAACACAAACTGGGTCATCCGTCAAAGTTTTGGTTCGGCCCAGCAGCCTGCTCGCACCGAGAAGATACTGCCCGGCATTGTGGATCGAGGTGTTTGGGTTTCATGGGTGATTCATGCAAAATGGTCTCCGAGTGCTGATGGATTGCTTGAAATCTGGAAGGATGGAAACGTGGTATGCGAGTATCATGGCACAAACGTTTATTCGAACATTGGTTTGGCATACACCCCCTATCTCAAGACGGGCATTTACCATCCGAGTTGGCGCATGGACCAGAAGAACAGCAAGCAAAAGAACGATTTTTTCAATGAAGTAAACCCGGCCACGAACAAGGTTGTTTATGTGACGGATGTGAAAATCGGAAGTGAACGTGCCCGCTTCGCCGATGTAGCGCCCAGTAATCTTGCATCAAAACCATAACTCCGTGAGAAAACATATTTATATTTTCAGTCTAATGCTGGCGGTCTGTTTCGGACTTCCTGGCACTACCCAATTAAGAGGTGAAGTAATTGTTTACCCCCAACCCAAGGGAATTGAACCCTCGGCGGATTACCAGGTGCGGGCGGATAAAAAGGAAGTATTCACCTATCAAACGCCTGTCTTTTCCATGGCCACATTTGCCTTCACCGGCGAAGTGGATGTAGTTGTTACGGTAAAGCGGCCAATTCTTCATCCAGTCGTTCGTCCACTCTCGCTCGGGATCAAGCCCGAGGTCAAAGGGAACACACTTCGTATTCATTTGAGCCACCCTTGTCACTTAGCTGTGGAGGTGGATGCGGATTTGCACCGGCCACTATTTTTATTTGCGGACGCGCCCGAGACCAATGTGCCCAAGGCCGGTGATCCCAATGTTCTTTATTTCGAGGGCGGGCGAATTCACGAGGCCGACACCATTCAACTGAAAAGCAACCAAACCGTCTATTTAGCGGGCGGGGCGGTTGTCCGAGGGATTATCCGTGGTGAGAATGTTTCGGGGGTTCGGATTTTGGGGCCGGGAATCCTAGACGCGAGCACACGGGTCAAGTGGCAAAAGATGGTGGTATTCAAGAACTGCACAAACATAGCGATGGACGGCCCGATCGTGATGGGTAGTTATGGTTGGACGATCAACCCCTTTCTTTCGGAGGACATCCGCTTGGACAACGTCAAAATCCTCGGCTGGCGGGACAACGATGACGGTTTTGATCCCGACAGTTCGCGCCGAGTGACTGTGAACAACTGTTTTTTCCGCACGAAGGACGACTGCATCGCCGTCAAAGCTCATGG
>CAISYZ010000029.1 GCA_903889895.1 uncultured Verrucomicrobia subdivision 3 bacterium | reverse complement strand
CCATCCACCAACACTCTTCTGCGAATCTCGGCCCAGTCATTCATATTGCGATACATGCTTCATTGTTAATGAAGATGCCGCACTTTTGAACCGCCGCGTCACACACATGACCCCGCCGCACTTTTCAGCCGCCGTTTACAGCGGGCTGGCGAGATGGATGACCTGGTAGGCAGGATTCATCGGCACCCGGTCTGCGACAACACAGACAACTGAGGTTCCAATCCAATTGGGAAACCCTTTTTGAATGACGAGCTTGCCAACGGCATCGGCGCACCGGACCCAAACGGCATATCCAATCGGCCCAGCTGTTATCAGGCTTTCCTTCAAGCATTCATTATCCGCCAGAAAACACTTCAGGATATCCTCGGTTTGGCAGTAAATCGTGTATAAGCCCGTGTGTGGACCGCATACCACTCCAATGCACTCCCGCGTGAGTCTTGTTTGATGCGCCGGTTCCATCGACTGCTCATGTGAAATATCCGGGGCATCTTCATACATTTTACTTACGGCTTTTTCTGAGGCCGGCACCAATACCGCGGATTCACCAAATGTCTTGTAAACATTATCCAGCGCAGCATCCAAAAAACGCAGGTCGTTGACCCGGGAGGATGTGGTTGCTGGCAAGCTGACGGTTGCAAAGGTTTTGTTCATGGATTTGATGGTTTGTTGGATGTGAATCTGGGCGAGTTAATAATTTAAGTCTGCGTAGCCGCGGGGTGAGATACGCTTCAGGGTATCTACGATCCGGTCACCGCGGACCCTCGCCTTCTGATCAACCGAGCCGTGGCTCTTGAAGCTGACGTTATTTGGTGAAACATTATTTCGTGTAGTCATAATAATCATTTAGATTTGGTTCGGTTCAACTGCTGCAAAGCCCGCTGACACACCGGGTGTCGTATGTTTTGCAAACCGATTGTCAGAGATTTGGCGACAGACCGGTCCATCAGCCCATCAAACTCACCGGCCAGGATTTGCTTGGCGATGTGCAGCCAAGGAAGGCAATCATCGCCCAGGCCGAAAGCACGCCCCTCCAGCCAGGACAGCAACTCGCTCTTGTGCGCCCGCAGCACGGCGGTGAAATCGGGCGGGCAGTGCCCCTTTGGCATCACTGCCAGTTTGTCACCTGCCAGCGCGAGCCGCAGACCACGCTTGATCGCTTCATTGTAAATTTGCGCAGGGTTCATAAAAGGTCAGCGTCTGCGGTCCATTCCGCCACCGGGGCTGAATTCACATTGTCAGGAGTAACAGAGTAACAAACCTCGTTTTCATTGGGGTTTTGACGCAGTTCTGGCTGGTAACAGGCGTCGGCTGTTACTGGCGTCAAAACCGTGTGATCGTCAATGTTTACAGGTGTTGTTACCGTGTTACTCGCGGCAGATGGCTCTTCCGGTAGATAAGAGGCAAAAGCGTCATCAAACCAGTTGAGAGCATATCCCTTCGCCGTTATGACCCCAATCCGAACGGTTTCGGGCCTGATCTCAAAACCAGCCATCAGGCGTCGGATGTCGTTTTGCGTGATCCCCTTACCCTCCTTCCATGCCGAATACGGCGCGTCTTCGTTCTTATTCAGCCACTCCGCCAAAGATGAACTACTGGTCTTCTCGCGTCCGGTGCTCGCAAAATACTTTTGAATCCACCCAAGCAACAAAACCGCTGTATCTTGCGCCCCATCGGCCGATTCGCCGCATAGTGCGAGCGCCGCTGCAAGCGTCAGGTCAGGCCAGCTTCCTCCGGCATGGTTCGCGAGAACGAACAACGGTTCCCAGATATCCTGCTCCCGATCGCCGAGCGATTCGGGCAGCACGACTGTCGCTGTTTCGATACGGCTGCGATTGTCCGCCGCCCAGCGCAGACACTGACGCTGCCATTGTGTTCCGTCGTAACGCCGCAGGCGTGCCACCTTTTGCGCGGAGCGCTTGCGCTGCATACGAATGTTGATGCACCGTGAGACGGTCGCGGAGTCGAGCGTCGAGAGCTTAATGCAGGCCAGAGCCTTGGGGCCAAACACAGCAAACTCGACGATTTTTTTCGTGGCGTCCCCTTCGACGCGATGCACGCGTCCAGACCGGTGAAACCCATGTTTCAGAATGTTCGCGAGCGCATCGCGTCGTTCCTCCGGGATGGTGTCGAATTCGTCAATGAGCACGCTGGGCTTGCGATCATCCAGCACCCGGAACAAGACGGCCTCGCTCATGTTCCCGGTGCGAAACGGCTTGCTTGCCAGCCGTTCAAGCACATCCAGGACGCGTGACTTGCCACACGACCGAACTGGCGACGTGATGGCGACGATCGGCGAGTATTCGCACACTTCCCACAAATAGGTATGGAGAACCCACAGCGCCAAAACCACGGCCGCATGCGCCGGCAACACGATGAACTTCTCAAATTCCGCTGCCAGCTTGTCGAGCAGTTCCGCCCCGTTCACCGGTTCGTCCCACGGTTTGAGTTCAGTGGTCAATGTCGCGTCTTTCGGCCGGCGCTTGGTAACCTCGGTGTCGAGCGTCGAGACGCGGATATTTATTTTTTTTGCCGCGTCCTCGCGCACATGGTCATATTCGACGGGCGTCAGCTTTGCGAGCCGTTGAAAGAGTTCGTCGTCGGTTTCTTTCGGCGGCGTGGCATTTTCGATTTGGTTTCTCACAGCGTTAATACCCTCCAGTTGATGAAGATCGTTGTAGTCCGTCGGCTTCGTGCCGACATCTGTGAATTGAGGCACGGCTAGATTGCCGGAAATCGTCTTGGCCGCCTCCATTGCTTTTGTCAACCCTGGGTTGTTGGTAGTGAATTGATCGTTATCAGAACAAATGATGATTTGTCTCGCTGGATATTTTTCGCGGAGGGCTTTGGAAACTGCCAATAGATTTCCGCAGTTCATCGCACACACGACCGCGAAGCCGGTTGTAGCGTGAATACTAGCGCCAGTCGCATAGCCCTCGCAGATTGCAAGCGGCCCGTCTGGCTTGTCCGCCAGAATAAAGCAACAGCCGGCAATTTTTCCGCCGCTCAGGAATTTCTTTTCACCGTCCGCGCCGATGAACTGTAACGAATGCAGTTCGCCACATGTGTCGCGCAGCGGTAGCACTAACTCGCCCCGGAACTCACGCAAATCTCCAAAAACTTTCGCACTTTTTGCGGTAAGATATTCGTGCGCCGTCACCGGCTTGGCGCAAGCAATAATGCCAGCAGCGGTTTCTGCTGCTCGGATCTGCTGTTCAGCTTCCGTCTTTTTGCGTGCCTGGTCTGCATCCTGCCACTGCTGGCGAACACGGTCACATTCGGCTTGTGATAATTGTTCCCCACGTTCGCACCAGGTATCTTTTACATCGCGCTTCCAGCAGCCAAACGCACCTGCACTGGGCGGTCCGGCGTGCAAGACATACCACGAGTTATTGTCCCGATCACCGTCGGCCATGAAGCGGTGCAGGTTGCCGTCGGTGATAAATGCCCCGCCGTATTTGATGCCCGCTTTGGCGAGAGCGGCGCGAAAATTATCAAGCGGGCTCATACAGCCACCGCCTCCCGCTGCGGGGCGTGGGCTTTTTGGGAAAACTCACCGGCAACGGCGCGCGCTTCAAACCGGCGAATTTCCTGCTCGGTGACGTAAATCTTTCCAGCGACGTTAACGGTGGAGATAAAACCGTCGCGCCTCCATCGCCATCCTGTTACGGACGACTTGTCGATGTCTGCTAGAAATTTTCCGAACGGCACCAGCGAACAAGCCCGAGCATTAAATTGTTTTTCATTGTCAATCATGGCAACAAATTACAATCTGCTTAATGTCGCGGCACGATGGGCAACGAAGAAACTTGTTAACCCCCGAAATGAACACCCCTCGAAAAAAACAATCAGAAGAAAATCAACTTAAGAAGAGCGAGGCCAAGAGGCCTGCCAAAGTTGTGCCGTTGATTAAGCAGCAAACCATCCTTCAACACGAGCTTAAAAAGATGCGCCTCAAGTCTGATGCGGAGAAGTTTGCGTATGTGGCTGGACGTGCGGCGGCGGAATTGTCCCTGTCTGCAAGTTGTGATGAGCCTCGCACCGAAGGGTATCAAGCTGAAGAAATTCTGGCAGCAGTTTACGACTCCCTTGAGGCCGGGGAAATTTATCTAGTAAATGCGAACCGCATCCTGAGTGAGTTGGAACAACCTCTGCGCCAGCGCAATGATCAGATGCGCAAAAAACTGTTGTTAAAACCAAATCGTTAAAAGGGCGGTGCAGAAACTTATTTTGCCCGACTGAGCGCCGCCTCTAAATCGGCGTCCGAAATGACTGCACCGGAAAGCTGGTGCTCTTCTGTATCTTTCAGTGGCGGAATAAGTATATTTTGCAACGAACTCATTGACGCCAATTTCCAGACAGACAATATCAAAGGCAGAAAACGCATGGCGTGCTCACGTGCCTGGCTCCGTATTTGCCAACGGTCATTCTTTTCATCGTTTGTTTGCCCGGCCTCATCCTTGTCTAGCACTTCAACCTGGCGCCAGTCTGTCAACTTTTGTGGCTGCCCTTGCTGCCACGCCGGCAGATGGCTTCGCGTGGAACTTTCGTATAGTGCGCTTACTTCTTCTCTGATTAATTTCGAATCCAGCACTCTGGCGATGATGAAAACCAGAGCCGCCTTTTGTTGCACAGGCAGCTTCAGATATGGGGGCATTACTCGAAGTATGGCCTTGTCCCCGCCAGAGAGTTTGCCTGTGGCGATCTTGGTGTTCGGCAGGCGTCTTACCAGTTCGTAAATCCAGATGGCAAGTTCACGCGGCTCCCAGAAATGTTCGAACCAAAATTTAGCGTCGGCCTTAGGCTTGGTTTTGCCTTTGCCGTCCACGTCCGCAATTCGCGATTGCCGCCACCAGTGCGCATACCAGTCGGAACTCCCGGTCGGGAGTTTGACTTTCCGTCGGCTCATGCTTTTGATTTTATGCTGCCCGGTGCTGATGTCCATTGCGCATTATGGTTTAGAAATTTACACGTTGTGCTTGTTCCCGTTTATGTTCGTTCAACAAATGCGAATATGTCTTGGCCAGCAAGACGCCGTTATCTTTGTGGCCAAGCCAGCTGGCTACGGTGTGGATATCAACCTTGCTCATTAACGCCATGCTTGCAAAGTAGTGTCGGCACAGATGGCAGGTAAAGTCTTTCACGCCGGCGGTGACGCGGGCGGTGCGGATTGTCATATTGAATGTGACAGCGTGAAAATTCTTGTGGTCGTTCCGTTTCGGGCTGGGGAACAAAAACTCATTGTCCGGCACGCGACGTTTGAGCATTTCGCCCAGATGTTTTTCGAGCCGGCTATTGAAGTCAACCGCGCGGCGCTCGCCATTTTTGCTCAACCCATCCATTCCGAAATGAAGCTGCTTTTCTTTGAAGTCAACATCCTGCCAGCGCAGTCGCAGCGTCTCCGCCCAGCGTCCGCCTGAGAACGCCATGAGCAGAATGAAGTCGCAAACCATTTGTCCGGTTATCGGTGCCGATTTTGCGGCGCTGGCGACCGACTCGATTTCGGCCGTGGTGAGACAGCGGCGGGAGGTTTTAATTTCCTTCAATCGTTTGAAAGCGGGCAGGGTGGTGATGATCTTGTCCTCGATTGCGGACTTCAGGATGTTCCGCAAAGTGTTTCTTTCAAGGTTGGCATACCGCGCCGAAACGCCGTCTTTGATTCTGGCGGCAACATGATCACGGAACATCCCCGTGGTGATCTCGCGTAACCGACGTTCTCCCAAATTGGTTTCCAAACTTCTGAGCAGGGTTTTTTCAAGGCGGATGGTGCCGGGGCGTTTGGCGTTACCGGCGTTGCTGCTCAATTGTTCCAGTCGCGCAATGTAGGTTTTTCCGTATTCGGAAAGCGTAGGGGTGTGCTTGGGGGTGATCTTCAGCGTATCGTCCTCGCGCTGACCTTTCAGCTTGTTCAAGACGGCAACTGCCTGCGGGGTGGTGGTGACCGGATGGCCGCCCTTATCCTCCAGCCGGACACGCCGGACGGCCTTTGCGCCGGTGCCGGGGTTGGTGATGGTCAATTGGCCATAGAACGTCCCGTTGCGCTCCCAAAGACCACGCAATCTGTGCTTGCGTGCGTCGAACACTTTCTGGTATTTTCCGCGCCCGTGTTTAGAAGCATTCAACAATTTGACATTTGTGTGTGCGATCTGGTTGCATTGTGTTTCATCCGCTTTCATGGTGTAACACTAGCACAAGTCCTAGCACAACGTCAAATTATGGCCGCCCAAAGCGGCGTAAATGCTTACTAATTAACGGTTGCCTCGGTAGCTCAATTGGTAGAGCAGCAGACTCTTAATCTGTTTGTTCACGGTTCAAGTCCGTGCCGGGGCACCATTTTTAACCAGCCACCACCGCTTGCATTCGCCACCTGATTTCCTCCTCTTTCTTGGACGCCTGCATCCATTACTGGTGCATCTGCCCATCGGCATGATCGTGGCACTGGCGTCGCTGGAACTCGCCGCCCTGCTGCCGCGATTCAAGCACGCCGCCGCTAGTGCGGGGTTTATCCTCGCGCTCGCCGCGCCGCTGGCCGTGGTGACGGCGGGGTGCGGCTGGCTCCTCTCGCTTGGCGGCGGCTACGATGCGCAACTGCTCGAATGGCATAAATGGCTGGGCACCGCCACGGCCGCAGGCAGCGTGCTGACGGCAATTCTTTTCTGGCGCGGAAAATTTTCGGCCTACCGCATCAGCCTGTTCGCCACCGCCGGCGTGCTGATGGCGGCGGGACATCTGGGCGGTTCGCTGACGCATGGCAGCGATTACCTGACGCAATACGCTCCGGCCCCGCTGAAGAAATTGCTCGGCATTCAAACCGCAAAGCAAAATTTAACATCTCGGTCGCTAGCGGAATTACAGCAGCAACCGGTGTTCGCCGGTGTGATTGAGCCGTTGTTCGAAAACAAATGTGTGCATTGTCACGGCGCGGAAAAGTCCAAGGCCGGTCTGCGGCTGGATTCGTTCGCGGCGTTGCAGGATGGTTCCGACGACGGGCCGGTGTTGAAGGCGGGTGACGCTGCGCAAAGTCCGCTGATCCAGCGACTGTTGATGCCAACCGACAGCGACGACCACATGCCGCCGGCGGGCAAGCCGCAGTTGAGCACCGGTGAAATCACGCTGCTTAAATGGTGGGTGAATGCCGGTGCGCCGGCGACCAACGCACTCGGCCAGCTCGCGGCGCCGCCAGAAGTGCTGGCAGCGTTGCCGGTGCGTTGAGCGCATTCGGCATTGAATAATCTCTGGTGGCGAGCCAATATACTACCGTGAATCGCCGCATCCTAGTTGTCCTGCTTTTCGCCAGCATCAGTCTCCGAGTGGCAGCGCAGGGAACCGCCTTCAGTTATCAGGGCCGCCTCAACGCCGGCGGCGCGCCCGCCACCGGTGCCTACGATCTGCGCTTTGCCGTCTTTAACGCCGTGACCAACGGCACCCAGAGTTCATATTACCTGACCAACGCCGCCGTGGCGGTGAGCAACGGTCTGTTCGGCGTCACGCTCGGTTTTGGCGCCGGAGTTTTCACCGGCACCAACTATTGGATGGACATCGGCGTGCGCACGAACGGCGGGGCGAGTTTCACCGCGCTGTTTCCCCGGCAGCCGATTCTGCCGGTGCCGTATGCGATTTTTGCAAACACTGCGAGCAACCTCCTTGGCACACTGACCGCCGCGCAGTTTACTGGCAATCTTCCCGCCAGCCAGGTTTCCGGCGGGACGACGAACGTGGTCAACTTCACCAATCTCAACAATGCATTTTCCGGCACGTTCACCGGCAACGGTTCAACCTTGAGCAATCTCAACGCAAGCTTGTTGGCCACCGGAACCATCGCCGACGCGCGCCTTTCAACGAACGTCGCCTTGCTTAATACGAACCAGATTTTCACCGGCTCCAATACTTTCAGCGGGGTGATTGTTTCCACCGGCACGAACCTGTTCAGTGGTCCGAATACTTTTAACGGCGCAAATACTTTCAGCAACTGGGCGAATAGTTTTACCGGCAGCTTTTTTGGCAATGGTTTGGTCGGCTGGATCGCGACCAACGCCCCGGTGGTGCAGGCAGTGCGCGACCATGGCTATATGCTCACGAATCTGGGACTGGTCACCGTGACCCTGCCGGCGAGCGCCAGTTTGACCAACGGGGACATCGTGCGGGTTTCCGGCGCGGGTGCCGGCGGCTGGCTGATTCAGCCCAATTCCGGCCAGTCCATCATCGGTAACTTTGCCAGCTATACCAATTGCGATGCGCTCGGGAATCCGTATACAGCCGCTGCCACTGATGATTACTACCTGAACGCGGCTGCCTCAGCGGATGGCATGCGGCTATATGTCGTTGGCAGTAGTATCATCGGCGTGGAAATTTTCGTTAACTCGGTTTATTTAAACACAGTTTCCTTTACTGGTTCGGCGCGTTCCATCGCCTGTTCTGCGAATGGAAGAATTGTTTATGCCGAAATGGGCACGGGTGGTGCCATTCAGAAATCCACCGACGGCGGGGTGACTTGGGTGAGTTCAGGCACTGCCACCGGCGGTTTTATTTCCTGCACTGCAGACGGTAGCAAAGTATTCAACAGTGTCGCCTGTTCCGGTGACGGAACTTATCTGGCCAAGTTCGCCGGCAGTTCCATTTCTATATCCACCAATGGCGGCACCGGTTGGTCCATCGGTGTTACCGCGCCGGGCACCTTGGGTTGTCTGGCGGTCTCCAGCGATTGCACCCGGATTCTGGCGGGCGTCACCAATGGTCTGCTCTATGCCTCGGCGAATCAGGGCAAGTCGTGGACGCCCCTGACGAGCACCGCGCAGGATTGGGCCGGGGCTGGGATGTCGCCGGACGGCAGCAAGTTTGCCGCAGCCGCCATCTATTCCGGCACACTGGCTAGCGGTGTTTATATTGGCAGTGTCAGCGCGCTGCCAAATACCGTCACCACCACTTCCATTGTCGGCAGTCAGGGCGGCGCGGTGGAACTTCAATACCTCGGCAACAACCAGTTTATGCCTGTCAGCAGCACCGGCACTGTCTGGGCCAATTAACTAAAACGCCGTCCATCCGGTGGGATGAACGGCGTGGGGAAAATTTACTTAAACCCTTATTCCACTGATGAACGGCGTTGGCGCAGGATACGGAAGAAAGTTCCCGCCAGCGGCAAGGCTACCAACGAGCCCGCCACCCACGTCGAAGGTTCCGGCACGGACGATTGCACTGAAGGTGTGGACGGCGTGCCGCCCGAGCAACCCGGCGTGGTGTTCTGGCAATCGGTCGGGATGGTCACGCCACAATAGCCGAAGTTGTAAGAAAAGCAGTCGGTGGTGGTTTGGTAGCCCGACGAGCTTGAGCACACATCGGCATTGGCGCGGAACAAAGTCAGCGCGGCGAGCACAGTCATCACAGATAGAACTTTAATCATTTTCATGTGACTATCCTAATCGCTATGGGAATTTCCTCTATCCAGAAACGGGACACGATGAATCAGCTTTGCGCCAAAGCGGCTAGCAGCTATGAAGCACTCTTCTTTACCCTAAAACAGTCCGTGTGAGGAATCGCAGTCAAGCGGCGAATGAACTTGCTCTCTCGCATGAATTCGGCGCTATGCCGCCGTCGCTGGTAACTTCAACAGTGATTCTGGGGATTCAAATGCTTTATGGTTCGGGGCGTAGCGTAGCCCGGCTAGCGCGCTTGCTTGGGGTGTGAAAAACGGAATCTTGCCAAATGTGGCCAAACGCGGAAAACCATTGCCTCCCAATCGAATTATCGCTTTTCAACGATAGTTTATCTTGCCTGCTTTGGCCTTTAACAGACCCCTGTAACGCAATTCGGTATCAGATGGCGGTATCAGATTTGATTCAGACTAGGCTTGGATTTTCAAGTCCTGCCAATCCGACTTCTTGTATCTGAATTTTCGTCTAACCTTGTCTGTTGGTAAAGGCATGGGAAGATGGACTCTCCAAGCCGGCAACTAAAATGGAATGGTTCACGAAAGCCAAGGTTGCCGGGGCCGCGTGTCAGCAATTTCCGAGAGCCGATCGGCCTGCAATTAACTCTGCTTTGAATTGCTGAAGACTTTTTCTAACAAGGTGTGAATACGGCCATTCTATTCAGGGGTGTATGGTTTTGGGTCGGCTTGGTGGATTGCAGTGTGGTGCGGAAACTTTAGTGGATTTAGCGCCATGACTCGGAATAAGCACTGTGGCGGCAGTGATAGGGAGCAAGAGTTAAATCTTTCTACCGATCTTTTACAACAACTAGAACCGGTAGGGTTATACCCCATAGCTAATAGCCGGCGGTGCGGTCAAAGTGTATCCAGTGTCAAAAACAAACAAAGCAACCAAAGAAAGAACTAAAATGAAAACTATACTTCCCTTAACGCTTGCCGCCGTCGTGAGCACAATGTTTATTGCCAGCTCGCCCTTGCGCGCCGCCAGCACCGATGACCGCATTGAGGCTTCCGCCGCGAAGTCTTATGTGTTCAAAACCTACCTCAAGGATGATTCCATCAAGACAGAATCCAAGGACGGCATCGTGACGCTGACCGGCACCGTCGCCGAAGCGTCCCACAAATCCCTCGCGGAAAATACCGTGGCCAGCCTGCCCGGCGTCCAGAGTGTGAATGATCAACTCGTCGTCAGCGGCGAACAGCCGGCGGAACATTCCGACGCCTGGATTACCACGAAGGTGAAGACCGCGCTGCTGTTCCATCGCAACGTGAGCGCCACTGGCACCACGGTTTACACGAAAGACGGCGTTGTCACCATCCAGGGTGAAGCCGGCAGTCTGGCCGAAAAGGAATTGACCACCGAATACGCCAAGGACATCGACAACGTCAAAGAGGTGAAGAATGACATGACGGTCGCCACCACGCCCGTCAACTCGTCGCCGACGCTCGGTGACAAGATTGACGACGCGTCCATCACGGCGCAGGTCAAGTCGTCATTGCTGTCGCACCATTCGACCAGCGCCTTGCACACCACGGTTTCCACGACGGATGGCGTCGTCACTGTGGGCGGCATCGCCAAGAATGATGCAGAAAAGACGCTCGTCACCAAGCTCGTCACCGACATCAACGGCGTAGTCAGCGTCATCAATAACATGACGGTGACCGTGCCCGTGGCCAAGGAATAAGCGAATCATTGCGCTGGCCGGCGCGAACGCGCCGGCCGGCAAACTTTTTTATGTTATCCCATATTTCCCAAATAAGCTTCACAAGCTGATGTTATTGACTTACACTGAAGCCGCATAAACAAAGGCTTTCATCTATGTCCAACCAACAAAAAACGGCGAATCCAACGGGTGCAGGTAAAAAACCGGGTCTGCGGAT
>CAISYZ010000028.1 GCA_903889895.1 uncultured Verrucomicrobia subdivision 3 bacterium | reverse complement strand
TCGTAAACCACGAAGAGCTGGTCGGCCAGCGGGATTTGTTTCTGCACGAACAGCAGGAAACTGGCGGGCGTGAACCGTTGCGCCGGTTGCGGGGATTGGCCATCACACATCCGCACCACGCGGAAATGATCGGCGTGCCAAAGGGACTGCTCAATTGCTTCCAAGTCCCCGGGTTTTAATACGACGTTTGATTTTTTATTCATGTTTTCAATGAGCACCACCACTAGCCAGTGGTGAGGAGGAACAACATTATGATAATTTGGTTATGCCTCCCATGAGCAGCACAATTCAGCTTGCGCCGCCGGGGGAAATTCAACCGAAGAAGCCAAAATAACTATATCAAATTCACCGCCATTATGCAAGGGGGCGAAGCGGGTTTAAGCCCGTAAAATATGGATTTTACAAGTTTCCAGCGCGACCTTTTTCAGCCCAGCCCCGCCGCAAAAGCTCGGTGTTAATTTCGGAAATTTCCGCCAATCGCCGTTGCCATTTCCGATGCGCGGCGATGCCGGCGCGAGCTTGCTTCCGCTGCTCGGGAGTTTTCAAAAGAAACTTTCGCACCCGCCCGGTGCCCAGCGACTGCACGAAATAGAAAAACGGGCCGTGCTTGAATCCCCGGCGACAGCGGCAGTTCTTTTTGCCGCACGTCAGAAATTGCTTCACGAACGATGCCCGCAACAATCCGACCAGGGGCGGCAGGTTTTGCCGCAAGGCGGCTTTTTTCCTTTGCAGGTTCGCGGCGGACACCCTCCGCAGATCCAGTGTCTTAACCATAATAATAGTTAAGATTTGTCCGGCGCGGTGATCGCCCTGGTCACGATCGCGTGGATGACTTGCTGCGTCTCCGGACTGGCCGGTGAAAAGGTCCGTTCAATCTCGAAACCGCCGCGCACTTCCCTGGCGGCCATCGGTTGCGCGGGCGGTGGCAGTTCCGAGGCGGCCGCCAGCCGACGCAGTTCGTCGATGAATTCATCCGGCGTCTGATAGGCTACCTTGGCGGCCGTCTCCGGCCCCAGTGCTCCCAGCACCGCTGCCGCCAGCCCATCCAAAAACTTTCGTCCGCCGGCTACGGCCACCACCCGGGAAAACCCGGCCTGGAGACATTTTTGAACGTTCGCAAACTCATGATTGATATTGGAGCTGGCGGAGGCGATTTCCACGGCAATGTGCACGTGTCCCCGGCGCAAGACCACGTCGGCCGCCTGCATTGAACCTTTGGCCAGCTGTTTTTCCGACTCGGCGGCGAAACCGAGTTTCTGCCCTTCAGTTTTGATGCGCTTTTGCACCGACTGATGCCAGGCAAAGCCCCGCCCGGATTCTTTGGTTGTTTTGTTTTCGGAACCCGCCGGCTTCGGTGCTGGCGGTGGCGCGGGCGATGCGACCGCAGCGGCGGGCATAACGGCTGGCTTTGATTCTTCTCTCGAATCCGTAACCGGTGCGACTTCCGTAACTAATGGCTGCGGCAATACTTTCTCGATGGTTGCCGGCGAAACCATTTGCGGCGCTGGAACGGCAATCGGTGCGGGTGGCGGTGGTGATGGCTTGGTTGCGGGTGTGACACCCGCTTCATCGACCGGTGGCGACTGGGGCTTGTCGCCCCAGATGCGGGCCAGCAATACCGCCTCCACCTCCGCTCGCGGGGTGGCATACTTGGCGCGCGAGGCCGCAATCACCTTGTTCCGCTGAACTTGTGCCTCCGCTTCATCGGGAAATTCCGGCTTGCGCAACGCCAGATTAAAATCAGCGTCATTGCGCTCCACCCGCGCAATCGCCTGATATTTCGGCAGATTTTTCAGGCTCTTGGCATCGAATGATTCAAAGCCTTCGCCCAGTTTCTTGGCGTCATCATCTCCCACCTTGAACACGATGCGCGTGCAGGGTTGGGTCAGCACCGCGCTGGCCACCTTGGGATCATCCTGCAACTGGTGCAATTCCTGATGCGCCAGCGTCAACCCCAGCCGGTATTTACGCGCTCCCTTCAAAATTTCCGCCATGCTGGGCGTGATGAAGTGGTCGAACTCGTCAATATAGAGCCAGAAATCCCGGCGCGCCGAAGCCTTCTGGCTCTGCCGCGCCATCGCCAACTGTTGAAACTTGGAAACGAGCAAGGTGCCCAGCAGATACGAATTTTCCGCGCCGCAACCCTCCGGCAACCGGGCCAAAAAGATTTTGCCGCTATCCATGATGTCCGCAAAATCCAGTTTGTTCTGGGGCTGGCCGACCATGTTGCGCAGCGGCTTTCGGGAAAAGAAATCCTGCAGGCGGGTCAGCACTGGGCCGATGGATTTATTGCCGGTCAATTCCGGGAACACATTTCGCCAAAAGAAAATGACTTCATCATCCGTAACGGTCTTCAGGAATTGTTTTTGAAAGCCAGTGCCTTTGGTGTCCAGCAAGAATAGGCGCAAGTCCGACAGCGTGCCCCCCTGCCGACTGTTGAGGAAAGCGAGAATGGCATTCTGCAACACCGTGTCCATCTGATCGCCCCAGGAGGTGGCCAGCCGGCGGAATAGGGCAATCAAGTCGGAGGCCAGCAGTTCTTTTTCCGCCTCGGAATGGGCTGACAGAATGTTGAAGCCGATGGGAAATTCCACGTCGGAGGGATCCACCAACACCACGTCGTCAATCCGGTCGTCGGGGATGATGCCCAAAATCTGATTGATTAAATCGCCATGCGGATCGAGCACGCCGACGCCTTCGCCGTTCTCAATGTCCTGCCGTATCAGGTTGAACAGCAGCGACGATTTGCCGGTGCCGGAGGAACCGATGATGTGCGTGTGGCGCACCCGCTGGTCGGCGGTGAGATAGACTGAAACGGGATCGTCATTGTTTTCGTTGTCACCGATGACAAAGTCCGTCGGCTTCCGCACGAAGTCAGGTGCGGCCTTGGTTCGTCCGGCGTCCCGCAATAATTCGGGCGAACGCACAGCGCTGGAGGGCAGATGCACAAAGCCCGTCAACTCATCACTGGTCAAGATCATGCCGCTGCGCCGGGACTGACGACGCAAGACATCCTCCAGATGCTCTTCGTAAGGATAGTCGTCGTTGTGCAGCGGAATGAGGGCGTTGCCCTGCGGATTGGAAAAGACGCGCAATGAGCCGGCCATTTCGTAGGCGATCTCCTCCAGCCGAGCGAGAGTGGCGGCTCGTCCCATGATACGCACGACGGCGGCATACAATGGTTTGGCCGCTTTGTTTTCCGCCGCGCCCGTCAGTTCGGCGGCGTTGACGAATAAGGGCTTGCCGTCCGGGAGCGTCACGGCGTTGATGAGACTTTCCGCCCAGGGATTTTGCACCGGCTGCCAAAGAATCTGGAACAAGGCGAGTTCATCCGGCTGCAATTCAGCCAAGGCACCGACGAGGCCGACGAACGGATCTATTTTGCCCGTGGTCAATGGCAGCATGAATTCGCGTTCCAAACCGAACTCGATTGCAAACGCCTCGTCACCGGTGCTGTCAGCCCATGCCTTGTCCAACGCACCTTCCAGTTGCCGGAATTGCACGTCGGGAAAGTGCGCCGTCAATTGCCGCCGAACCGGGGACGCATCCGACACGCTGGCGGCGAACTGGGCGAGCACTCGTTTATGGCTGCCCAACAACTCAAACGCAATCGGTTCCCGGCACAAAGCCAGATTGTGGAAAAAGAGTTCAAACGATTCGCGGGCGATGTCGAGTTCGGCTGGCAGGGTGGCCTGAAATTCCACCAACGAATTTCGCACCAGCGGTGTTGGTTCTGGCTCCTCCTCGATTTCCTCCACTACGGGCGGCGGCGTGGGTTTGCGGAACAGGGAACTCAAGAAGGTGGGTTTGCGACCGTCATCCACAACTGGGGCGGCAGGCAAACAATAGCCCCGGAAAGATTGAAAAGGTGGTTCGGGAAAAATGGGTTCACCGAAAACCTGCCAGCCGCGTCCGCGTGATTCCCATTTATAAAACTGCTCGGACAGTTGTTGGTGAACCGAGGCCATACCTCAAGCCGCGCCGGGCTTTTTCTCGGGTGGGAGCGGTTTGTTCAAATCGGAAACCGGCGGTGCCGGTTGAAAGCGGCGCTCCAGTTTGACCCCTTTGGCCGCGCACGTTTCCTGGGCCAGCTCATCGATGAATTTGGGCAGCAGATCGACATACAGATTGCGAGTGTCTTCCCGGTAATACGTGTCCACGCGAAACCAATTTTCGTAGAGCGTGCCTACCACGGGAATCTTGAGCAAAAGCGTGTCCAGATCAGAACCGCCGTCACTGGCGGCGTTGCGCAGCACGCCGACGAGCGCGAACACCAACGCCACCGTTGCGATGACCGCATAGTTGGCACCCAAAGGTTTGGCCAGCAGGAAGAAGGTGGCTCCGAAGAAAAAACCGGTGGCCAGGATATGCCAGAGCCGGATCAAGGCCGGCACATACACTGTGCGACTGGAAAAGAAATAGAGATTGCCGAAGGGGGCCGCACAGGTATCAATGCACAACCGTTCGCGCATCAGGCGCAGATACACCCGTTGGTCGGACAACAAACCACCTTCATTGAAATGCACGCGGGAAATTTCCATGCCGGGAATCTTGCGGACGGCCAGCGTTGCTTCGACCTGGGCATAAAATTCTTGGGCCGAAAGATTGAGTCCGTCCGCATGCGACAGTTTGTAATCCAATACTTCGCCGCGCTTGTTTTTGAAGGTGAAGACGAAGTCGATCAGCCACCGCATGGCCTGGCGAAAGATTTCGCTCTTTTTTGGCTTGTCGTTGGGAGTTGCCATAGTTATCTATTTAGAAATCAGAATGACGGATGCTAATGGCATTGGTCAACAAAAAATCGGGTCGCGGGATTTTGTTTCAACCGCCTTAGTTGCTTCCGGGCGGCCAAACTCAGCGGGACAATCTGAAGGTAAAAACTGATAAAACTATGGCCACGCCGAATGCTTCCACTTCCTCAGAATCACAGATGCAATATTGGCGGCGCGTTCTGCGCCCGCTGGTGTGGTGGTCGCTGCTGGCGCTGGTGCTGTTTGGTATCCATCAGCATCAACTGGCGATGGAGAAAACCCGGCTGAACTTCACGGTCACTCTAGCCGGACAAGCTGCCTATCCGGAAGCGACTGTCACCTTTGACGGCCAGCCGATAATCAGCGGTCAGAAAATTCCGCTGGGCACACATCAGTTTTCCATAACCCATCCCAAGGGGGAAACTTACGCCACCAATTTCTTCATTTGGTATGGTGCGCATAACCTCGGCACCATTGATCTGAAACGCACGATGTCGGTTCTGGCGGTGACGGTCAATCCACCGACTCCCATGCTTTACATTCACGGCCCGGAATTTAATGTCACGCTGACCAATAGTCCGGGTCTGACCTCCTCGGTGCCAACCGATCAATATGTCATCCTGTCGCGCTACGCCCACTGGTCGCGCTCGGACGACGTGTCGGTGACGCGGGGTGCGCCGACGTCGTGGCAGATCGCGCCACACTTGGGCGCGGCCCAAATCACCTGCAACGAAGCGGACGCCACCGGCCAGTTTATGCAGGCCGATGGCCAGCTCATCGAGTCGGTCAACTTTCCGTATTCAATCTGGGAATTGCCGGAAGGCACCTACCAAGTGAAGGCCCAGCATCATCGGGATGAACTGACGCAAACGGTGACCATTGCGGCGGGAACCACCAATCAACTGGCCTTGGAATTTTTATACGGCACGGCGGTGCTGGAAACCGAACCGCCGGGAGCGGCGGTGCGAACAAGTGATGGCCGGTATTGGGGCATGACGCCGCTCACGGTGAACGAACTAAAGCCGGGTGACTGGATCTTCATGCTGCAACACGACGGCTATGAAACGGTCGCGGCGCCGCTGACGATTACCGCCTATCAGTCGAGTTCCTTTCATACCAATCTCATCAGCGTCAATTACACCGGCAGCATGAAAAAGGCACGGCAGGCCATGGACGATGAAAATTATGATGCCGCCTTAAAGTCCGTCGGCGAGGCGTTGATCGCCAAGCCCGGCGATGCGGAGGCTTCGGCGTTGCAACAAAACGCCACTGGTTTAGGCAGCCTGCAACGGGCGAAGCAACTGGGCTTGCAGGGCGATTTCATCGGCGGTCAAAATAAACTGGCTACGACCCTGCAGATTTTTCCGGACAATACAGAAGCCAAGGCGCTGGTGGCCGAATACAAGCGCCGCGAGCCGGAACAGCGGGAGAAGCTGCGCTTGGAGCGGTTAGAACATGGCAACCTCGCTTTCAAAAATGCGCTTCGTTACAACAGCGATGCCGACCTGTTCCCGAGTCATGAGTTCAAAACCACCAAGCCGGTGGATCAGGTTTACACCGCGATTTTGTATGCGTTAAAAATTCCGCCGAGCTTTCAGATCACCAAAAACTTCTCGCCCCTGCCGGAAACATATCAGATTGAATTTCGACAGGATTTCTCCACCTATCTGGCCACCAGCGCCGGTTACCGGAATGGCGTGATTGTGTGTGCACAGACGAAGGATGATGAAACGCAGATTCTGTTCAAACTTCTGGAATACAAAGCGGAGGCCCAAATCAAGTTTAGCATCGGCAATCTGATCGGGACCCCCATGGCGGTGAACTATGTGCCCATCAGCCCGGCCCGGCTGGGTCAGTTATCCGATAAACTGCAAGCCCGCCTGACGGAAGGCGTGAGCAATGTGACGGCGCGGATTCAAGGGGCAATTGGCCAGACGCCGCCGCCTTCAACGCAATAAATAATTGAGCCGGGTCAAAATGCCGCAGAGCGGACAACGCTTCAAGCCATCCGGCCAAAGGTCGTTCCAATCGAAAATATTACCGCACTTTTTACAGGTGACCTTGATGCGCGCCATGGTTCGGGGTGGTTGTTTTCATAATGAACCCATTGTAACACAGACGCGGAAACAATTGTAATACCCGGCCGGTAGCGGTCGGGTATATGACCCGGATCAGGGGTTGCAATTTTCCGCCGCTGGTCTATACTGACTGCGGACTGAGAATTCTCGGTCGGTGGGTGTCTCTTGGCGAAAGCTGGGGGATGCCCATTTGATTTTCAGGGAACCACCTTCCAACCACTAACCCCGTCCCGCTGATAAAGGCGCTTCCGCGCGATTTCAAACGCCCGGTTTGGTTTGGCCGGATTCAGGATATGCCGTGCGCACGGATGAGCGCACAAATCGGCCAGTTGCACGCCTAGGATGTTGTTTTTCTTGGACTGAAAACTCAACGGACAATCCAGCTGCTGAAACTGCTCCGCCGATATGTTGACGGTGCCCTGCGTCATCATGCGGGAAAACACCTGCTCCAGCATATTATCTTCCCGTTTGCCACGCGCGTCAGCCACGATGGGTAGATGCCGCTCACCCTGCGCGGCTAGGAAATGGAACAATCCTTCCATCGTAAATTCCAAGGCCAGATCGTAGGGGTTGGCAGCATCCCCGCCGTGTCGATCCAGATAGGCCTGTTTCTGAATGGCGGAAATGAAAAGGGTGAACGGCACCCGATCCATGATGTCACTCAACTCCGCCATGAATTGCGGCCGGATGGCCGGATTCAACAACAATGAAAAGGGACCGGCAGCCAGTCGAATGTCCCGGCTGTGGAGATTGATGCCTTCGTGATTAAAATAACGGAGCTTAAAATTGTTGAACTCCGGCAAAATCTGATTTTGATAAACGGAACGCTCCACCAAAACCAAGGCGAGCACGAATAGCGGAAAGTCACGGTCGATTTTGTCGAGCGAATGATCCCCGCACTCGTCAAAAAAAGCCAGAAAACGGGATTGTGCCGGTGCTGAAATCGCATTGCTGTTCTCGTTCACGGTGGATTAAAATTTATCTGCGTATCGGCCCCATCGTTGAATCGCCATGAGCCCGAAACTTCAGAGTCAAAATTGTGAACTTTTTTGTGTCAGTTCACCACCAAATAAAAGCCCCGGCCATAAAATGGTCGGGGTTGTTTTTTAGCAAGCCAGGTAACCCAATTCTCTTAGCGAGGTATGGTTTTGGTTACCGATGACCACATGGTCAATCAACTCGATCTTCAACAGTTGACCGGCGCGAGTCAAATCGCGGGTCACTTTGATGTCGGCCTCAGATGGGGTGCTTTCACCACTGGGATGATTGTGGATGACCACGATGGCAGCCGCCGCTGCGATAATCGCACAGCGGAAGACCTCCCTCGGATGCACGAGAATCGTGTCCATCGTGCCGATGCTCAACAACTGATGCCCTTTGACCCGCTTGCGCGTGTTCAATAGCAACACCGCCATACACTCGCATTCGGGATTGAAGTGCGGTGCCGTGGCGATGTGCAACCGCCAGTAATCCACCACCTGTCGTGGCGTCTCGCACACCAGCATTTCACTGGGCACGGGACAATCACGCAGGGACATCACCTTGAATTCCTGCGGATGGATCACCCTCATGCCAACACCTCCGCCGGTTTCGGCGGCACCGAGATTTTGGGAATCATGGCTTCCGCCGGATACTCCGGTTTATGGCCAAGGATGAAGTCCGCCGCTTTCTGCGCCTGCGCCGCCGCATGGACGATGAGGGTCTTGTCTTCCTTCAACTGTTTCAGCCAGCCTTCGAGATAAGCCGCCGAACTGTCAATGGTCTGATCCACGATGCCGGCGTAACCGCAAAGAAATGCACTGCCCATTTCGGCAATCAATTCCTCCTTGGCGTAAGGATTGGAACCATAGCCATTCCGCTCCATGATGCTGGCACGTTTCAGCCGCTTTTCATGGCCGACTGAATGCACCAATTCATGAAACAGCGTGGCATGATAATGATCCTCTGATTTGAAACGCACCCGGTCGGGCATGTTCACCACGTCACTGACGGGGGAATAAGACGCCATATTCATGCCATGCTTGATGACGGGACGTTGCGGCATATTCGCCACCAGTTCCGCCGGCAAGGTTTGAATGAAGGCTGTGTCGTCCGCTGGCGGAATGTTCTTCAAGCCCGTGCATTGCGACACGTTGAAGACGTGATACAGGCGCAGAAACGGAATTTTCTTTTCCTCCTTGGTTTCCTTGTCCTGCACCTTCATCGGTTTCCAGAACACGACCGGGCAGGATTTTTCGCCCGGCTTGA
>CAISYZ010000027.1 GCA_903889895.1 uncultured Verrucomicrobia subdivision 3 bacterium | reverse complement strand
GTGTCGAACTCGCCCAGCTGTTTCAGCGCGAAATATACATCCTCCTACAACACCGACACGCCCATGGCCGCCGCCGCCTCCAGGACGCAGTTTTTGGGTTTGTGTTCCTTGCGCGCATCCAACGCCGCGCGGTCGTAGCAAAAACTGACGCGGCCCTTGGGACTTTGCGCGGCACAATCCATGAAGACGAACTCGCCCGACTTTTTATCCTGACCGACGACATCCGGTTCGCCGCCGGTGCGTTCCATTTCCGCGAGCGACCACAGCTTGTCCGGCCTGGCCTCCAACCGCGCCTGCACCTTGGCCCACACCAAACCCGGGTGACGGCCCTTGTTCGCGTCAAACCGGGCTTTCAACGTGGCCAGCAACTCGTCGCGTTGTTTTGGGGACAAGTCATTTTTATTGGTTGTGCTCTTGCTCATAACATTGCATGGCTTTGATTTGCTCAATACGATGCTTGTAACAAAAACTTAAATCAAAAACTTTTGTCGCAGTTTATTCGGATATCAGACGCCTGACTTCGATCAATCAGGCTGCCTCCCCTGTGCGTGGATTCAGTGCCAAACTGCTCCAGAATATTTTAAATTAGGTCTAAATTATGAATGAACAACTTTCACTTTTTGAAACGCCGCGACCCGGCGGTCCTGATTACAATCTGGTCCTCGCCATCTTCCCTGATAATTACGCAGCACAACAAATCAGCGAACTTGGAAATTCACTTCGTAAGATGCATGGCCTGCGGGGAAAATTGCGTCCCGTCGCCCACCTGCATGTTTCTCTGCCTATTCCTCGCCGCGTTATGCACCCACCTGAAACAGTGATTGAGCGCATCGGCCGCGCTTGTAAGGCTGTTGCGCCAATCATAAGTCCGTTTGAAATCAAACTCGACCGGGTGATGAGCTTTCGCGGACAGACTGGAAATCGTGCGGTTGTTCTTCTGAATAACAATCATGAAAGTGACGGGATAATGAGCCTGCATAGATTGCTCTGCGCCGAATTTTCAAAACTTGGTTCTATGGCTTCTTCGACGCCAAAATTTGAACCGCACCTGACCATTTTGTATGACCAACAGGAACTGACGCCGAAGTCGATTGCTCCGGTGTGTTGGCGGGTTAAAGAGATTGTCCTTGTGCTCAGCGAAGTAGGAGCGACGAAATACCACCGGCTCGGATGCTGGGTGTTGGGTGAGTGAAGCCTAGCGTTGTGAGAATGAAAATATCTTTAAAAACGCTTCTTAAAAAGAATTACGCGATTCGTGTTTGTGCCCAAGTCATTATTTCGAACACCCCAGCAATTCGCCGTCTTGGTGAACTGCTGGCTGTTAATAAGAACCAGTTCCGGCTCAAGTCCGGCAGCAATACCAGCGGAAATCACTGAATCTTCGAGTTGAATTTTACCGCGTTGAATTTCGCCTACCTCGAATGCAATCCAGCCACCGGGCCGTAGAATCCGATGCAACCCCAGCAGCACCCGCCCAATGCTTGCCTCCCAATCTTCCAGCTTTTTGTGAATGACGAATTGCGCTGCGTTTTCATCCAAGCCGACAAACCAATTACGAAGCCAGTTGTCGCTCGCATAGTCCACGACATTCAAAAAGGGCGGCGAGGTGACCACGAGGTTTATGCTGTCGTCAGAAATTTCCGGCAGGTATTCGCAAGAGCGCACGAGAATTTCGGCCTTTGCGCCGCTACCGCGCAATGCTTTTCGTTCAGCGTCCGATAAAGTTCCAAGCAGGCTTTTGGTTTTCGCAAGAATCAAATCAGGCACGGAACGAAATTCCGGCTTCTGTCCGAGACGTTTGTTGATGCGCAGTTGTGATTCGATGGAGACGGCCTGATTTGGTGGCATGGTATAGACCGAGAAAAATCCCGGCGAATGGCCAGTCAGCCGGTTCAACGCGACCATTTGAATCCACGCATCAACCGAATCAAGCAGGCGACTTTTTTCCCGTCCCAATAAATAAGACCTCAGCGCACAAATTTGTTGCAGCGTTTGTGGGTGATAAAATGCCAACAGGCCTTTCGGCATTTTGGCGACGGCATCAAAATTAATTTCTGCCAGCCGTTCTTGAACTTTCAAAATGGTGGGTGGATTAAGCCTCGGGGCAATCAATTTTTGGCAAAGCGGGTTGGCATCACAGCCGGATGGAACACGCCCAAGCAAGGCAGCCTCCAACAAGGTTGTGCCGCGTCCCATGAACGGATCAAAAACTATATCTCCCGGTTTTGTGAGTCGTTCGATAAAAAACCGTGGCAACTGTGGCTTGAAACACGCCCGATAAGAAATCTCGTGAAGCCGATTGGCGGCGCGCTGTTTTGAAGTCCAAAATTCATTTGTGAATGTTGGGATTTCTTGTCCACCTACAGTGCTCGTGGTGCTCAATTTGGTCGCTCCATTGAATTGTCGAAACGACCTTAATTCCTCGCACAGAATTCCAGTTGAATTCTTGCCAAAACATTCAACCCCGCGACTTGATGAAATGTTTAGAACCATACCTTTCAAGGAATCGTGACACTCGTATGTGTGGCTTGAGTCAATAGCCGATGGCTGACTGATGCTTCCAACCTGATATTTACCAAAGTATCTGGCTCGATAAAGTCGAGCCGAAGTGAAAGCACTTGCGATCTCAGATTCTCCGTTGAATAGAGAATTGTTGCCAGAACATGATTAGCCGTTCCGCCAAAACGCTGACGCAATTTGCGCGATGACGAGGTGAGGACCCGGCGATTCGAATCACTCTCATCCCATGTAGATGTTGCTTTTAACTCAAAAGCAAAAGTCCGACCGGATGCGATTTCAACAAGGATCTTGTCAGGGTATCCGCCACCAGAACACGGATCGATCCGATAGCCTTGAAGGTGCGCGTTGATTGCAGGAACAAAAAAATCAGCAACCTGATTTCCGATCGACTGGTTGCTGCTTCTTTCTCGGAGCGGAATCTCTTGTTCAAGAAGGCGTGAAGCCGCGATTCCAGCACGAAAGAATTGTGAAATACGATCCGGCGTATTTTGATCCCAAGCACCCACAAGTTCGATAGGCTCTAATCCTTCGCGTCGCTGAAGTTCGATATAATATTCCACTACTGTCCGGTTAAGGTTTTGCTGACAACGATTTCATTTCGGTAAAATCTGGCTATTCTCGCTGTCCGGTCATTTTTCGATTTCAATTCTGCGACGCTTCCTTGAGGGTGGTTCCCCGCATTCCTGCGGTATTCAC
>CAISYZ010000026.1 GCA_903889895.1 uncultured Verrucomicrobia subdivision 3 bacterium | reverse complement strand
CCTTTTTCATCTTTCTTCACCTTGATTACGCCGGCCTCGATCATTTCGTTGTAAAGATCGTTGCCTTCGCGGGTGCGTTCGCCGACGCCCGCGAACATCGAGATGCCGCCGTGCAGCTTCGCGATGTTGTTGATCAGTTCCATGATGACGACCGTCTTACCGACACCGGCCCCGCCGAACGCGCCGACCTTGCCGCCTTTGAGGAACGGGCAGATCAAATCAATGACCTTGATGCCGGTGGTGAGAATCTGCGGCGACGTGGATTGATCCACCAGCGCGGGCGCCTGACGATGAATTGGATTATATTTGTCGGCCTTTACCGGGCCTTGTTCGTCAACAGGGTCGCCGGTGACGTTAAACACGCGGCCCATCACGCTTTCGCCGCAGGGCATGGAAATCGGTCCGCCGGTGTCGGCGACTTCGTAACCGCGCTTGAGCCCCTCGGTGGTGCTCATGGCGACGGCGCGCACCCAGTTGTCGCCGAGATGCTGCTGCACTTCGAGCGTCAACTTGGTCGTGCCCGAACCGGGCATCTCGTAGCTGACGGTCAGCGCGTTGTAAATCGCGGGCAGCACGCCGCCGGCGAACTCGACGTCCACGACCGGGCCGATGATTTGAACGATTTTACCTTTGCTCATGTTCTTAAAATGTGTTTGCTAAATTTTTCAACCCACCGCCATCTGCGCGGTGGTGATTTCCAAAAGTTCTTTCGTGATGTTGGCCTGGCGCAGCTTGTTGTATTCGAGCGTCAGGCTCTTGATGATTTCCTTGGCGTTGTCCGTGGCGTTCTTCATCGCCACCATGCGGGCGCTCTGCTCGCTCGCCTTGGTCTCCAGCAAAATCTGATGCATCTGGAAATTCAAACTGTGCGGCAGCAATTCGCCGAGGACGGTTTCCTCGTCCGGCTCGAACTCGAAAATCTCCGTGGAGCTGTGCGCGGCTAATTCTTTCTTCGGCTCGTTGATGCCGGCGGACGCAGCGGTGAGTTGGCCGATCGGCAGAAACGGCACCAGCGCCGGCGACTGCGTGAGCGTGTTGACAAATTTCGGAAACAGAATGTCCACACCCGCCACTTCGCCCTTCAGAAACAACTGCTGCACGAATTTTGAAATCGCGCGGGCTTCCGTAAATTCCGGCGTGTCCTTGTAGGTAAATTCCGCCGCCAGCGTGCGCTTGGTGCGCGCGATGAACTGCGCGGCCTTTTTGCCGGCGGTGATGAACACCGTGTCCTTGTCGAGCTTGGTGACTTCGCGAAAAAGATTGCTGTTCAGACCGCCGCACAGACCGCGATCCGAGCTGACGAGAATCACCGCGCGCTTGGCTCCGACTCGCGACTGCATCAGCGGATGATCGAAACCGACCGTGCCTTCGGCGGCCTTGGCCATGATTTCGTTCATCAACTGCGCGTAGGGACGCCCGACGAGCGCGGCTTGCTGGGCCTTGCGCATCTTCGCCGCCGCAACCATCTGCATCGCCTTGGTGATTTGGGCGGTGTTCTTGACCGACTTGATGCGTCGGCGTATGTCGCGCGTGCTGGCCATGAATTATCAGCGGTAAGTCTGCTTGAATTCTCCGACCGCCGTTTTCAACTCCGTTGCGATGGCGTCGCTGATGGCCTTTTCGGCGCGAATCTTGCCGAGCAATTCGGCTTTGCGCGTCTGGATGAAATCAACCAGCTTGCCCTGAAAGTCCTTCACCTTGTCCACGGCAACATCGTCAAAGAAATTGTTCTGCGCGGCCCAGAGGACGAGCACCTGCACTTCGACGGCGAGTGGATTGTATTGGTTCTGCTTGAAGATTTCGATGATGCGCTTGCCGCGTTCGAGCAGCGCCTGCGTCTTCGCGTCGAGGTCGGAGCCGAACTGCGCGAAGGCCGCGAGTTCGCGGAACTGGGCGAGGTCACCCTTGAT